>JACNHV010000127.1 GCA_014383445.1 Candidatus Desulfobacula maris | reverse complement strand
ATCTCATGATTTCTCTATGAAAAATTTCCTTGTCATCAGGATGTACAAAGTCTAATAGTTTTGATGGAGCCTTTATGACGTCTTCTGCGCAGACGCCAAAAATGGTCTCCACCATATCACTCAGGTATGGAAAAGAAAATCCTCCATCTGGAGCCATCATGAACTGGTAGAGAATGGCAGGCGAGTTATCCGAAACTCTCCTGTACTTTGCTTCGCTTTCTTTTAATGCCTCTTCCGCCTGCTTGCGCTCGGTGATATCTTTTGAACTACCCTGCAAGCCAATGATCTGTCCTTCTTTTTTCAGCAGACTGAAACTGGTTTCAAAATATTTTATTGAACCGTCTTTCATGATCGCTTCAATAGGTAGATCTTGTTGCGGTTCCCCTGTTTTGTACATTTTGGAAAAAGCAATTAAAAGTTTTCTATGATCTTTTTTGGGAATGTAATCTTTGAAGTTCTTTTTTAATAATTCAGATTTTGTAAATCCGGTAATAGTTACTGCTGCTTTGTTTACATCTGTGAAATTACCTTTCAGATCGAGTGTGAATAGGAATTCACTGGAATTCTCAAAAAGATTACGATATCTTACCTCGCTTTCTTCAAGCGCTTCTTGTGCCTTCTTACGCTCGGTGATGTCTCGAATAACAACATGAATTATTGGTTTACTTCCAAGCGTATATTTGCAGGGAGTTGCTTCGGCAAGAAAAATAGAACCGTCTTTCCTCAAGAACTTTGTCTCTACATTTAACGCACTCACTTTCTTCATTTCAGCCAACACATGTTTGGAATGTTTCAGTTCGTCTTCGGGATGTAATTCAAAAACCTTCATTTTTAGCAGTTCTAATTTTGAATAGCCAAACTCTTCTACTGCCTTATTATTGGCATCCAATATATTCATATCCATATCATGAATAATAATCGAATCTGGTGAAAATTGATAAATCTGTCTGTATCTTTCTTCATTTTCCTCAAGAGCTTCCTCTGCTAGCTTGCGCTCGGTGATGTCTTCACAGCCACCGATCCATTTTACAGGTTTATTATTGTTATCCAGTATTGGTGATCCTATATCAGACCAGAACACCCAGGTTCCATCCTTTTTATGAACGCGGTAATTTTCTTCAATAGATTCTGTTGATGTTCTGTGCCGTTCCACCGAATTGGAAAGCTTTTTCTGATCGTCTGGATGAATCAATTGTATCCATCCTTCAATAGTCCTGGGAATTTCACCCGGATTATAACCTAAATATTCATCAACATTCCCAAACCATTCAAGAGTGTCTGTTTGTATATCCCATTCATAAATAAGATCGGTTGAAACCTGAGCAATTAATTTGAGACGGTCTTGACTTTCCTGTAATTTTTCCTCCAGTTTCTTTTTATCGAGTGTTTGAGAAATAAGAGGAATAATGTTGTTAAAATCCAAAGGTTTGGTTTCATACGATATAACCTGGGCAATTTTAACAGATCTCATTGCAGATGTCAATGATTCATAGCCGGTAATTACCAGATATACGGTCGCAGGCGAGATTTTATTGATTTTTTCTATTAATTCCAATCCGTCTGTATCGGGCAGTTTGATATCCACCAGTGCGAGATCATATTTTACATTCCGAAATTTATCAATGGCCGATTTTCCGGTGTATGCTTTGCCGATAGCAAAACCCTTGCCGGCAAGTATGTCTTCAATATTCTCTGCCAGGTCACGGTTGTCATCGATAATAATGATTTTGCCTTTGTCGCTGTTTTCAGTCTTCATATCATGTATCCTTAGGTTTTTCCAATGTTCCTGCTTTTTTTTGGGTTTCTATTTTTTTGATCAGCAAGAGTAATTCTTCAATTTCAATGGGTTTCTCGATACAGGTATAGGCCGCTTTCTGCAGTAAAATATTAATTTCGTCTTTCATGTCTTTATAGTATCCGGTGATGAGAACAACCACTACATTGGGCCTTCTTTTGCGGATTTCCAGATAGGTTTCCAAACCGTTCAAAGGGGGGAATTTCAAATCGAGAAGGATGATATCGAAATTGTTTTTTTCCGCGATATGTATGGCCTTTCCGCTGTCACTGGCTGTTTTCACCCTGTATCCTTTGCCGGAAATAATATCCTGAAGATTTGAACATAAATCGGCATCATCATCCGCCACCAGAATCAGCGCCCCTTCCTCCGTGGCATTTTCTATCAGGTCGAACAGTTCGTCAAAATCAATCGGTTTTCTCAGCGTGCCGAAAGCCCCTTCTTTGAGCGCATCTTCGATGAGCTTTTCCACGGCATAGGCAGTAATCATGATCACGGGCAGATCAGGCTTTATTTTTTTTATCTTTTTATAGGTTTCGACACCGTTCATGACCGGCATTTTGACATCCATCAACACAAGCTGGTAGCCGTCGTTTTTAACCATTTCAAGCCCTTCCTCGCCCGTGTCGGCAATGTCCGCTTTGTAGCCTTTCATCTCAAGGATGTCTTTGATGTTCTCACAGAAATCCCTGTTGTCATCCACAATCAGTATTTTTAATTTTTCAGTCATTTCGATTCCTCCTTTTTTACTTTTTTTATTGGCAAATAAATCATGAATTGAGCGCCTTTCCCTTTTTCTGAAACCACCTCTATTTTCCCCTGGTGAGCTTCGATGATCATTTTAACAAGCGACAGTCCAAACCCGATGCCTTGCGCCTTGGTGCTGAACAGCGGCAGAAATATCTTTTCCAGATTTGCTTTTTCGATGCCTTCACCGGTATCGGAAAAGATGAGCAGGGCTTGTTCATCTTTTATTTTTTCTAAAGAAACATCGATACTGCCCTTCCCTTTTATGGCATCCACTGAATTCCTGAACAGGTTATCGATAACCATAATGAGTTGCTGTTTGTCAGCGCTGACAATGATTTCCTCTTCTGATATTTTCTCTGTTAATTTGATATGTCCCGGCACAGCAAGACTGCTGATTATCTCAGGTAAGAATGTCTTGAGATTCACGGAAGCCGTTTCCGGTTCTTTTATTTTCGTCAGGCTTCTCAGGCTTTCAATGATGTCTTTTGATTTGTCCGTATTTTTCTTGATCCGGTCCAAATGCTGCAACACCTTTTCATCAGCGCCCTGCAATACAGACTTCAGGTAAAATATCGAACTGTCAATCACGCCGAGCGGATTTTTGATTTCATGGGAGATGCTTCCGGAAAACTGGCCGAGCGTGGCCAGCCGGTCTTTCAACCGGAGTTCCTTTTGTGCTTCTTTTAACATTTCTTCCGCCCGCTTGCGTTCGGTGATGTCGGTCGCTATCCCGATCAAACCCTTTACCTCACCATTCTCATCAATGTACGGGATTTTGCTTGTCAATACCCAATGCATTCCTTCCTCTGTTTGCCAGGTTTCTTCGATGTTGATTTTTGCCTTTTTGCTCTTGATAACTTCCAGATCATCGGCGTGGTATTTTTTGGCATCTTCTGCTGAATGCAATTGAGATAAATTTATGCCCTCCAATTCGCTTTTTTTCTTTCCGTAAGCGTCTGAAATATATTTATTAACTCTGATAAAGTTATTTTCAGTGTCTTTGTAAAATACAAGCGCAGGCAAATGGTCTAATATGGTCTCGTATTCGTCGGATAATTGCATAAATTTTTGTTCCGACTCTTTCAGTTTCATGGTGCGCTCTTCCACCAGTTCCTCGAGATGTTCCTGATGTTTTTTAAGTTCTTCCTCCGCCTGCTTTCGCTCGGTGATGTCCATAACGAAACATATTCCTAAATCCTTTTGCCCTTTAAAGATGACTGCCCCGATAAGGACCGGCACGCGGCTGCCGTCTTTGCGGATGTATTCTTTTTCAAAGGGGACGGAAACGCCTGTCTCGGCTATTTCCTTCAATGCTTTCTCATCCAGAGGCGCATATTCCAGTGGGGTCATGTCCTTCCAGCGCACTTTACCGGACAGGACATCCTCCTCAGTGTAACCTACGATTCGAAGGAACTCGTTGTTTGCCTGCGTTATGTTTCCGGCAGTATCCCAGAAAATAGTGCCGATGATGTTGGAATCATATAATCTCTTGAATTTAGATTCGCTTTCCCGCAACTGTTTACTACTTGCCACAAGCTGCTGGTTGGCGGCTTTGAGTTGTTGCTCATTTGCTGTTAATTGCTGATTGCTTGCATCAAGTTGTTGATTAGCAGCCCTGAGTTGTTGTTCACTTGCTTGTAGTTGCTGGTTGTAAGCTTTTAGTTTTTCCTCCGCCTGCTTTCGCTCGGTGATGTCTCGACCGATACAATAAATAATCTCTTTTTCTACAATCGGTATTGCAGTCCATGAGATCGTTCGTACAGAGTTGTCTTTGTGAATATAACGATTCTCAAACGCTATCGTTTTAATTCCCCTGGAGAGGTTCTCAACTTCTTCTGTGTTTTTATTATGGTCTTCAGGATGAATGAAATCAAGAAAAGGTTTTGAAAGTAGTTCCTCTTCCGAATAACCCAGAGTATATTCCCAGGCGGGATTAACATATTTGAAATAACCATCCATACCAGCGATGCAAAAAAGATCAATGGATAAATTTAAAAAATTGTCGCGTTCTTCCTGAGCTTTTTTGCGTTCGGTGATTCTTCCAAATCGTTCAGCTATAATATCAAGTAGCATTCTTTCTTCTTTCATGAAGGGACCTTCATCTGAATCCGGCTTTTTTTCAAGATAATAGACTTCTATGTCTCCGGCATGGTTTCCATCAACTATAATATTGCTGCATAGCTTCCATTTGGTTTTTTTGAATTCAGGTGTTTTATACTCTTTATCGTCCAAAATAATTCGGCAAACAGCAATTTCGGGATATTGCCAGGAAGCCGGGATTAATTCAACTACCCTCTCGAATGCTTCTTCCAATGAAATGCCCGGTATTTCAACAATTTTAGAAATCCCATAAAGACAGTTCAGCTCTTTTGCCCGTTCTGATAGTTGCCGATTAGTTGCTTTTATTTTTTGTTCACTTGCACTCAGTTGCTGGTTGGCAGCCTTGAGTTGCTGCTCACTTGCTTGTAGCTGCTGGTTGGCTGCTTTGAGCTGTTGTTCACTCGCAACTAATTGCTGGTTATTTGCCTTGAGTTTTTGATTAACGGCGTTAATCTCCTTTTCCGCTTCCCTGCGCTGACGACTTATATCCACAACCGCCGCAAGCCTGGCGAGAGTCTCCTTATCGGCCTCCGTATAGCCGCCGGGTTTGTTGAGAACGGCGATCATTCCCATCACCTTCTCGCCATCCTTCAACGGGACACCAAGAAAATGTTCAACAGGCACGTGGCCCTTGGGCGCTCCGGTCCGGTCCGGATGTGACGCTGGATCGTTGCATATCATAGCCTGTCCATGAATCAACGGCCAGCCCCATATCCCGCGGATGGGCATTCCTGTTGATAGTTCCCAGCCCAGGGCTTCAGGGAACGCACAGGCCTCAATTGTACCGCTGGCATAGGCCGTCGTATCCCATTGGCCATGCTTGTTAATTCTCCCCATCATGCTATAGACGCTATCCGTGGTCGCAAGGCAGGTGTCTACGATTAGCTTCTCGATCGCAGCTTCGTCTGACTCGCCGCGTAACATGCCGCTGAGAATCGTGTTGACGGCCGCTCTTTCTTCTGCCAGTTGCAATTCCGTCTGCACGCGTTCTTCATTCTTCTTCATCAATTCAGTGTTTCTTTGTTGCAACTGCTTAAATTCCTTGTCGAGCTGTTCTTTTGTTTTTTCTTTCATTTGTCAATTACCCCTTTTTGTTATCGTTATCCGTCACTCATCATTCGTTTCCCGTTTTACACTTCACGAGTAACTAGCGACGCTGAACGTTCCCTTGGTTCCCATAGCAGCATCTCCACACCATCTCCCTCTGTATAATTAATGGTTCCTTTGTTAACATTAAGTGAAACGCTTTTTCTCTCTGTACCACCAACAGCTTTAGCCTTTATTTCAATATTTTTTTTATGCAGGACCTCAATAACTGAGTCAACAATGGCCTGGCATATAGTATCGTCTTCCCTTTGAAGCACATTTGCCCCACCCACCAGGCAGACTTCAATATTTTCTCTGTCTGTTCCCTGGCGAGTCATCATGCCTATCATTTCCTCTATTGCATCCTCTGCGTACCTCGTCCTCTGAGATGTTCTTTTTTCCGGTGAAGTTCCCGGAAGCATGACATGAGCCATAGCGCCTACCATTTTTTTTGCATCATACGCAACGATCACAACACAAGAGCCGATGGCGGGAGAGTTTAATATTGTATTTGCTCTGGCAGCATTAACTTCACCTGTTGAAACATGAATGCTTTTCTTCATCTTATCTCAATTTATTTCCGGTCTTTTGAATGTTGATGTAATTCTTTCACTTTCGAATGAATAATTGCAATATCATCTGCCTTATCAAAGAAATAATCTGCACCTGCTTCCTCGCATTTTTTACGGTTTAGTGCATCCGGATAAGCGGTGTAGATCATTACCTTTTGAGCTGGTTTCTGTTGTTTAATAACT
>JACNHV010000198.1 GCA_014383445.1 Candidatus Desulfobacula maris | reverse complement strand
CCGATGGATATTTTTGTTCGATGCTAAACGCTTAACCTCCTGCAAATATCCATCGGACAGGGCTTTGAGATAGCTTCTTTTAACGGGCTAAACAATTACTAAAAATTAAGTCTGCAGACCATCAAATATATCCCAGTAATTTGGAAAAGACTTTTCAACACATGTCTCATTTTCAATTTCCATGCCAGGGATTATTAGACCCGGGATGGAAAATGCCATGGCGATTCTGTGATCATTAAATGTTTCTATTCTTGCTCCCTTTGGATTTCCACCTGTGATTTCTAAAAAATCTTCTCCTTGTTTAACAATTATACCCATTTTCATAAGTTGTGAAGAAACAGCATCAATCCTATCACATTCTTTTTCACGCAAATGTTTAATATTGGTAATTCTGGTTTTTCCTTTAGCAAAGCTTGCAACCACAGCAATTGCAGGGACAGCATCCGGTGTATCAGACATATCCACATCAACTGCCTTAAGAGAACCTCCGCACACACCGATGTGGTTATTTTCAATTATTAAGGTACACCCCATGTGTTCTAAAATTCTAATCTGTTTTAAATCCCCTTGCAGAGAATTGTTATTGATATTTTCAACAAAAATCATTTTGCCTGTTATTGCACCAATGGCCCAGAAATAGCCTGCATTGGAAAGATCGGGTTCAACAAAAAAATCTCCCTGGATATAAGACTGCTGGCCTGGAACTTGATAGTGCATTGTATTAATTTGATGGACTTTAATTTTAAATTTTTTCATAATATCAATGGTCAAGTCTATATAGGGGGATGAAACAGGTGGGCTGTCAAGTCTGATATCTATCCCGTTTTTCATCAATGCCCCCATCATTAAAAGAGAGGATAAATACTGGCTGCTTTTGGAACAATCAATTTTAACGAGCCCCCCTGCCCTGTTACCGCCCTGGATATAAACAGGAGGACTGCCTTTTTCGTTTTCCGACTTTGCCTGGATCTTCAACCCGGTTAATGCATCAAGCAACTCTTTCATTGGACGTTCACACATTCGCAGGTCACCTGTGAGGGTATAGCAGGTGTTTCCTAAGGCTGCAATTCCGGTAAGAAGACGCATGGAGGTACCTGAATTGCCAAGATAAATAGCTTTACTACAGGGTTTGGGGTTTCCTCCAAATCCGGAAATCCTGTATTGATTTCCTTTAACCAGGTCAATGTCTGCCCCCATGTTTTTAAGGCCATTAATGGTAAGTTTTATATCATCGCTTTGAAGAAGGTTTTTAATATTTGAGGTTCCATTGGATAAGGACGTACAAATCATCATACGATGGGAAATGCTTTTTGAGCCAGGAATCACGACAGCCTGTTCTTTAATCTTTTTTGGTACAATTTTTTTCAATTAAGTGTCTCCATTGATTAGTGCCTGGCGCATCCATTTAATATCCGGTGTTATGCCTGTCCATAATTTAAATTGAGCCCCACCCTGATGTAAAAACATGGAAAGACCGTCAATGGTTGTACATCCTTTTATTTTGGCTTCAGATAATAGCTTTGTTTTCAAAGGGTTATAAATAATATCCATAATAACCATATGCGATTCAATATATTGGATAGGAAAAGCTATATTTTCAATATCAGGGTACATACCAATGGAGGTAGTGTTGATGATAATATCTGCCTTGATCACACCAGATTTATCTATTTCATTCAAAGGAATGAAATCAGCATCATATTTTAAAGCCAGCTTTTCTCCCCTGACTTTATCCCGATTGATAATAACGAGATTTCCTTTTTCCTTGTGTATACCATAGGCTACAGCCTGGGCTGCTCCACCAGCGCCAATGAGACAGACTTTTTTATCCTTTATACCAAAGGGTTTTAAGGGAGCAATTGCAGCCTGATGGTCTGTGTTATATCCAAAAAGTTTCCCATTTTTATTTTTAATCGTGTTTACAGCGCCTATCATTATTGCGTCATCATCAATCCAGTCAAGATAATCCATTATGGATTCTTTAAAGGGTATTGTAATAGAAGCGCCCTGTATGTTTAAAGATTTCAATGCTGCGACACCCTTTGAAATCTCATCAATTTCAAAGGCAAGGTAAACCGCATTAATATGATGGTGTTGAAAACCGGCATTGTGAATTGCCGGGCTTTTGGAATGCCTGACCGGGTTTCCAAAAACGCAGTAAAGCTGTGTATTTGAATCAATCATGATTGATATCAAGATTGTTCTTTTTTTATGATAAAGCTTTGTATCCTGTTCCCATCCATATCTTTAACAGTGGCCATCCATTTATTTATTATAATGGATTCTCCAGATTTTGGAATTCGGCCGATCTGTTCAAGGAAAAAGCCAGAAAAGGTATCATAGGTGTTTGATTCAGGAATTTCAATTTCGAGTTCTTTATTTAAATCATCAATATCAATCCTACCGGTAACCAGCCATGTATCCCCTTTTAATTTTACAATATCAGGCGCCATAGTATCGGTTTCATCAATAATCTCACCAAAGATTTCTTCAACAACATCTTCAAGTGTTACAATGCCTGCAATACCACCATGCTCATCCACAATAATAGCCATATGATTTTTTTTCTGCTTAAAGTCATGTAACAGGGAATCCAGTTTTTTGGATTCAGGAATAAAATATGGTTTTTTCATGATTTGTTTAACATCCAAAGGGATATCAGATTTAGATTCACATGCTTTTTGAAAATTTGTGAACAAATCTTTCACATGCAAGATCCCAATAATATTATCAATACTGTCTTCAATAACCGGTATCCTGGAAAATCCTGTTTTAAGGATTTTTTTAATGTCAAGGTCCTCGGATACATCTAACACAAACATATCTGCCCTTGGGGTCATAATTTCAGAGCACGAGGTATCATCAAACTCAAATATATTGGTAATATATTCTTTTTCTTCTTCTTTGATTTCCCCTTCTTCTTCCACCACTTCCACCATGGTCATCAATTCATCTTCAGTCACAGTTCGATGGGAAGTATTAATATTACCAAGGAGTCTGGGTATAAAATTTAATATACAAATTAAAGGATAAAATAATTTTGAGAACCAGAATAAAGGATAAATCACAATTCTGGCAACCAGGATATTATTGTGATTGGCAAATGATTTAGGCAGAATTTCACCAAAAATGAGAATGAGCATCGTCATAATTCCAGTTGCAATACCGATAGCATTGGATTTGAAGTATGAGATGGCAATGGACGTTGCAATGGCGGATGCAGCAATGTTTACAAGGTTATTTCCGATCAATATGGTGGCTAAAAGTGTATGGGAATCTCTTTTCATCTTCAAAATCAGTAGTCCTGTGCTTGAACCGTCTTTGGCAATATGAAGCGCCCTGACTTTGCTGATTGAAAAAAGAGCAGTTTCAGAGGAAGAAAAAAAACCGGATAATAAAAGACCTATAATAAGTAACGTTAATTCAAAAATCATCAAAGCAGAATAAAATCCTTAATTTGTTAATATAATAATTTGGTATTTTTATGAAATCACTCTAATAAAATTTTTGTTAATTTGTCAAATTTCAATTAAAGTTCTGATCTCTTCAGCATATAAATTGCAATATTGGCTGCCCTTTTTGAGGCCCCTTTTTTTCCAAGAAATTTTCTGACCAGTTTTAATCGGTTTTGAAAATAAAATAGATTATCCAGCATATATAATGCTTTTTCACTTATTTTTTCAGGTGTTGCATCATTTTGCAATAATTCAGGCATCACTTGGGCATTAATAATTAAATTTGCAAGTCCTGCATATTTTACTCGTACAAGTAGTTTTGCCATACGATAACTGATTGGGGACATTTTGTATACAATAATCGTTGGGACACAACACAGGGCTGCTTCCAGGGTGACGGTTCCGGAAGCGGCAATTACAAGATCTGATTTTAAAAAAATATTCTTAACCGGGCCCTCATTGATTAGAAATAAAGGTTTATTTGAACAATTTATTAAAAATTTTTCCAGGGTCTCCCTTTTGATTGAAGTCGCTTGAGAAATAATAAAAAATGCTTTTTTATTATTTTGATGAATAAGGTTCGCTGCTTTGACCATAACTTCAAGCAGATTTTTTATTTCAGCTTTTCTGGATCCTGGAAGCAGGCCAATGATCAGGGAATCTTTATTTTTTGAAAATAAAGCGTGTGATCGAAGAAAGGGTTTGGATAAATTTTCAGGATACTCATCCAACAAAGGATTCCCAACATATGTGTATTGAATATTAGCCTTTTTATAGATTTTTTCTTCAAAAGGCAGTATCAATGCTGCATGGTCAATATATTTTTTTATCTTCTTAAGCCTTGATTTTTTCCAGGCCCACACTTTTGGTGTAATATAATATAAGATTTTTATATTATAATGATCTTTGGCAAACTGAGCAGCTTTTAAATTAAACCCAGGGTAATCCACTAGAATAATTAGATCCGGCGTATTGGTATTAAGTTTTTTTTTAAACAAATCAAAGGCTTTTTTTATCTGTCCAAATTGCATAAGAACTTCTGTAAGTCCCATTGCAGAAAGCTTTGAAATGTTATAAAAAAGATCCACCTTTTGGTTTTCAAGATGAGTTCCGCCTATGCCTGAAAAATAAACACGATTATTTAATCGTTTGATTTCCCTGACAAGATGCCCGGCATGCAGATCACCGGATGGTTCACCCGTAAGAACCATGATATGGCATAATTTTCCAGGAAGATTCATTTAACTTGTGACCTTTATGTTACTTGTGACCTTCAGGTTACGTGTGACCTTCAGGTTATATCATCGTCTGTATAGGCAAGAACGGATATATTATATTTATCTGCAAGGCTTATCATTTCCTCCCGGTCAAATGAAAGGGATTTTTCAGCTTCAAGTACCAGAACTCCTGCCCCAAATTCATGCATAGTCTCGATGGTCCCACAGCCGGAAGAAGGCAGATCAAACCTTAAGTCCTGGGTCGGTTTGGAAAGCTTTATAACCACGGCACCATTTTGATGAGACAACAAACCGCCTCTTTTTATTGTGGCATCTGTTCCCTCTATTGCTTCGATAGCTAAAATCGTTCCATTACTGATGACAATACATTGGCCGATATCAAGGTTTCCGATTTCTTTTGCTATTTTCCATCCTTGTAAAATGTCTTTTTTTTCAGTTTTATCTGGTTTTCTTTTTGTCCAACATCCTTTCGGGCTGATCAGTTCAGGGAGAAGAAATGTGGAGGGCAAAATTTTTATCCCCTCTTTCAAAAGCAGGTCGGCAAAGGAGGTTAATACAGAATTATCATGGGTTCTGGGGGTTGTAGCAATAAAGGAAAGCGCTTTAAAATCAGGACGGATATCTTTAAAAATATTTGTTTTTTTAATACTGCCCAGCATAACTGCCTGTGTAATATTGTTCTGCTTGAAATACTTTATCAGTTTTGAAACCTGTCCAAGGTAAATCCATTTTAGCTCTTCAACATGGCTTGCGAGAATTTTATCTGTTTCAGAATGAAATCCTATGGCAAAAACTTTATACCCTTTCTTTAATGCTTTCTTTGAAAAAAGAAGTGGGAATTGTCCGCCGCCGGCGATAAGTCCTATCCTCATTTTGTTTTTGTGGCCTCCAGGTTATGTGTGACCTTCAGGTTACGTGTGACCTTCAGGTTATCTGGTAACACCCCTGTTAGACGTAACAATAAATTCTATAAAATTTTTTACCTCAGGAATTTGTTCAGTTTCAGCTTTAACACGTTCAGAAGCCTGTTTCACAGTCAATCCGATACGAAAAAAAATTCTATATGCTTTTTTAAGCTCCTGAAGGGTTGATTTAGGGAATTTATGGCGCTTTAATCCCACATTGTTCAAACCGTGGAGAGTTGCACGATCTCCAGCTGCAATCACATATGGCGGGATGTCCTTTACCACGGCGGATTTGCCTCCGATATAGGCAAAATCTCCAATTTGAACAAATTGATGAATGGCCACCAGACCACCCACTGTGACATTATCACCAATTATAATATGACCGGCAAGAGTGGAGTTATTTGCAAGAATAACCTGTTTTCCAGTTTTACAATCGTGAGCAATGTGTGTATAAGCCATTAAATAGTTTTCTTCCCCCACTTCTGTAACACCTCCGCCAGCTTCTGTTCCCCGGTTAATGGTCACAAATTCCCGAATAATGGATCCCCTGCCTATTTTTAAATATGTTTTTTCACCCTGAAATTTAAGATCCTGTGGAGCGCAGCCAATAGCAGCATACGGGAAAATCTGGCAATTCTCTCCAATGGTAACATATTTTTCAATAGTGGTATAAGGACCTATCGTTGTACCCGAACCGATGTGGACATCTGATTTAACAATAGCATAAGGGCCAATGGCCACATTGGCATCAATCTGGGCACATGGATCAATAATTGCCGTGGGATGAATCATTCTTACTCCATTTATTTGTTTTCTAAATTCTTCAATCTTTTTTCAAATGAAAAAAGGGCTTTTCTCATTTCCGGTAACCGGGAAATGATGCGGACTACCTTACGCCATTGACCATGCGGCATATGCGGTATTCCCGATACAATTTCATTTTCAGGAACATCACTATAAACACCTGCAAAAGGTCCAACAATGCAATTGTCACCAATTGTCACATGTCCTGTAATCCCGGCTTTGCCGGCGATAATAACATTCCTTCCAAGCCTGGTACTTCCGGCAATTCCGACCTGGGCAACAATCAAGGTATTATCGCCAATCTTCACATTGTGTGCAATATGTACAAGATTATCTGTTTTAACACCGTTTCCGATAATCGTCATTCCAAGTGTTCCCCTGTCAATGGTGTTACAGGCACCAATTTCAACATGATTCCCAATATGGACATACCCAGTATGTATTATTTTTTCATGGGTATCCGCATCCTGAGTAAAGCCAAATCCATCTGAACCAATGACTGTTCCAGAATGAATGATAACATTATTACCGATCCTGGTATTTTCCATCAGTGTGACATTGGGTTTGATTAATGTATTGTCACCGATAAAGACATTGTCACCAACATACACACCCGGCATAAGATGAACATTGTCTCCAATTTTGACATTATCACCAATAAATACATTGGATTCAACAATGGGATTTTTTCCAAATTTCACATGATATCCAATATCTGCATTTTTGTGGATACAAGGTGATTTTATTTTTTCCGGATGAAATAGAGATACCAGTTTGAAAAAAGAGGCTTTAGGATTGTCGGTTTTCAACACTATGATATTCCGGCAATGATACTTATCAAACTTAAACGTATCCGGAACAATTATAGCTCCAGCTTTAGTTTGCTGAAGATCGGACAGATATTTTGATTCAATAGCAAAGGTAATATCGTGGGAACCTGCATCATCAAAAGAGGAAACACCCTTTATTAAAAAAGAAGAATTACCAATTACTTTGGCATGAATAAGTTTTGCGATTTCCTTAACTATTTGTTCCATATAAGAATTTACTTGGTTTTTGAAACTTGTAAATTATATTTTTTTATTATTTGATCAGTTATATCCAATTGGGCCGGATGATATACCACCCCTGCCACTTTTCTTTCCAGGATGAGCAAATATCCTTCTTCTTTTCCGATCTCATTTGTAATTTCAAAGACTTCTTTTTGGATTTTATTAATGAATTTAACCTCTAATTCTTTAAATTCTTTGGCAAAATCCTCCTGCATTTTTTTAAAATCATTAACCTTGATCCTAAATTCTCGTTGTTTTTCATTTTGCTTTTCAGGACTTAAGACCAATGCTTCCCTTTCAATGGCTTTATTCATTTCATCTAACAGGTCTTTTTCAGTCTGTAATTTTTTTTGTAACTCATTGCCTTTTGCATTGATTTCTTTCTGGATCATTTTTCCTGCACTTGAATCGGTCAGAATTTTTTGAAAATTAAAAACACCAATTTTTGCAACGTCTGCGCAAAAAGCTTTAGGGATTATTCCCAAAAAAATAAATACAGATAAAATTACGATTATTTTTTTCATTTAACTCTCCAAAAAAATTTAAAATTAAAAAGATGCACCAATTGAAAATTCAAATTGTCCATCCCAAGTTTCTTTAACGTCTTTTCCCTCAATAACCCAGCCATATTCAAGCCTTAACGGACCTACCGGTGAATTCCATCTTATCCCGGTACCAATGCTTGAATATTGATTTCCAAAATCGATATTCTCACTTTTTCTATATACATCGCCACGGTCATAGAAAAAAATACCGGCTATTTTATATTTTTCTGCAAATGGGAAAGTCATCTCTGCATTAAATTGGACATATTTTTCACCACCCCTTTCTTTGGTGTCTCCATCCCGCCGGCCACTTATATCAAACTTATCAAATCCTCTGATTGAGTTCATTCCGCCCAAATAAAATTTTACATAATCAATATCAATATCATTGCGGCTTTGATCCTCCAAGTATCCAGCTTCGGCATGCAATGTACCTGTGAATTTCCAGAAAAGAGGGAAATATACGCCTGTATCAATAATATATTTGGTATAATCAATCTCGCCACCTAAAAATTCTCCGGCATATTCTATTGAAAATTTATGTTTAAACCCTTCAGTTGGGAAAAAAAAGTCATCCCTTGAGTCATATTGTATATAAGGTTTAATACTGCTTGTCAGAAAAGAACCGGGTGTCATATTGGTAATGTTGGTTTGAACATTTGATATATCGAAATTTTCTAAATTGTATTGGACTCCAATTATAGTATAGTCAAAAAGCTTGTAACCCAGTTTCAAATTTAAACCAAGAGCAGCTTTATCATAATAATCATAATCATCATCATAATATTCTTCATCCTCTTTATAGAGATCAAAACCACCGGAAACAGCGGTATCAAAAATATAGGATTCAAAAAAACTAATATTATAGAGATTAGAAGCTCCAGCTATTGTAGCAGAAAATTTCAAGTTCTGTCCCCTTCCAAAAAGGTTCCTTTCCTCAACAGAACCCATAAAGAAGACGCCATCTTCACTGCTGTATCCTCCTCCAATAGATAGATTCCCGGTTTGTTTTTCAAGAACCTTAACATTTAAATCCATTTTGTTTTCATCTGAAGTTTTTTGCGGCTCAATATCAATCCCGGCAAAATAATCCAACCGATTTAAGTTTTTGAAACTTTTCTGAATATTCTCCTTGCTGTAAAGGTCCTGTTCATTAATTTTAATTTCGCGTCTTATAATTTTGTCGCGGGTTTTTAAATTCCCACTGATATTAATCCGGTTAAAATAAACAGGCTGTCCTTTATCAATTGAATAGGTAATGGTCATCATATGATCAGTATCATTTCTATCAACCATGGGTATAACTTTGACATTGGCAAAACCTTTGTTTGAATAGATATCGGAAATAGACAGAATATCATTTCTAATAGATTCTCTATTGTATAGGCTTGTCTCTTTAGATTGAATAGAATCTAAAATTTCTTTTTTAGAAAGAATCAGGTCCCCTGTAAAATCAACTTTTTTAATTTTGTATTGCGCGCCCTCGTCAATCTTAAAATGAATAGAAATTAATTCCTTACCAATATCAATAATTGGGTCTGATACTTTTGCATCAATAAACCCATTATTTTTATATAAAGATTCAATTCTTATGGTATCATTTTTAATTTCAGTTTCATTGAGGTTGCCTGAAGAAGTGATAAAGGAAAAAAATCCTTTTTCTGAAGTTTCCATGGCTTTTTTGATTTTTTTTGCAGTAAAGTGTTTATTGCCTTCAAAGGTAATTTTTTCAACCCTGATTTTTTCCCCTTCTTCAATGGTAAAAACAATATCTGACTGGGAATGATCAAGAGGAGTTGTTTCATAGGTAACCAAACAATTGTGATAATTTTTTTCAGTATACATTAACCGCATGCGATTAATGTCTGAGTTGAGTTTGTGAATATTAAGAATTGAACCGGTTCTCGTATCAATGACTTCTAAAAGCTCTTCATCTTTATAGATCTTATTTTTCTTGAATTTGATTTTCCGTACAGTTGATTTTTCTTTTATTTCAAAAATAACCTTAACACCTTTGTCCTGGGATTCTTTTCTAACGATAATATCGTCAAAATATCCCATTGCATAAATTTTTTCCAGGTCTTTAGAAATATTATCCGGTTTGAGGATATCGCCTGTTTGAATGCTGATCAATCTCAAAATTGCATCAGCTTCAACCCTTTTGTTTCCAACAATGGCAATATCTGTTATTATTTTTTTATGAAAGATTACTCCAATCATTTCCTTGGTAAGCTGGGAAATTGCTGAATAAAGATTTTCAATATTATCTGCTTCAGAAAAAAATGTTGTAAAGGTATCTTTCTCATAGGTGTTTATCAGTTTGGTGTCTATACTGATACCTTTTCCTTCAATAAAGACAGATCCGGTTATTAAATGGTCAACTCCCAGTCTAATCCCCTGTTCCCTAAATTGGGAATAGTCCCATGATTGTCTGTCAATATTATCCTTTACAAAAATTGTTTTTGCACCTTCTTCTTGTAATTTTTCTGATATCATTAAAGGGATTTTATCTTTTACCTGGTCATTGGATTGACTGGCGTAAATCGAAAAAGGAAAAACAGCTATATTGATGTTTGATTCTGCCAAGGCATTGTTGATTAAAAATGAAAAAATTAAAAGTATAAGAATAAAAATATTCTTTGAGATAAATTTAGTCATAATATGGTTCCTAATTTTTCAAATAAATTAAACAGGAATAATTTCCCCATCCATTATTGTAACGCTTCTTTTCATCATCCGGGCAAGGTCATGATTATGGGTAACCACAACAATTGTCATGCCAAGCTCCTTATTCAATTCATCAATTAATGCATGTACACTTTTGCTGTTTTTCTGGTCAAGGTTCCCTGTTGGTTCGTCTGCCAAGAGGATATCCGGTGCCATGACCAAAGCTCTTGCCAGGGCCACCCGCTGCTGTTCCCCTCCTGAAAGATCTTCAATGCGGTGGGAAGTTCTTAACGACAGCCCTACTCTATCAAGCATATTTAAGGCACGTTTTTCAATAGTTTTTTTATTTTGATGAGCGATTAAACCCGGCATAATAACATTTTCCAGAGCAGAAAAGCCTTGAAGTAAATAATGAAATTGAAAGACAAAACCAATTTTTGAATTTCTGAAATCGGCAATTTTTTCATCTCCATGGGAAAGAAGGTCTTTTTTCTGAAAAAAAATTTTACCGGAATCCGGGGCATCAAGTGTGCCAATAAGATTTAATAAAGTTGATTTGCCAATGCCGGAAGCTCCAACTATGGCAATGGTTTCTCCTTTATAGATATCAAAGGATGCATTATTTAAAATTTTAATTTTTGATGTTTTGTAATAAAAACATTTTGAAACAGATTGTAACGACATAAGGGGTGTATTATCCATATCTTATTGCCTCAACCGGATTCATTTTTGACGCTTTATAAGAGGGATACAATGTTGAAAAAAAACAAATAATAATGGCGCTCACCGCTATGACCAAAACATCCAAATACTCAAGTTGTACCGGAAGCGTAGAAAATGGATAAGCATCCGGTAATTGGATAAAGTTATATTTTTTTAAAATAAAACAAATAATGACTCCTGACAGGGTACCGATAAAGGTACCCAGGAAACCAATAATCATGCCTTGAAAAATAAATATTTTTCTAATTGATTTATTGGTAGCGCCCATGGCTTTTAAAACCGCAATATCTTTGTTTTTTTCCATTACCATCATGATCAATGCACTGGCAATATTAAATGCAGCCACAAGAATAATAAGGGTCAGAATAATAAACATGGCTGTTTTTTCAAGTTTTAATGCTGCAAAAAGACTTTTATTGATATCCATCCAGTCCCGCAGGTAAAATGGGGAGGTGAAAAGATCTTTGAGGTTAGCTGTAACGGATTTAACATTAAATACATCGTCAGTCCAGATCCCAATGGCTGAAATTTGATTTTTGGCACCGGAAAGCTGTTGAGCTTGTGTTAAATGAACATAGGCCATGGCGCTGTCATATTCGTACATGCCTGAGTCAAATGTATCGGTTACAACAAACCGCTTCATTGAAGGAATATGTCCCATGGGAGAAATAAATCCATTGGGCGACATAAGAATTACCTTGTCTCCCTTGCTTACTCCAATAGATCTGGCAAGTTCATGGCCTAAAATAATACCGGGAAGATTTTCATTCTGCTTTTCTTTTTCAAATTTTTTTTTCAGTTGTTCGGAATTAAATCCTTTAACAAGGTTAAAGCCTGTTTCAGGATCAATTCCTCGAACCATGACACCGGAAAAAGAATGACTTGACCTGATCATTGCCTGGGCAAATAAAATCGGTGAGGCACCTTTAACTTGTTTTTTTTGATTAAGAGCAGTTAAGAGGTGAGAATAGGCATCAAATTTTCCAGAATAATTCATCACAAGGATATGGGGTTCAAGCCCTAAAATTCGTTTGCGAAAGTCAGTTTCAGCACCGCTCATGACTGCAATCACAACTACTAAGGCCATAACCCCTAAGGTAACACCTGCAACTGAAAGAAAAGTGATCAGAGAAATAAATCCTTCTTTTCTTTTTGCTTTAAGGTATCTGCCTGCTATAAATAATTCAAAGGCCATTTAATCAAATATTCTTTTTCATATGGGGAAAAAGAATAACCTCTCGAATAGAAGAAGAATTTGTCAATAGCATCACTAATCTGTCAATTCCAATGCCCTCTCCTGCTGTTGGCGGCATGCCGTACTCAAGGGCCTCCACATATTCAGAATCCATGATATGAGCTTCTGGATTTCCTTCGTCCCTTTGTCTTACCTGCATTAAAAATCTATTATATTGATCTTCAGGATCATTGATTTCAGAAAAGCCATTGGCAATTTCCCTTCCTGCAATAAATAATTCAAACCGGTCAGTCAATTCAGGATTATCATCATTTTTTCTAGATAAGGGAGATACTTCCACTGGGTATCCGGTTATAAATGTTGGCTGGATTAACCTGGGTTCAACCAAACTATCGAAAAGTTTGGTTAATATTTTACCATGGCGGTCTTTTTTGGTTATATGTATATTTTGTTCCCGGGCAAAATTTAGGAGTAACTCTGTATCATTTATTATTGCAGGATCAATCCCACCAATTTTTGTTAGAGATTCTATCATTGGAATACGATGCCATCCTTTTTTAAAATCAATGGTATGACCCTGGTATTCAATAATGGTTGAATCTGAAATTTGTGTTACAATGGATTCAAACATCTCTTCAGTTAAGTCCATCAAGTCTTCATAGTCAGCATATGCCTGATAAAATTCAACCATTGTAAATTCAGGATTGTGTCGGGCGGAAACCCCCTCATTTCTGAAATTTCGGTTAATTTCAAATACTTTTTCAAACCCACCTATAACCAGTCTTTTTAAGTATAATTCCGGGGCAATTCTTAAAAACAGCTCCATTCCCAAGGCATTGTGCCAGGTTTTAAAAGGAGTGGCCTCTGCCCCACCGGCTAAAGGCTGCATCATTGGTGTTTCAACCTCCATAAATCCCTTTTCTTCAAAAAAGCGTCTCATGGAAGCTACAATTTTGCTTCTTTTTATAAAAATTTGTCTGGTATCTTCGTTTATGACAAGATCAAGATACCGCTGGCGATATCTTATTTCAGGATCTTTTATCCCGTGGAATTTTTCAGGTAAAGGTCTCACTGCCTTTGAAAGCAGCCTGAATTCTTTTGCCAGAAGTGTCCACTCTCCGGTTCTGGTTTGAAACAATGGTCCTTTAACACCTATAAAATCACCAATATCAAGCTTTTTAAACAAAGAATAGGTCTCATCACCCAGGCTGTCTTTTTGTAAATATATCTGAAATTGATCAGAACCATCTTTAAACCGGACAAAAGATGATTTTCCCATTTTATTGACAGCCATCATTCTTCCTGCCATATAGAATTGATCGCCTTTTTCTCCTAAAGCATCAGGCTTTTTTTCAATAATTTTTTTAAGCGTTTTTATAGAACATGATGGTTTAAAATCATTAGGATACAGGTTAATTCCGCCCTCTTTTAATTCATTAATTTTTTCTTTTCTAAGTTGTATCAACTTGGTTTCTTTATCCATAAATACTTACCTTCATATCCTTAATAGCTTTTGCAGATCGTTTAACTTTAGTTTTGATAAAACATGCATAGATAGCCTAGTTCACATAAAATTGTCAAGATTTTGTTATTTAGTTTTTAAAGGCACTCCATTAAAAAGAACAGTGAAAATCGTTCCTTTTCCAGGTGTTGATTCAAAATCAATCATCCCATTATACGTATCAATTAATTTATGTATTATTGAAAGACCAAGCCCTGTACCATCTGGTTTGGTTGTGAAGAATGGATCAAAAATATGAGAGGAATCCTTTTGATGAATTCCTATGCCTGAATCTTTAACAGTCAAATGAACCCTGTTATTTATAGATGGTTTGAGTGAAATTTTAATTTCTCCATGACCCTTTATCGACTGGGCAGCATTTTTTAATAAATTCCATAGGATTTGAGTGAAATGAGATGGATCAATAAAAACACTAAGGTTTTTATTAATGCTTGTAGTAACACGAATTCTTTGATTCCATTCAGGGTCATTTAAAAAAAGCTCAATAGTTTCGTGGATGGCATCTGTCAGTTTTATAGCAATAGCATTGTCTGTATGGGGTTTTGCAAAAAGCCTGATGTCATTTACAATATTTTCAAGGCGATGGGTTTCCCTTAAAATAATCTGCATCAGTTTATCTTCATATGATCCTGGTTTTGTATCTTCCTGAAGCAATTGAATTGAACCCGATAAAGAGGCTAAGGGATTTTTAATCTCATGGGCTATACCGGAAATCATGTCATCCATGGCAGCCATTTTTTCAACCCGTTTCAAGTGTTCCTGGGCTATTTTTAAATCCTGTTTCGCACCTTTTAACTGAAGTGATAGAATACCGCTGAGAATTGCCACTGCAAAACAAGCCACGATGACGATGATAATTCTGTAAATGATATGACTCTCATTTACTGTATTGGACAAAAAATACGAGTCCAAAAAAGGGGGGATAATTTTATAATATTCCAGCTCGATCAGGATACCATATTGAAGACATGAAATCGTTGCAATGATCAAGCTGCCCTTTTGAAGCAGCAACATGGATGTATAAATAATTACGACCAGGTAAAAAAAAGTAAAGATACTGTCATAACTGCCTGTAACAAAAATAATAGATGTTACAATAATTGTGTCTGCAATGGTCTGGAAATAGGCAAGGGCCAGTTTTTTTTTAAATTTATTCAGCCAGATCAAATAAACAATTGAAAGCATAAGAATACCGGCGGCAATATTATACAATACAAAAAAGGGCTGTGCAAAAAAAGATAGGTTTTCCCCTAAAGAAAAAACAAGGCAGGAGACAATCATAATGACGGCAAAGATAACCCTTGACAGGATAATCCATTTGATTTGAGTTGAAAAATCAGATGAATTTTGAAAGTCATTGTTTTTCATGATTTATTGAATGGCAGCTGCCATGCTGAAAATAGGCAAATACATTGAAATGACAAGTCCACCAACCACAACTCCAAGAAAAACGAGCATAAAAGGCTCTATCATATCTGTCAAATTTTTAACAGCCTGGTCTACCTCATCATCATAAAAATCAGCAATTTTTTCCATCATTATATCAAGAGCTCCAGTGGATTCTCCCACGGCTATCATGGAACAGACCATGGAAGGAAAAACACCGCTTTCAAGTAAGGGGTCAGACATTGATCTTCCTTCTGAAATTCCAATTTTAACATCCTGTATGGCAAATTCTATAATTTTATTTCCAGATGTTTTTGCGACAATATCAAGCGTTTCAAGAAGTGACACACCGCTTGAAAGCATTGTACTGGTTGTTCTTGTGAATTTAGCCACAGACACTTTCCTGATCAAAATACCGATAACAGGAAGTCTTAAAAACATGTCATCCATTAAAATGCGGCCTTTCTTTGTTGCATAGAAACGTTTAATTAAAAAAACAGCCGCAAATATCCCTGCTATGATATAAATTATATTGCCAATTGCAAAGTCACTCAGGGCCATGACAAATAAAGTCGGTGTCGGCAAGGTGGCACCAAAGTCGCTAAACATTTCTGCAAAAACAGGAATTACAAAGACCAGGATAATAGCAACAACAATAATTGCAACAAGAATGGTAATGATTGGATATGTCATGGCTCCCTTGACCTGGCGCTTGAGCTTGGCCATTTTTTCCATATAAGCAGAAAGCCTTTTTAATATGACATCAAGAATGCCGCCAGCCTCACCTGCCGCAACCATGTTGACAAATAGTTCATTAAATGCATTTGGAAATTTTTTCAATGCATCTGCAAAGGTTTCACCGGACTCAACAGATTCTTTGATTTTTTTCAGGTTTTTTTTAAAGGTGGGATTTTCTTGTTGTGAATGGAGGATATCAAGGCATTGAAGAAGTGGTAATCCAGCATCAATCATTGTGGAAAACTGTCTGGAAAATATAATAACATCTCTTTCTTTGACTTTAGGCTGAAGAAATTTTATGTTTTCAAAAAGATCCTTCGGCTTTTTTTTGATTTTGACAGATGTTATTTTTCGTCTTTGAAGGTTTTGTTTTACATGCTCGAGAGTCTCTGCTTCTATTTCTCCCTTTATCTTTCTTCCTTTGGGATTTTCTCCCTTCCATTCATAAATCGTTGGCATTATTTATCCTTTTCATAATCTTTTAAATCACATTGACTTTGATGAAATTTAAACGTACCCAAAGCAGATCATTTGTAAAATCAATACAAATATACTATATAAATTTTATCAATTGATTACAACAGGAGTTATCCTTTGACTAAAAAAAAGAAACTGATTAAGGCCACAACCATTATTACCAGTCATGTTAATACAGATTTTGATGCTGTTGCATCCATGCTTGCAGCTCAAAAATTATATCCAGGCTCGGTTATTATTTTTCCCGGGTCACAGGAAAAAAGTTTGCGCGACTTTTTTATCAGTTCTACAAGTTATTTATTTAATATGGCAGACCAGGGTTCCATAGATTTTTCCAAGACATCAAGGCTGGTGCTGGTTGACACAAGACAAAAAAGCAGATTGCCCCATGTATCTGAGTTATTCAATAAAAACAACCTTAAAATAGACATTTATGACCATCATCCATCAATGGAAGGCGATGTAACAGGATCTTTTGAAATTATCAGGCAAACCGGTGCTACAACAACTATATTAAGTGCATTGTTACAGGAAAAAAAAATTGTTCCCAGCCCTGAAGAAGCAACGATCATGGCATTGGGAATATATGAGGATACAGGATCATTTACTTACTCCTCCACTACAAAAGAAGACCTTGAACAGGCGGCCTTTCTCTTATCCTGCGGAGCCAATCTGAATACCATCGTCAGTTTTGTTGTTAAAGAAATCAAATCCGAACAGGTAACATGGTTGAATGAATTGTTAAACGAAATGACCCTCCATAAAATAAATGGGGTTGATATTCATATATCTGTTATTTCTTCACCAACATATATTATTGATCTGGCAGCAATTGTTCAAAAGATTGTCAGGATGGAAAGCCTTGATATCTTTTTTGCCGTTGTGTTAATGGACAATAAAATTAATATTATTGCAAGAAACAGGATACCAGAGGTTGACGTGGGTAAAATCCTTTCAGGATTTGGCGGGGGCGGCCATTCTTATGCAGCTTATGCAAAGGTTGATAATCAGACCCTGGCACAGGTTGAGCACAAGCTAATTGAAAGGCTTCAAAAAGAAGTAAAGAGTATTAAAATAGCAAATCACTTGATGGCCTCGCCTGCCATCACTGTTGAGCCTGGTACTGACTGTAAAAAAGCCGGCAACCTGATGACAAGGTATAATATAAATTCATTATTGGTGGTGGATAAAAATAAAAATTCCTATGAAGGATATATTACACGACAAGTAATAGAAAAAACAATATATCACAATCTGTCCCACCTTCCCGTTAAAGAATACATGAATTCAGAAACCCGCTATATTTCATCTGATGCTGATGTGTCCCAGATTGAAAATATAATTATTGAAGGAAAACACAGAATTTTACCTGTTATAGACAATGGATTGATTAAAGGCGTTATCACCCGGACTGACCTGCTCAATTACCTGGTTCAACATAACAAAACACTCAAAAAAAATGACACTGAGCCGGGTATTAAAAAAAATGCCAAGAAACGACAGATTGAAAATATTCTGTATCAACGACTCGATAACCGGATAAAACAACTTCTTCTGAAAATTGGTCAAATTGGCAATGAACTGGGGTTTAATATGTTTGTTGTAGGAGGATTTGTAAGAGACCTTTTACTGCATCGACAAATCGAGGATATTGATATTGTTGTTGAAGGCGACGGGATTGAATTTGCCAAAGTCTTTGCCCAAAAAGAAGGCTGCAGAATTAATACCCATAGAAAATTTGGTACTGCCGTCATTATTTTCCCGGATCATTTTAAAATTGATGTTGCCTCTGCAAGGTTAGAATATTATACCATGCCTGCAGCCCTGCCCATTGTTGAAAAAAGCTCAATAAAACTTGACCTTGCCCGACGGGATTTTACCATCAATACTTTGGCGATCAGTCTGAATCCGGGTAATTTTGGGACCATGATAGATTATTTTGGTGCCACCAGGGATCTAAAAGATAAAACAATTAGAATAATTCATAATTTAAGTTTTGTTGAAGACCCCACACGTATTTTCAGAGCAATTAAATTTTCAAACCGGTTTGGATTTACAATTGGAAAAGTAACCTCCAATTTAATTCAAAATGCCATTAGGATAGATTGTTTTAAGAATTTAAGCGGCCTTCGGGTATTATCGGAATTAAAACAAATCTTTGAAGAGGAAAACCCAATTCCCGCCATTAGAACAATGGAGGCCTATGGCCTTGAAAAAGTTCTTCATAAAAATCTGACCATTATCCCCAATACTTATCAATTGTTTGAGTCTGTGAATAAGATTTTGTCCTGGCATGATCTTTTGTATGTTGATGAGCAATATCCAAGATGGTCTGTTTACTTTATGGCTCTATTGAACCGGTGTTCTTTTAATGTGTGTGAAAAAATCTGCAAAAGACTCAATGTTCCGCTAAAAGAGCATGGTATCCTTTTTGATATGAGATATAAGGCTGAAAAACAATTATTATTGCTGGAGAATTCATCATATCCTATTTCAAAGCAGGATCTTTATTGGGCGCTCATTAATTTTAAGACAGAATATATTTTATACATGATGGCCCTTTGTAAAAATGAAGACATTAAAAAAGCCATTTCTAATTTTTATACGCACCAAAGAAATATAAAACCTTATATTAAAGGCAGAGATTTATTGAAAATAGGTATAGCACCCGGCCCTGTTTTTACCACCATCTTAAACCAGGTATTAAACGCCAAACTGGATGGGCAATTAAAAACAAAAAAAGACGAAATCAAGTTTGCCACAGAGTATGCAAAGAAAAACAAACTTATTGATTAACTCACAACTTTTTGTTAATTCCCAATATTCAAAAACCATTTATTTCAGGAATTATTGAACATGAAGAACGCAGATTATTTAACGGGCATCACAACCAGCGGAACCCCTCACCTTGGCAATTATGTCGGTGCCATTCGCCCGGCAGTTGAAACAAGTAAGAATCCAGACCTTGTATCCTATTATTTTCTTGCAGATTATCATTCTTTGATTAAGAATTATGACCCTGGCTTAAGAAAACAATCAGCCCTTGAAATAGCAGCTGCATGGATCGCTTTAGGACTGGATTATGAAAACTGTGTTTTTTACCGGCAGTCAGATATTCCTGAAATACCGGAACTGACATGGATTCTTACCAGCGTTACTGCCAAAGGGTTGATGAATAGAGCCCATGCCTACAAAGCATCCATAGAGCAAAATCAAGAACAAGGGCATAAGGACCTTGAGCAAGGCATAACCATGGGCCTTTTTTCATATCCAATACTTATGGCTGCAGATATTCTGATGTTTAATGCCAGAAAAGTACCTGTTGGAAAAGACCAGGTTCAGCATCTTGAAATGACAAGAGATATTGCAGCAAGATTTAATCATGTTTATAAAAAATTGTTTATTCTTCCCGAAGTTGTTGTGGATGAGAGTTCTGCTGTGCTCTCAGGTCTTGACGGACGTAAGATGAGTAAAAGCTATAATAATTTTATTCCTTTGTTTGACACACAAAAAAATCTTAAAAAAATGATAATGAAAATAAAAACCAATTCCCTTGGACCTGATGAACCCAAAGATCCAGATACCTGCATTCTTTTTTCTATATACAAGGCCTTTGCAAGTGAATCAGAAACAATGGAACTAGCCGAGCGTTACAGAAAAGGAATTGCATGGGGAACCATGAAACAGGAGCTGTTTGAATATATTGACGAAATATTGAAAAATCCAAGAAAAACCTATGAAGAACTTATGAAAAATCCATTTGATATTGATGTAATACTTAAAAAAGGTGCAATAAAAGCAAGAGAATTTTCCGTGCCGTTTCTTGAAAAAATAAGAAAAACTATTGGAATTCAATCAATTGGTTAATTGTTCGACAGACTGTTACGGAACTACATTTTTCTGTAACAGCCTTTCTATCTCTTTATGGGTTAAATAGCGCCATTTTCCTTCTTCTAAATTTCCAAGGTTGATATTGGCTATTCTGATTCTTTTTAATGTATCAACCTTGTTCCCTATTTCCCCCACCATTTTGCGAATCTGGCGGTTTTTTCCCTGTTTTAAAACAATATTGAATTTACTTTTTGAGAGGCGTTTTACTTTTGCCTTTCTCGTGATGACATTGTCAATGACAATGCCCTGTGCCATATTTTTTAAGCCCGTTTCAGATATGGGATAAACAGTTGTCACAACATACTCTTTTTCATGGTTAAAAGAGGGATGGGATAATTTATTGTGAAGATCTCCATCATTGGTTAACAGTAAAAGTCCGTTGGAATCTTTATCAAGTCGCCCCACAGGATACACCCGCTCATCAACGTTTATAAGATCAAGGACAATTTTAGAGTTCTGCCTGGAACAGGATGATACGTAACCCACGGGCTTGTTCAGGGCAATATAAATTTTTGGTGATTCCTGTTTTAAAATTACTGCTTTATTATTAAAAAAAACCTTGTCCTTTTCTAAATCAATTTTTGTTCCAAGTTCTGTGACAATCTGATTGTTGACTTTTACCCGGCCGTCTAAAATATGCTCTTCTGCTTTTCTTCTGGAGCAAAGCCCTGCATGGGCCAGGTATTTTTGAAGCCTCATGTTACGATCTGTATTCCGCATTGATTTTTACATAATTTTCACTAAAGTCACAAAAAAAGAAAGAATCTGTCTCTTGCCCAAGGTTAAGATCCAGGGTAATTGCGATTTCAGATTTTTTCATAATCTGGGCAGTCTTTTTTTCAGCTTCTGCCCCCATCCAATTGCCCTTTAAAACCAAAGGCTGGTCATCAAAAAAAAGATCCATCTTTTCAGGAACTACATGGGCACCTGACCGGCCGGCAGCCGCCGTGATTCTTCCCCAGTTAGGATCTTCTCCATAAATAGCTGTCTTAACCAGATTGGAATGGGCAATAGCTTCCGATGCTTTAAATGCATCCTGTTTTGTTTGTGCACCTTTGACAATAATCTGTACAAACTTGGTGGCACCCTCCCCGTCTTTGACAACCATTTTAGCAAGTTGAAAACAGACCTCATCAAGAGCATTTTGAAATACTATTTTAGAATCTATATCATTAATTTTAACTCCTGAACTACCGTTTGCAAGGGCCAAAAGCGTATCATTGGTACTGGTATCGCCATCAATTGTAATCCGGTTAAAAGACTTTTCATTGGCAGCGCTTAAACACATTTTTAAATTCTGTGGTGAAATATCAACATCCGTGCAAATGAATGCCAGCATGGTGGCCATATCCGGTCGAATCATACCAGAGCCTTTTGCAATCCCCACGATTGAAAATATTTTGTTCCCAATTTCCCCGATTTTTTTTAAAATTTTCCGATTGGTATCTGTTGTCAGGATGGCATCAGCAAAATCATCCATGCTCTCAAAAGAAAGATGTCTGACAATTTCTGGAATTCCAGCCTCAAATTTATCCATGGGAAGATTTGCACCAATGACACCTGTTGAGGATACCAGAACAAGATCTTCACCAATATCAAGACAATCCCCTATCAATTTTGAACATGCAATGGCATCTTCAATTCCTTTTTTTCCTGTAAAGCAATTGGCATTGCCGCTGTTCACAAGAACAGCCTGGACAAATCCCTTTTTTATTTTTTCTTTGCCCAGAAGCACTGGTGCTGCCATCACCTTGTTTCTTGTAAATAAAGCTGCCGCCGCCGCCGGCTTCTGACAATATATAAGTCCCAGGTCTTTTCCACCATTTTTTTTAATTCCAGCACAAATGCCGGCAAACTTAAAACCTTTCATTATGCCCACTCCTTAAAAATAATTTGAAAAAGCATTATACGTTGCCCGTTGATTTGTGTAAATGATTTAACAAAAAGTAAACAGGAGAGATGCTTTTTGCACCTTTGAGGGAATGTCGGTTAATAAAATCAGATCATTGTTCAGAAAAGACCTCCACTCCAAGGGTTTAGGCAGGTTTTTAAAAATTGACTCTCCCTGTCCCACATATTTGTGGGACAGGTCCTTGCAGCCTCTAAAACAACAGACCCCCGTTCCTTGCTTCGCCTTATGGAATCTAACTTTGCCGGTAATTTATGCATCCTTTCAAGAGGTGTTTTGCCTACCGTCAAATACTCAGACTCTTTGCCCATATCCAGGAGGATCATGTCTTTGCAAAATCTTTGATTGTTTTAACTTCCCAAACACTATAAGCTGGTGTTTCATAGGGGTGAACTTCCACTAACTTACTTAGGACCGAATTTAAGTATACATCCTGAATAACCATTTCAACCCTGAATTCCCGCACCTGTTCTACCTTGTTTTTATCTCCGATAAAAGGACTGCTGCCTTGTAAAGGTCTGAATTGACCGACACCTTCAATCTCCCATGAACATGAGTCATAATTGCCTAATTTTCCGGCACCTTTTTCAAAAAGAGATGTTTTAACTTTCTCAAGATGTGATTCAGGCACATAAAAACATAATTGATACATGTATAATCCTTTAAAAATTTTAACCGGAATAAAAATCTGTGCTGTGCAAGGGCAGCATTGTCAAGTTGATCTATATTTCTGGATACCATATAAATTTGAATAGTATCCAAACTATAACCATTTTAAAATTTAATAAGCCAATCAATATCAATATTTTAGGATATGTGTAAAGAGATATTCTATTAACCAGTGGCAATCATAATACAGGACTTAGATCTCAGGTATGCCAATGAGGTTGGGTGTGGGTTGCAGGGAATCGTTGATTGCTATTCTGTACAGGTTCTTAATGCAGCGGAACGTTAAGAACGGCAAGTGTTTGAGCGAAGCGAGTTTTGCCGTTTAGTGCAGCGGAATTTAGAACCTGTAAGAATAATTCAATCGGATTCATCTCAATCCACACCCAACCGGATTCAAGGGGAACCATTCCATTGACAATGGACATTCTTCTATTGAGATTGAACATTCTTGTGTTGACATAAGGGCTTAAAGATTATAATTGTATATGCAACCGCATACTTTTTTTGAGGTGAAAATGGAAAACAATGAAAATTTTTTAGAAAGCTGTCTGTTTTTTAATACCAATGCCCTGTCAAGGTATTTGTTAAAACTTGCTGAAAAAGAATTTGGTTCCTTAAATCTCTCTCCTGCCCATGCATCCTTAATGCTGCTGGTGTACGATACACCCGGTATCAGTCCAAAAGACTTAAGTCATCGCCTTAACCTGACCCCTTCCACCATTACCCGCTTTGTAGATGCCCTGGAAAAAAAAGGACTCGTCAGCCGCAAGTCCAAAGGCAAGGCTGCATTTATCTCACCCACTGCAAAGGGTCTTGAATTAAAAAGTCCTGTTGCTCTTGCCTATAAAAACTTATATTTAAAGTATACAGAAATTCTCGGGCCTGATTCAGCCAATAAGTTATCCTTTACCATTCTAAAAGCCAATAAAAAACTATCCCAATTTATCATTGAGAATGAATAAAAATTTTAAAATTATTATTGAATATGATGGTACGAATTTTTTCGGATGGCAAAAACAACCAGACACAAAAACCGTTCAAGGTGAAATTGAAAAAGCGTTAAGCCTGATTCTGAACCAGGATATCAAGATTACAGGATCAGGGAGAACCGATGCGGGTGTCCATGCCTTTGGCCAGGTTGCAAACTTTCATGCTGATACAAATGTTCTGCCCAAAAAACTTAAAGCAGCCCTGAACAGCCTGATAAAAGATCCCATTGTAATAAGGGATTGCCATGTTGTAGCGGATAGCTTCCATGCCCGGTACAGAGCTGTTTCCAAAGAATACCACTATTTTATTTTGAACAGGCAGGACCGTTGTGCCATAGAAAGAATGTATCAATGGCATATTCGATCCGTTCTGGATATTGGGGCGATGACCCAATGCTGCCAGGCCATCACAGGAATTTTTGATTTCAAGTCTTTTGAAAATACAGGAAGTCCGCGTTCTTCAACCATTCGACAAGTCTTTTTTTCCAACATAAGTCAATTGGATCATCAGCGACTTGTATTTAAAATTTGTGCCAGCGGGTTTTTAAAGTATATGGTCAGAAACCTTATGGGAACAATTGTCCTTGCAGGGTTGAATAAAATTTCAATTGATGAATTTATACAAATTCTTAAAGTAAAAGACAGAAGTCTGGCCGGTCAAACAGCACCAGCCCATGGGCTGTTTTTAAAAAAAGTGAATTATTCCTGATTTTTTATTTTTTTGATATGCTGGTTGTAATGTGAAATGATGTCCCGTCTGTAAATCAAACCGATCAGATGGCCTGAATTATCTTCTTCCACAACAGGCAGTGCATCAATATTTTTCTGAGTCAATTTTAAAAGCGTTGTATTAAGGTCTTCAGAAGGAGTTGTGTAAATCAGGTCAGACACCATGATATCTTTCATGACAACCAATTGTTCTATATGAAGGGTAAAAATAACCTCCCTTATATCATTGGAGGAAAAAATACCTGAAAAATCTCCCTTGCTGTTAATAACCGGAAAATAATGTTGTTTTGTACTTGAAAATATTTTTTTAAATTCACTGAATGGCATATCTTCATTCACGCATCTGACCTCTTTGATCAGATGTCTTAAGTCTTTGACTTTTATGGTTTGAAGAATATCCATCATAAATTCACCGGCATGAGCTGGAGAATCAATCCTTGATTTGACCTGATTTTCAAATATGGTCCATCGCTGACATAATAAATAACAAATAGAACATACAAGAAGACTTGGCAGCAATAAGTGGTAGGAGTTGGTCATCTCACTTATAAAAATAATCGTAGAAATAGGCGTGTTGGATGCTGCAGCAAAAAAACCTGCCATACCCACAATAACAAAGGAGCCGGGACTTGTTACAATCGAAGGGATAAGCAGATTGAAAATTTTTCCCACTGCTCCCCCCATGGCTCCCCCTATGACAATTGAGGGACCAAATACCCCGCCACTGCCTCCGGACCCAATGGAAAATGATGTGGTAAATATTTTTCCGATGGCCAATGCAATCAAGGTTGAAATGGCAACCTGGTTGTAGATTGCCTCCTGGGCAATCCCATAACCAAATGCAAGGGTATAGGGAAGAAAAAAACCGATAATACCCGTAATTAATCCACCGATGGCCGGTTTAAAATGGTTGGGGATTGATAATTTCTTGAAAAGACCAATGACCCCATAAAATACTTTAATGTAAAGAATAGCAGTAACCACAAGTACGCAGGCAAGAACAAGATATGGTCCCAACTCCAAGGGATTTTGAAATTTAAAACCCGGAGAATCAAATAAAGAACCCCATCCAAAAACAAGACAGAAAGTACAATAGGCTACAACAGAGGAAATACCCGCGGGAATAATGACTTCTGATTCAAAGTCAGGGTCACGATAGAGTACTTCAGCCGCAAAAAGTGCTCCTGCCAGAGGAGCACGAAATATGGATCCCACCCCGGCACCAATACCGGCTGCCATCATAATTCTTCTTTCTCTTTCGGAAAGTTTGAATTTGGTTGCCAGAAAAGATCCAAAGCCAGCGCCGATTTGTGCAATGGGCCCTTCCCTGCCCCCTGATCCACCTGTTGTTAAGGTAATGGCAGAGGCAATTGTTTTGATGAAAGGAATTCTGGCCCGGATCATTCCGCCTTTATGATGGTAGGCATCAATGGCGGCATCTGTTCCATGACCTTCAGCCTCAGGGGCAAAGGTGTAAACGATCCACCCGCTTACAAGTCCACCCAATGCAGGTAGTATTAAAAGTATCCATTTATTAAAAGAAGTCTGGGTATGGGGTAAAAGAAGATGTTCTCCGGCAGGAGAAGCAGGTCTGTATCCTGCCATCATATCCAAAAAATAATGCATGCCCAGTCCGCACAAATAATGGAAAACAATGGCACCGCAACCAGCAATAAGTCCGATTAAGACAAAATAAAAAAGCCATCTTCCTGCAACTGCAATATCCCGTGAACCCAACTTTTCTCTAAAACTCATGGGCATCAACCATTTCTCAGGTCATTAATACCGCTCAATATGAAATCAAATAATGTTTCAACATCATTTTCCTCAAGACAGGAAAAGGCCACCCGGATATTTTTTTCTCCAAAAGAAATTAAACCAACGCCATAATTATCCAGAAGATGAACCCTTAAGATTTCTGCATCCACATCCTTAAGTCTTATACACATGAAATAACCAGAATTAAAGGGATAGACATCAAAGAAATCATTGAATTTCGGGTTTTTTAATATCTTTTTAATTTTTAATGCTCTTTTTTTCAGGAGCTCAAATTTTTCCTGTTTATAAATTTCATAATTTTCATCTGCCATGGACTTTAAAAGAATGGTCTGGCTTAAGTGGGATGCATTGGAAATATTGCCCCGGATACATCCTGCTGTCTTTTTTTCCAGTGCTTCAAGAACTGTGTTGTCTGCACCAAAAACACTATAGGTGATAAAGCCTGTTCTCAAGCCCCAGGCATAATCTTCTTTTGTTGCACCATCCAGTTTTACGGCAACAAGACGTTTATCAACCACAGCTAATTGGGAAAATATGGATTCTCTGCTGGTTTCCTCTTCATAAAAAAGGCCAAAATAGGCATCGTCACAGGCTGCAACCACATTGGTTCCCTGTTGGGCAACATCAATGAGAATGCCTGCAACCCTTTGTGCTTCTGCTAGGCTCAAAGAATATCCAGTGGGATTATGGGGAAAATTTAAAATAGTAATAATTTTATCATTTTCCTCTGCCTGCTGACGAATCACTTTTTCAAAAGAATCAATATTAAACCGGGTCAAATTATCATCATAGGCCTTATAATGAACGATGCGGGCATTGTTCCTGACACAGAAGGTCATATTATAATTGCCCCACATCATATCAGGCAAAACAATCACATCATCAGAATCAATCCACATATCAGACAATATGCTGACCCCATGGGTGATACCTGAAGTCACAACAGGAAGACTGATTTCTTTATTTAAAAGAGACGGGTTTTTTTTATAAAGATCAGCTTTCCATTTGCTACGAAGCGCCAGAAGACCAAATGAAGGGGCATAGGTTAAATAATCATCGGGTTCAATATCTTTAATATATTTTGTGACTGAAGAAAGGCTCAAGACACTTTTCCCTTCTTTGGCAATACCAATGGTTGCATTAATTTTATCTGCTTTTTGTTTGGCTTCCGCACTCTGACTGAGGATGCCTTTAGGAAAAAAAAGCTCTTTTCCCATATTGGAAAGCATTTCAAAAATGTGGGGATTGGATCCATTAATAATTTTGTTTAAATCTTTTGCAATTGGATTCATATGTCACTCTTTTAAAATGGTTAATAAAATTAGAATCAAAAAAAAACTCTGCAGCTTTATTAAGATAAAAACCACAGAGTTTAAGTAAAACTTAAAGTATAAAGTTTATCTTCTTTTGGATGCCTTTATTGGGTTGATCTTTTGCTTTTTGGCAGCTTCAGCGATTTTAATATGGGTTGCAATATTACAATTTCCATTTTTCCATTTTAATGATGGATCAGGAGCAGCAGTGCAATATACACCGGTTTGAAATTCTGAAGATCTCGCACATCCCATGCATTCATCAATTATGGACAGACAGGCTCCTTCATTGTAGCCGCAGCCTTTTTTTGTCATGAATACGCAGTCGTCGCCTTCCCTAATAGTTGTACAAATCATAATAATAATCCTGTAAATTAATTCTGTAGTTTGAAGTTATAGAAAAAAAAGAAATACATTGTTTTCTTTATCATCTTATTTGCTATAAACTTTGTCGAAATATCACAATTTTAAAAAAGAGTCAATATTTGAGTTCTTTGCAACCCATAATTTTTTTATATATAAAATAGTTTGAGTATTGTATATAAAAAGCAATAAAGCAAACTTTTTACAACCCATAAAAATGAGATAATATTTCATCATGATAATAGATAAAGCAAAAGAAGTATTAAAAATAGAAGCTGACAGTATCCTGCAATTAACCAAGAAAATTGGCGTCTCTTTTGAAACTCTTGTTAATGCAATATGCAATTCCAGGGGTCGAGTTATCATTTCCGGTATAGGTAAATCAGGCCTGATTGCTAAAAAAATCGTTGCCACTCTCGTCAGCACTGGAACTAATTCAATGTTTTTACATCCCGTTGAAGCCCTTCATGGGGATCTGGGTATGGTCAGTAAAGAGGATGTTTTTATCGCTATTTCCAACAGCGGTGAAACCAGTGAGCTTAACCAATTGCTCCCGGTGATCAAAGATATCGGGTGCAGACTTGCGGGATTTACAGGAAATCTTAACTCCACCATGGCCAAATCATGTGATATCGTTATTGATACAGGAGTTGAAAAAGAAGCCTGTCCCTTTAACATGGCTCCGACATCCAGCACTACGGCCCAGCTTGCCATGGGGGATGCCCTGGCTGTTGTATTGATTACCAAAAAAAAATTCAAAAAAAGTGATTTCATGAAATCCCATCCAGGAGGAATGCTGGGGCAACGCCTTTCATGCAGGGTTGGTGAAATCATGTTTGAAACGTCAACTTCACCATGGGTTTTGACAGGATCTTTAATGAGCCTTGCCATAGAACAAATGGAGAAATTCAAGTTAGGTGCGGTGATTGTCCTGGATAAAGAAAAAAAACTGAAAGGGATTATCACTGATGGAGATATAAGGCATTGCATAGCCGACAATCAGACTGATTTAAAAACTCAAACAGTAGACACGGTAATGAGTTCAAATCCCCATGCATTATATGCTGAGTCTTTTTTATATGAAGCATTAAATCTTATGGAGAAATATCAAATTACTGTGCTTCCCATTGTTGATAAAGACAACCGAATTGACGGACTTTTACATTTACATGATATCCTTGGAAAAGGATCTTTTCAATTTAATGGAGGGGTCAATGAATAAGTTTGATTTCAACACAGATATCCCAACCCTTGGTGAAGCAAAAATTATCTCGCCGCTTAAACGTCACACAAAATCAGGAAAACCGGTCAAAAGGTTTGTTTCAGATGAAGCAAGAATAATTGTTAATGTTCAAACAGATCATATATCAGCAAATCAGAATAAAATTATCAGCTTTGAGATGGCAGGCCCCAGGGAAAAAATTTACTTTGATCCAAGCAAACTGAAATGTGTTATTGTTACCTGTGGGGGGTTATGCCCTGGATTAAATGATATTATCCGTTCCATTGTATTGGAACTCCATCACATATATAATGTTAAAGCAATTTATGGCATCAAACATGGGCTTCAAGGATTTATACCTGAGTTTGAACATGAGGTAAAGGATTTAAACCCTGGTTCTGTTTATGGAATCCAGAATACAGGCGGGTCCATGCTAGGTTCTTCAAGGGGAACCCAGGATATCGGTATAATCGTTGATTGTCTGGAAAGGATGAGCGCCGGCATTCTTTTTTTGGTAGGTGGTGATGGAACCTTAAGGGCAGCAAAAAAAATAGCAGAGGAAATTGAAAATAGAAATTTAAAAATATCTGTCATTGCCATTCCAAAAACCATTGATAACGATATTTATCTTGTATCCCGGTCCTTTGGATTTGATACAGCAGTTGATGTTGCAACACTTGCCATAAAAGGGGCTCACAATGAAGCTGTGGCATATCCCAATGGAATCGGGCTGATAAAGCTTATGGGCAGACATTCCGGGTTCCTGGCCGCTACTGCCGCTCTGGCACAGCAGGATGCCAATTTTGTTCTCATTCCCGAGGTTGAGTTTTCTCTGAATGGAAAGACTGGATTTTTACAGGCCCTTGAAAATAGAATTATTCATCGAAAACACGCTGTGATCATTGTGGCTGAAGGTGCGGGTCAAAATTTATTTGATGATCAGCAAAAGGAGTTTGATCCTTCCGGGAATGTTGTCCTCCAGGATATTGGACTTTTTCTCAAAGATAAGATTTCACAATGGTTTAAGGCAAAAAATATTCCCATTGCATTGAAGTATATTGATCCAAGCTATATTATCAGAAGTCTTCCAGCCAATGCCAATGACAGTGTCTTTTGCGGGTTCCTTGGACGGGATGCCGTCCACGCAGGAATGGCGGGAAAAACAAAATTATTGGTCAGTTTCTGGAACAATCATTATGTTCATGTTCCCATGGATGCCTCGGCAGGAAAACGCAAAAATATGGATCCCCACGGAAGACTTTGGCAGTCAGTACTGGAAGCAACCGGACAGGATGCTTTTTTCACCGACTGATTTCAACAAATTTTCCTTTTTTAATCGTCATAAGAAAAAGGTCTCTGTGAGCTGTGCCATCTTTATCAAAAAAGGTGTTGCCAGTGGCGCCTGTAAAAATGCGTTGAGACTTGAGGGCATCTTTTAAGCTTTGTCTGGAATCAATGGTTTCATCCATGGCAGCCAAAAAAAGAATGGAAGTGGTATCATAGAATATGGCCTCTAAAAATTTGGGTTTTGTATTAAACACGGCCTCAAATTTTTTTGTAAACTCTGATGTTGCCGGATTTTGACTGCCGTCAAAAAATCCGTCGGCAATAACAGCCTGTTTATTATATCCTTTTACATCTTTTAAAAGGCTTTCATTATGCCACAAATTTGTTCCGACAAGATACATGCCTCTGGCATCATAATAAGCCAGTTGTGGTAGAAGCATGCTCAGTTTTGAAGGGGAATCGGGAATAAACAATGCTTCAAAATCAATTTTAATTTTTTCTTCAAGTTTTTTAATCCGGGTATCTGCCTCGGCATCTGTTTGTGCTGAATCCATATCTATTTGATCATTGTTTAATTCAATTTTGTTTTCAGTTTCAGGTGCAATAGGCTCTGGTTTTAAAAAATCAGGGATCGGGAAAAACTGCCCGGTCAGCTTTTGTATCGGTTCTGCAAAATCTGTTTTCTCTCCATCATAGGTCTCAACACCGACAACTTCTCCATCATGTTCATCCACTGTGTCCCAGAAAAGTTCCATATACCTTTTTCCATATTTTTCATTTGGATAAAGAATAGCCACCTTTTTTATACCCAGATTTAAAAATAAATAGTCGCCAAGGGCTTTGACCTGCATTTCAGGTGTAATAAAATTTGAAAATAAATAATCTCCCCTTAAAGGGAAATCGCTTTTTTGTGTCAAAGCAATGATGGGGATTTGAAGTTTTTCCGCTTCCTGGCCAGCCTCATTAACCATCAATAATGGTCCGATTATTCCAGCAACATTATTTTCATATAATTGCCTGACACATTCAATGATAATATCCGGGTCTGCCTGGGTATCTTTTATGATGAGCTTGAACTGTTTGTCATATTTTTTTGATAATTCCTGTATGGCCAATTGAATCCCTGTTAATGCCCGTTGTCCAAAAATGGCATATTTCCCGGTCAAAGGTAAGAGGCATCCTATCGTGTGCCGGTTGAAAATTAATTTTTTTATATCATCCACAAGTTTTGCAGCATTTGAATAATAGGGATGATCAGGATATTGAGACATAAATATTTCAAGTATTTCCCTGGATTTAACGGTATTTTTTTCTGAAGCATAATTCAAACCAAGCCAGTATAGTAATAAAGATCTTGGAATATTAATATTTTTTATATTAATAAATTCCTGTATGGTTTTTGTTGGTGTCTTTGCAAGAACAATTTCAATGGCTGAAATGACCTTGG
>JACNHV010000257.1 GCA_014383445.1 Candidatus Desulfobacula maris | reverse complement strand
TTGGCTGCCACTTCTTCAATGTCCATGCCGCCATCCTGGCTTGCCATGATCACAATTGATGCTGTAGTGCGGTCCACAAGAAGGCTTAAATACAGCTCTTTTTTAATTTTCTGGCCTGCCTCGATCAAGAGTTTTTTCACAAGCCTGCCCTCAGGACCCGTTTGATGGGTGACAAGGGTCATGCCAAGTATTTCCCTGGCCAGGGTTTCAACCTCTTCCATGGAAGCCGCAAGTTTTACACCACCGCCTTTACCCCTTCCGCCTGCATGGATCTGGGCTTTCACAACCACTGGAAAATTGCCCAGGTTTGCGGCAGTCTTTTTTGCCTCATCCACTGAAAAAGCAACATTTCCATCAGGAACAGGAACATTGTATGCCTTAAACAATTCCTTTGCCTGATATTCATGTATTTTCATTTTAATTTCCTTTCAACTTTACAACAGCACTGTTTTAAGTTTTAGGTTTTAGGATTTAAGTTTTTACATAAATCTTAAAACTTAAATCCTAAAACTTAAGAAGTACAATAATGCAAGCCTGACCCCACTCAAATCCGGCAACTCCGAAAGTTGAGTAATCTATAAATATGACAACAGCTCTTCAGCAGCAGCTGTCGGCGAAATTTTCTCATTTTCTACCTGTTGTGAAACAAGCACTATTTCTTTATTAATTTTCTCATTGTTTTTAAAACGCTGTTTTAAGCCATCTTCAACAAGGGTCCACATCCATTCCAGGGATTGTTTCTTCCGCCTTTGTAAAAATTCTCCTGAAGCTTTAAATTTCAGATTATGATCAAGAATAATTTCCCAGACAGCTTGCGTCCCCCCATCAATAACAGAAGAACAGGTTAAAACAGGTGTGGACCAGGTTGGAGATTCAGGCCTGATAAAATGCATGGCCATATCAAGATCTGCTTTGGCTTTTTCAACGGCCTTAAGGTTATCTCCGTCTGCCTTGTTAATGGCAATGCCATCTGCCAGTTCCAGAACTCCTTTTTTTATCCCCTGAAGTTCATCACCGGCCCCGGCAATCATCAATACCAGAAAAAAATCCACCATGGAAGCCACACTGGTTTCAGATTGTCCCACCCCTACAGTTTCAACAAGGATAACATCAAACCCGGCTGCTTCACAGACCAGCATTATTTCACGGGTTTTAGCGGCAACTCCCCCCAGGGTTTCCCCGGCAGGAGAGGGCCTTATAAAGGCATTTGCATGGGCAGACAGCTTTTCCATACGGGTTTTATCTCCCAGAATAGACCCGCCGCTCCTCCGGCTTGTGGGATCGACAGCCAGAACAGCCACTTTATGTCCAAGATCTGCCAGATATACGCCTAAATTTTCTATAAAGGTACTCTTGCCTACACCAGGCACCCCTGTAATACCTACCCGGATACTATTTCCAGTTTGGTGCAGGATCTTTTCCATAACTAAGAAAGCTTTTTTTTGATGGGCCTTAAGACTGCTTTCTATCAATGTTATTGTCTTGGCAATCATGCGCCGATTGCCGTCTAAAATACCCTGGACAAAGCTCTCACTTTCAGGGTCAGTTTGAATCATAACCTTTACGCACCTATGATGTTAAGCGTCCTGTTTGCAGCATCTGTTACTATAGTTCCGGGGCCAAAAATATCTGATGCACCCGCGTTTTTCAAAAATTCATAATCGCCTGGTGGAATTATACCGCCAACCACCACTTTAATATCAGAAGCACCATGATTTTTCAACTCTTCAATGACCATAGGAACCAAAGTTTTATGCCCTGCTGCAAGGCTGGACACCCCGATCACATGGACATCATTTTCAACGGCCATTCTGGCGGCTTCTTCAGGGGTCTGGAACAAGGGGCCCAAATCCACATCAAACCCAAAATCCGCAAAGGCCGTGGCAATGACCTTAATACCTCTGTCATGTCCATCCTGTCCCATTTTAGACAATAAAATCCTGGGTCTGCGACCCGTCTTTTTTTGAAAATCCGCTGTACGCTTTCTTAAAGACTCAATCATCTCGGAATCAGAATGTTCTTGTGCATACACCCCGGAAATACACTGGGTTGTGGCCACAAACCGTGTAAACACTTTTTCCATAGCATCACTAATCTCCCCAACAGTTGCCCTTGCCCTTACTGCCGGCAGACAGGCTTCCAAAAGATTTCTACCGGATTCACAGGCCTTTGTAATATCCTCCAAAGCCTTTTGAACAGCTGTATTATCCCTGTCTTTTTTAATCTGGTCAAGACGTGCCACCTGTTCATTCCTGATCTCTTCTGCGACTTCACGCACGGGGATGGGGATTTCATCTTCAATTTTATATTTATTCACCCCCACAATCACATCCGAACCATGATCAATCCTGGCCTGTCGTCTGGCAGACACTTCTTCAATTCTCATTTTCGGCATCCCAGACTCAATAGCTTTGGCCATGCCACCCAGGTCCTCTATTTCAGCCAGAATTTTGCGGACTTCATCAATAATATTCTGGGTCAGGGTTTCAACATAGTATGATCCGCCTAAAGGATCCACCACATCACAGATATGGGATTCTTCCTGAACAATGATCTGGGTATTTCTGGAGATCCTGGCAGACAATTCCGTGGGCAGGCCCACTGCCTCGTCAAAAGAGTTGGTGTGAAGACTCTGTGTGCCACCAAGAACTGCTGACAGGCATTCAAGGGTGGTTCTGACAATATTGTTATAGGGATCCTGCTGGGTCAGGCTCCAGCCCGATGTCTGACAATGGGTTCGAAGCATGGTTGATTGTGAATTTTTAGGGTTGAACTGGCTCATGAGCTCTGCCCATAGGAATCTGGCAGCTCTAAGCATGGCAATATCCATGAAAAAATTCATGCCGATCCCGAAAAAGAAAGAGAGCCTTGGTGCAAATTTATCAATATCAAGGCCTGTTTTAAGGGCAGCTTTGACATACTCAAGGCCATCGGCCAGGGTGAAGGCTGTCTGGAGAACTGAATCAGCCCCTGCTTCCATCATGTGGTACCCGCTGATGCTGATGGTATTAAACTTGGGCATTTTATCCGAACAAAAGGCGATGATATCGGAAACAATCCTCATGGAAGGAGTTGGAGGATAGATATAGGTATTCCGGGTCAGATATTCTTTTAATATATCGTTTTGAATGGTTCCCATGAGCTGATCATGTTTGACACCCTGCTCTTCTGCCGCAACAATAAACCCTGCAAGAATTGGTAGAACTGCACCGTTCATGGTCATGGAAACGGACATCTTATCTAAGGGGATCTGGTCAAACAGTATTTTCATATCTTCGACGGAATCAATGGCAACTCCGGCTTTTCCAACATCACCTGTTACCCTTGGGTGATCAGAATCATATCCTCGGTGGGTGGCCAGATCAAAGGCAACAGATAGCCCTTTTTGTCCTGCTGCAAGATTTTTACGATAAAAGGTATTGGATTCTTTGGCAGTTGAAAACCCAGCATACTGGCGAATGGTCCAGGGGCGGCCCGTATACATGGTAGCCTTGGGCCCCCGGACAAAGGGTTCAAACCCTGGAAGATTATTTATGAACTCTACTTGCTCAAGGTCTTTAGCCGAATATAGCGGCTTAATATCTATTCCTTCCGGTGTTTTCTTTGTTAAGGATTCCAGGGGTTTTCCCCTTAGCTCTTTTTTAGCAAGCTCTTCCCACTTATTTAAGTCAAACATTTGAGACATGATTATCCTCCGGCACATCAAATTTAAAATACAAACTGTCTTTCACACTATTCTACCTTTCACATAACTCCACAAGCACCCCTGAAGTGGCCTTGGGGTGTAAAAAGGCAATTTTTGCTCCACCCGCTCCTTTTCGGGGAGTTTGATCTATAAGTGCAATCCCTTTTTCTTTAAGTTCGGCAAGCGCCTCTTCTATATTTTCAACCCTGAAAGCCACATGCTGAATCCCTTCGCCTTTTTTTTCAATATATTTGGCGACAGGCCCTTCCTTTGACGTGGATTCCAAAAGTTCGATTTCACTTTCGCCCACAGGTAAAAAAGCCGTAGTCACTTTCTGTTCTTCAACAGTTTCTGTCCCCTCAAGCGTCAATCCCAAAGCATCTGTCCAGAAATTTTTCTTTTCATCAATGCTTGAAACAGCAATTCCTAGGTGATCTATTTTTAATATTTTCATTTTACCATCTCCACGATTAATCAATAAAATTAAACCTGTTATCTATAGATGGTTCCCACGCTTAAAGTCAACCCTAAACTCGCCCCCAGTTCTTATACCTTTTGTATGTTAATTTGTTTTTTATGTTAGGTTTTCCTATAAGTAATAGAATTGTTTTTTTATACAAAAACTTAAAAAATTTTTTTTATAAAAATATACGATTAAATTACTGGCGCTGTAGCTAACTGTTGTCAAAATGACGTATTTGCATAATGAAGGGATGCCAGTATTGAGCATGGCTAATGCAATTAAACCAATGATAATTACATGAATGATATAAACGCCATAAGAATTTTGATTTAATATTCGCCATATATTCCCTTTACTATTAAAATATAATCTAAAAGTTTCAATTGCGATATAGACCAAGCATAACAAGGATAGGTGGAACCCGAAATAAAGTATAAATTTATGAAATGTAACTGAAACTATGATTTGACCTGTGAAAAGAAAAATCAGAAAAAAAATATATATATTGATAGGAATCCATGAAATACTATTAATGATATAATATAGCTTTCTACTTTTTATTTCAGCTTCAAATATTTTGTTGTTGTAAGCAATTGCACCTAAGAAAAAAAATAAAATCGGTAAAAACCATAGCCAGCTTTGGCTAAAGACTCCATTATTAAAATGAAAATATGTCATCCAGTTTTCTTGTGGTAAATTCCGGGAATACAGAAAAATTATTTTGTAAATAGGAATCAAAGTAAATACTGCAATAAGCCAAGGGATCAGAAGCCTTTTGAATTTAAATTTTAAAAAAGTGCATAGGTTTTTGTTTTTCATGGATAGGGGTGCAACATAACCTGCTATAAAAAATAACGTCATTATCATAAAAATATCTACAATTAAATTTACAATATCGACTAATTTGTTTGTAGCTGGATCGTCAACAATCCAAAATGATGCAAAAATTCCGCTGCTTTCATACACTGCTCCGGAATGATACAAAACGACCAAAAAAATTATAAATGTTCGCAAATTATCCAAAAAAAATATTCTATTTTTCACCATATATTACTACCCCTTAAATCTTTTGTGGTTCAGATTTGTTGATAGATTCACACCACCACCAATAGCCCATGTGCTTTTGCCATCTTTTTTAACTGTCATGTGATAATCCTAATTTGTTTGAATAAATTTTCACTATAGGTTCTTAAAACATATAACCAGTTAGTGTGCAGACTTTTTCACGTAATTTATAATGTTATTCGACTGCAATGATTATTAATTTTAATTTGTAAATCAATATCAACGTTTCGAATTTGTGTAAAGGTGTTTTGAAAAATCAACTTTGGTTGGAAATATAATTTATTCTGGTACAATATACCAAAATAACCTCGCTACATAATTGGCGACCAAGAACATTTTCGACCTAGTCCTGGAAACAATTTTCAAAGTTGGATGAATATATATTAACGAGCTTACTCATGCTTTCTTAATTGCAACAAGATATAAGGATAAGATACCTTCCACAATCATAAATCATCCCTGTTTTCTCAAGAAATCATCCAAGGCCTCAATCAACACTACTGTTACATCTGTTTCATTCTTTTTGGCATACCTTTCAACCCGTTCTGCAAGCGGACAAGGTAAATCAATTGTTATGCTTTGGGTAGGGTCTTGGCACTGGTCTTTTATTCCCTCTGTCATCGTGTCCCCTTATATTTTTCCATACTATACTTTTCAGCCAACTTAATACGTTCAGCATCGGGTAATGAGGTAATATATCTTTTCCACCCTGGGCACCATCCTGCGTGCCATCTCCATACACGGCCTAAAAATGACTTTGGAGCGTTGTCATATTTTGCTCGGAAGCCGCATTCTTTACAGTTATGTGCCATTATCTCTTCCTCTTTCCTTCAGATGGTTTGTTGTGAAACTTTACAGCTTTAGCCTTATCGATAAAAAACGTTTAAAATATTGTTACCCATATCCGGCAACTCATCATTGCCCTCATCAATAACCTTGTAAATGGTATTCATTGTTTCAATAACCCCTCTTTCTCGATCAATTGAGCAGATATAAGATGAGATCATGTGCCAGCCAGGTTTATATCTACCAGCTGAATCTTCAACAACAGTACCACTGAACTTCAAGGGTCCTGGGTCAAGCAAAGCTCCGGGGAAAGTAGCTAAAAATTCTTCTTCAAAACCCTCTATGTCCGGTAAAATCAGGTGATGAAGTTGCCAATTCCTGATCAATCCACCGTCTTTTTTCATGTTTAATAAATCCTGTCTTTTTCCTATACTACATCTTTGTGCGGAATGTAGCAAAAAAAAAGTAAAAGAATTAAACCCAAAGAAAATACAATAATTTGCGTTTTGGATTTATTATTAATAAGTATAATAGGTCAGCTTTAAGCATTGCAATGAAAAAAAGAGTGTCTATTTTGATACCTGGAGCTTAAAAAAAATTGAAACTGATCTATCCATATTTTAAGAAAAACTTTTATAAAATACTATTGGGTATTTTATGCATGATTATTGTGGATGCCATGCAACTGGTCATTCCACAGATCGTTAAAAATGCTATTGATACCTTGAGTTCAGCCTCTTTTGACAAAAAAACCCTGATATTGCAATGTGCATTAATTATTTTCCTGGGCCTTTTCATGGCAGTATTCAGGTATGGCTGGCGTAATCTTCTAATGATAAGTGCAAGAGATGTTGAAAAAGGCATAAGAGATGATCTGTTCAAACATGTCTTAAGTCTGGACATGGCCTATTTAGACAAGGTTAAAACAGGGGATATCATGGCCCATGCCACAAGCGACATCAATCATATCAGGATGGCATTCGGTTTTGGCCTGATCGTACTTGTGGATACCATTCTTCTTGGCGGTGCCACCCTTGCCATCATGGTCTGGACCCATCCGAAACTGACAGCCATTGCAATGATCCCCATGCCGTTTCTGATTTTTGCAACAAGGACCCTGGGGAAAAAAATGCATGCTTTTCATAAAACAGCCCAGGAATCCTTTTCTCAACTTACGGAACTTGTAAGGGAGAGTTTTTTTGGCATACGCATTATAAAAGTGTTCAATTTTGAAGGCATTATAAGCAACAAGGTTGAAAATGCTTCAACAGATTATTTTAAAAAAAATCTTAAGCGTGCTTTTGTTACGGCTCTGATAAAACCTTTGCTGATATTTTTTTTAAATTTGTCCACCCTGGTAGTTATATTTTATGGCGGTTTTCTTGTGATGAAACAGGTTATAACACCTGGTGAGCTTGTTGCCTTTTTCCAATATCTTGGAATCCTTGCATGGCCTGTCATTGCCCTGGGCTGGATGACCAATCTTTTTCAAAGGGGAATGGCATCATTACAAAGAATTAATACGCTTTTAGACTCAATGCCCGAGGTAAGCTCTCCTGAAAATCCAAATATACTTCCAAAAGTTGCAGGAAACATAATATTTGAAGATGTCAGCTTTGGCTATGATAAGGACAAAGCAATTCTTTCAAATATCAATCTTAAAATCTCCCAGGGAAATTCCATCGGCATAAGCGGCCCCCCGGGTTCCGGGAAAAGCAGCCTGATCCAGCTGATTCCAAGGCTTTACAATGTAAGTGGCGGAAAAATCAGTATAGACGGTATTGATGTGAATACCCTGGATCTTAATTCTCTAAGGCAGAATATTGCCCTGATGCCCCAGGAAGCCTTTCTTTTTTCAGGTACTATAAAAGAAAATATTCTCATGGGGAAAAATGTGGATAAAGAAAAACTTGATCAAATTATCCGGGTTTGCTGTCTGAAAGATACCATTGAAAAAATGCCTGAAGGGCTTGATACAATTGTTGGCGAAAGGGGTATCAACCTTTCAGGAGGACAAAAACAAAGGATTGCTCTTGCCAGGACATTGATGAGCAAAAAACCCATTATAATCCTCGATGATCCCATAAGCCAGATGGACACTAATACTGCATCCAAAATTATTTCACAATTGAACCGGATGAATTTTAATTCCACTTTTATTATCATATCCCATAGGATCTCGGCTCTGGCATCCTGCGACACCATTTTTATACTGAAAAGCGGCCGGATCAATCATTTTGGAACCCATGAGAAACTCATTCAAACAGATCGTTTTTATAGAAAATCTTACCAGGTGCAGCAGTTTGAGGAGGGGTATGAAGTCTGATATTAATTCCCAGGAACAAGAAATCAAGCTTGCAAATCTTGCTGTTTACAAAGAATTATTGCCTTTTATCAGGCCCTATGCATGGATGCTGATCCTATCAACATTACTTGTCACTCTGGTCACTTTCTTTGAGCTGCTAATGCCGCTTTTTATCCAAAAAGCATTTGATGGATTTATCGTTCCTGTGGGTCTTGAAAAAGGCATACAGATCCTGGGCTTTAAAATTGAATCTTTTAAAACTTTTTGCATCTTTTTTTCCATATTTATATTGGTTTCATTTGTAATTGATTTTTTTCAGAGCCTTTTCATGGAATACACGGGTCAAAAAATCATATTAAACCTTCGTTGCGCTCTGTTCGCCCACATGACATTTCTGCCCGTAGCCTTTTATGATAAAAACTCAAGCGGCCGGCTGGTTTCCCGAGTGGCAGGTGATGTTGAAAACATGAATGAGATGTTTACAAGTATCCTCATTTTTATCTTTAAGGATCTTATGCTTATGGCCGGCATTCTTTTGATCCTTTATACCATTGACATTAAACTGGCTTTTTACCTGTCCCTGCTGGTTCCGGTTATAGGGATAAGTATTGTCCTGTTTTCGAAAATTCTGCGCAATGCTTTTAGAACTATCCGACAGAAATTAGCTGAAATCAACCATAGTTTTTCAGAAGCCATTACAGGGATAAAAATCATCCAGACAACCTCCAGCCAGAACCGGTTTCTGCAACGGTTTAAAAACCTGAATTTTGAACATTTTACAGCTGCTGTGTTTCAGATAAAAATATTTTCCATATTTATGCCCTTTATAGGTTTCTTAGGTGTAGTGAGTGTTGCTATCATCATCTGGGGCGGAAGCTTTGGAGTCGTTGAAAAATCTCTGACCTTAGGTGAACTTGTGGCCTTTTTAACTTATATGAAACTTTTTTTCAGGCCATTAAGGGAATTATCTGAAAAGTTTAATCTGCTCCAGAGTGCTATGGCTTCGGCAGAAAGGATTGTCAACGTTCTCAACAATGATAAGGCAAAACAGCGAATCAGTACAAATAGACAGGGAATTGATAAAATTTCCAGTATCGCTTTTAATCAGGTGAATTTTTCATATGACCAGAAAACAATGATATTAAAAAATATTTCTTTTCATCTTGATCAAGGAAACTCCATTGGTATTGTAGGCCAGATAGGATCAGGAAAAAGTTCCATTATCAACCTGATCACAGGATTCTATAAAGCAGATGATGGAAATATTTTCATCAACAATATCAATAGCAATTCAATAAATATAAAAGATATCAGGAGTAAGACTGCTCTTGTCATGCAGGATCCGATTCTCTTTTTTGGCAGCATAAGGGAAAATATTAAGCCAGCTGGACTTTCTATGGATACTTTGGGGCTTGAAAAGGCTTTATATGATGGAAACTGTGATTTTTTATTTGAAAAATTTTCAGGGCTTGATACATTGATCAAAGAAGGCGGCCGTCCATTATCCAGCGGCCAGAAACAACTTGTATGCATTGCCCGGGCATTTGCCTTTAATCCAGACCTGATCATCTTTGATGAAGCAACATCATACATGGATTCCCAGTCAGAACAAAAGGTTCATGATGCAATGAACAAGCTTATGAAAGGTCGGCTTTCCATCATCATCGCCCACAGGCTTTCTACTGTAAAAAATTGTGATACCATACTTCTTTTAAGGGATGGGAAAATCAGGGAAAAAGGATCTCATCGTGAACTTGTACGTCTAAAGGGTGAATATTACCATCTTTTGGAAAAAGAACGGATCTAATATTTATCTGTACTCAACAATATTTTCAAGAGGGTGACGTCTTCTTGGGGGTTGCTCTTTGGCACGATACCCCAATGCCACAATCACTGCCACTTCATATTGGTTCGTATCTATATTTAGTACTTTTTCCACCCATTCTTTTTCAAATCCTTCAATGGGGCAGGTATCAATCTCTTCTGATGCAGCCGTTGTCATGATGTTTGCAAGGGCGATATAGCATTGTTTGGAGCACCAGGCATAGGCACTCATTCTGGGAAAAACTTGAGTTTCCATATGGTGCTTATATCTATCAATATAGGCTTTTGTGACCTCTTCCGGCAAGCCCCGCCGTTCAAAATTGAGTTTAATATACTCATGTGATGGATCAACAACTTCCGGCCTTGAAAGGATTACAATTACATGGCTGGCATCTGTGATCTGAGGTTGATTCCAGCAGGCTGGCCGAAGGGCTTTTTTTACCTCATCAGAACTTATAGCCAGGAACTTCCATGCCTCCAACCCAAAAGAGGTGGGCGAAAGATGAGCTGCTGTTATTATCATGTCCACTTGCTCTTTTGAAATCTTTTTTTTTGGATCAAAAAGTTTGCATGCATGACGGAAATTTAAGGCTTTAATTACCGGATTCATAATTGTCTCCTTCATAGAGGCTATAGTTTTATGAGCATTCCTGGTTCATCTGGCCTGGCAACATGTAATGCAATATTTGAACCATTCAAGCTTTTTGATACCTCTTGGATCGCTTTTTGCGGACAATTATTTTCTTCACTCAAATGCGCAAGAATGACATGTTTTAAGGCATCTGTCCTAAGTTCCGATACCAGTATCCCTGCATCCATATTTGACAGATGACCGGTCCTGCCTTTGATTCGTTGTTTAAGATGCCATGGATAGGAACCATTAATCAGCATGTCAAGATCATGGTTTGATTCAAGGTATAAAATATGGCTGTTTTTCAAATGCTCTTTTACAAGACTTGTCACAATACCCAGATCTGTTGCTATCCCTATTTTATGACCATTATATTCCATGGTCAGTCCGGCAGGGTCTTTGGCATCATGTGAGATAGAAAACGGGCTGACCAGAATTTGATCTATTTCAAAGGAAACACCACACTGGAAAAAACAAAGGTCTTCAATTTTTCCAAGAGTGCTGCATGCCTCATAGGTTTGTTCGGTGATATAAACAGGGAGTTTAAAGCGACGGCTCAATATCCCTGCACCTTTTACATGATCGGAATGCTCATGTGTGATGATAATGGCTGTAAGGCTTTCAGGACTAACATTCAAAATGTTCAGCCGCCGTTCAATTTCAATCCCTGAAAGCCCGGCATCAATCAGAATGGAACTATTGTGGCATGATACAAAAAGGCTGTTCCCCTTGCTGCCACTGGCAAGGGGACAGATACTAAATGAATTATTTATCATCTTCTTTTGCTGCTTTATAACTCAGCTTTATTTTTCCATCCCGGGTAACATCAAGTACCTTTACAGGGATGACATCCCCTTCTTTAACGACATCTGTTACTTTTTTGACCCTGTAGTCTGCAAGTTCAGAAATATGTACCAGCCCGTCAGTTCCCTGTTTAATATTTACAAAAGCACCAAAGTCGGTGATTTTAACAACTGTGCCTTGATAAATGGCACCAATTTCAGGATCAAGGGCAATATCTGATACCATTTTTAAAGCAAGGGCAGCATCTTCTTCATTTTGTGCAGCAATCTTGACGATACCGGCATCATTCACCTCAATGACGGTGTTGGTTTCAGCCTGAAGAGCTCTGATCACTTTCCCGCCAGGACCTATGATATCTCTGATTTTATCGGAATTTATTTGAATGCTTACAATTTTGGGTGCACGGGGAGAAACTTCCGGCCTTGTGTCCTTAAGGGTTTCAAGCATTTTATCAAGGATGTGCAACCTGCCGCCCCTGGCCTGATTAAGGGCTTTTTCCATGATCTCGCGGGACAGCTCTTTAATCTTGATGTCCATCTGCAGGGCAGTAATCCCTTCAATCGTTCCAGCCACTTTAAAATCCATATCTCCGAAATGATCTTCATCTCCCAGGATATCCGAAAGCACAGCGGTTTTATCGCCATCTTTTACAAGTCCCATGGCAATACCGGAAACCGGCGCTTTTATAGGAACGCCACCATCCATTAATGCCAGGGTACCTGAACATATGGTTCCCATGGATGAACTTCCGTTGGACTCCATGACTTCACCCACCAGGCGGATGGTATATTCAAACTCTTCAGGGGTTGGAAGGACTCGTTGAATGGCGCGGGTAGCAAGGTTTCCATGGCCAATATCCCGTCTGCTGGGGCCTCCCGCCCGTCTGACTTCCCCCACTGAAAAAGCAGGAAAATTATAATGAAGCATAAACGCCCGGGTTTCATTTCCCATAAGGGTTTCAACCCGTTGTTCATCCATGCCCGAGCCAAGGGTTAAAACACCTAAAACCTGGGTTTCACCCCTTGTAAAAAGAGCTGACCCGTGAGTCATGGGAAGCAGTCCCACTTCACAGTCGATCTGTCTGATTTCATCAAAAGCCCTGCCGTCAATCCTTTTATCTTCTTTCAGAACGATATCACGACTGACTTTTTTCACACATTTGGAAAAGGCTTCTTTTATATCTTTTGTCTGTTCAGGATAGGTTTCGCTGAAATGTTCAACAGCCTGCGCTTTTAAGTCACTGAGTGCATTTTGGCGCTCTATCTTTGTTTTGATCTGAACCTGCTTATAAATGTTATCCTTTGAATATTCAATCACCTTGGCATCCAGTTCTTCATCCCTGGCCGGCAATATAAACACGTGTTTTTCTTTTCCAAAGGCTTCTTTTATTTGAATCTGCAGATCAATGATGGGCTGCATGGCTTGGTGACCAAAAAAGATAGCATCCAGCATATCTTTTTCAGAAACAATATCTGCCCCGCCTTCAACCATGACCACACCGGTTTTAGATCCTGCCACAACCAGGTCGATATCACTTTCCTTCATCTGCTCAATGGTCGGGTTTGCAATAAACTGCCCATCTATCCTGCCGACTTTAATACCGGCAATGGGTCCTGCAAAGGGAATATCAGAAATTTGCAGAGCCGCGGATGCCCCCACCATGGCAAGGGTATCCGGTTCATGGATCTTATCCATTGAAAGGACAGTGGCAATGACCTGAGTCTCATAATTGTAACCCTCACTAAAAAGGGGACGAATGGGTCTGTCAATCATTCTTGCTGTCAAAGTTTCGTTTTCAGAGGGTCTGCCTATTTCACGCCTGAAATAATTTCCCGGGATTCTTCCGGCTGAATAAATTTTTTCCTGGTATTCAACAGTTAAGGGCAGAAAACTGATCTCTGGTTTCGGATCTTTCGAAGCAACAGCCGTAACCATTACCATAGTTTCCCCATATTGTACGATGACTGATCCTGATGCCTGTTTGGCAATTTTTCCACTACTGATGGAAAATTCTTTTCCATTAATGGTTGTTGTAAATTTTTTTTCCATAACTTCTCCTGTAATAAAAAGGGCAGCAAAGTGTAAGGAAATTTTTAAAAATAATAAACCCGCAGGTTTGCCATTAAATATAAACTTAATGGCAAACCTGCGAACTTATTTAAAAAATTTTCTGAAAATTGCCGCCCCAATAATAAAATTGATAAAAATAAAAAACTGGTTTTTGACGCGCAAGTAGTCAAAAACCAGTTGATTGTCATTTTTATCTTCTAAGTCCGAGTCTTTCAATTAAAGAGCGGTATCTGTTCACATCTTTTTTCTTAACATACTCCAGAAGACTTCTGCGCCGCCCGACAAGAATCAACAGACCCCGTCTTGAATGATGGTCTTTCACGTGCACTTTAAGATGCTCTGTAAGATAGCTGATCCGGTGAGTTAAAATGCTAACCTGCACCTCTGGTGAGCCTGTATCAGACTCGTGGAGCTTGAATTGTTCAATCATCTCCTCTTTATTCTCTGCTAATAAAACCACTTTAAAACTCCTTTAGTTGGAATAAATAAAACATGGCATTCTTTGATAACCTGATTTTTTATGATTTCCCATCCGATATTCCATTCAGAAACAAGAAATGCAAAACAGATCACCATACCATTACATATATATATGAACCTTCTACAAATACCAATTAACTTGAAAAAACGCAAGAATAATTATATTCATTCCTGTTTCCACTCAATTGAATGATCGCCAGAAGATTTTTCTTATCATCAATCACCCGGATAAGTTGATCTTCTTTTTCCGGGATATCGGAAAATTCTTTTTTTAAAAGTTTTTGACCAAATTTAATTTTTTGGGCAATGGATCTGTCCGCAAACATCAGGGGCATAAATTCAAGACACTTTGATAAGGGAACAATTCTTTTCTCAACAGCATCTTTATCAAGTTTTTCAAGCGCATCCAATTCAATGGCATTGTCTAAGAGAAATTGACTGGACTGGGTTCTGCAAAGTTTTGACAGATGAGCACCGCATCCAAGTTTTCTGCCTATATCAAAGCCAAGACTTCTGATATAGGTCCCTGACGAGCAAAAAACGTCTATGTCAATATTCGGCAACTCAATATGGTTGATGCGAATATCAAAAATCTCAATCTGCCGTGGTGCTTTTTGTATTATCTTTCCCTGACGTGCCAGTTTATACAAAGGCTGGCCTTCATGCTTTAAAGCAGAAAAGGCTGGCGCTACCTGGTCCTGGATACGGATAAAAGATTTTACAGCCTCCTGGATATCCTGTTTTTTGAGACCGTCCATGACTTTTTTTGGGGCTGTAAAAACTGTTTTACCTGTCAGGTCATAGGTGTCTGTTTCGACCCCCAGGCAAATCCTGGCAAGATATCTTTTATGGCCACCAAGAAAAAATCCAGATATCCGGGTTCCCTGGTTAATTGCACAAAGCAGCAATCCTGTGGCAAAAGGATCCAGGGTCCCTGTATGCCCAACTTTTTTCGCCCCCAAAGCCTTTTTTACACGAGCCACCACACGGGCTGAAGAGATGCCGCAAGGCTTATTAACCGCTATAATGCCACTTTTCATCTATTTTTTTAAAACGTCTTGTTCATCTGATATTCCCGTTAAAGCGGATTTAATGAGTTCATCCATTTTAGCCGCCTTGTCAAAGGAATCATCATGGAAAAATTTTAATTCCGGCATGAATTTCAATCCCAATGCCGGAGCAATACTTTTCTTGATAAATCCCTTGGAATTCTTAAATCCATCCATGGCATCTGAAATTCGCTTTTTATTTCCAAAAACAGTAATATACACATTGGCAACCCGAAGGTCAGACGTCATTTTAACACCGCTCACAGTGGTCATCTCAATTCTAGGGTCCTGCATTTTTTTACTTAAAAGCTGGGTAATGGCATATTGAATCCTGCCACTGATTCTGTCGGCTCTTGTATAGGGTTTCATGTTTAATTAATCAGCCTTTGTACTTTCTTTCTTCAACTTCATAACACTCAATAGCATCGCCCACCTTGATATCATTGTATTTTTTAAGACCGATACCGCACTCAAATCCCTGTTCCACCTCTTTGGCATCATCTTTAAACCGCCGCAGGGATGACAATTCCGTATCACACTTGATAATGCCATCTCTTAAGAGTCTTACTTTCTTGCCTCGAATAACTTTGCCTTCTGAAATATGGCACCCTGCAATGGTTCCCATCTTAGGCACTACAAAAGTCTCACGAACATCAGCCCGTCCAATGATAATTTCATGGAATGTTGACGGCATCATACCATCCAGTGCAGCTTTAATATCATTGATAACATTATAAATAATATCATAAAACCGCATATCCACATTTTCATCCTTGGCAAACTTTCGAATCTGTGTTGTCGGCCGGACATTAAACCCGATAATAATGGCATCAGACACTGCTGCAAGTGCTACATCCGAATCGTTTATGGTACCAACACCGGAATGAACGATTTTAATCTCCACTTCTTCCTTGGCCAGATCTTTTAATGAATCATTCAAGGCTTCAATGGAGCCCTGAACATCTGCTTTAACAATAAGTTTGAGTTCCTTGACTTCAGCAGAACCAAGGTTTTCAAACATCTTTTCAAGATTTGCCCGGCTCTTCTTGGCCAGCTCTTTGGCCCTTTGTTTCTGCATCCTGTGGCCTGCAATCTGTTTTGCATCCTTATCCGAGGCAACAGCTATAAACTCATCCCCGGCATCTGGCACGCCGTTCAGGCCAACAATTTCAACAGGAGTACTTGGGCCTGCGCTTTCAATTCTGGCCCCGGAATCATCAATCATTGCCCTGAGTCGACCTGAATAGTGTCCACACACAATTGGATCACCATCTCTCAAAGTTCCCTGTTTTACAAGTACTGTTGCAACTGCACCTCGCCCAACGTCTAACCTTGATTCTACAACATAACCCGTGGCTTTTCTTTCTGGATTCGCCTTGAGTTCCAGAACTTCAGACTGCAACAGAATCATTTCAAGTAGATCATCAATGCCTTCTCCAGTCTTTGCAGATACTTTCACAAATATGACATTTCCACCCCAGTCTTCTGCAAGCAGATCAAGCTCTGATAGCTCTCTCATGATTTTGTCAGGATCAGCTCCTGGCTTATCCATTTTATTTACAGCAACCACAACTGGCACACCTGCTGCTTTTGAGTGGTTGATTGCTTCTATGGTCTGAGGCATCACCCCGTCATCGGCAGCAACAACAAGGATAACAATATCTGTAACCTTGGCACCCCTGGATCGCATTGCAGTAAAGGCAGCATGCCCAGGTGTATCAAGGAATGTGATACGTCCGCCATTGGGTGTTTTAACATTATAGGCACCAATATGCTGTGTAATTCCGCCGGCTTCACCACTGGTAATTTTAGATTTCCTGATGACGTCTAAAAGTGAAGTTTTTCCATGGTCTACATGCCCCATTATAGTGACAACCGGCGCTCTTCCAGTCATTTTATCTTCATCATCATCCCCAATTTCAATATTGAGAAGGGTCTCTTCCTCAAAAGATGCTTTTTCCACCTCAAATTCGAATTCTGTCGCAACCAGCACTGCCGTATCAAAATCAATGGTCTGATTCACCGTTGCCATAACACCTAAGGTCATCAATTTAGCAATCATCTCATTTGCTTTGATACCCATTCTCTTTGCAAGTTCGGCAAGTTCAATTGCATCATCAATCTTAATACGTCTTTTAATTGCTTTTGGTGTGGTAATCTGGGTCTTATTTCCCTTTTTCCCTCTTGTATCCTTTTTGCCTCGTTTTTTTCTACCGCGGGGGGTGGTATAGAGGGCCTCCCCTTCAATCACAGATTTTTTCATACGCTGTTTTCTTTTCCCGGCAGCAGGTTTGTCCTCACCAAACACGATTTTTCTTTTTTCTTTTTTTCTTTTTAGCGTATCAATTTCATCGGACACGGGAATATCAACCACGGGCAAAGCCTTTCCAGGAGTAGCAGGAGGCCGTGAGGGTGCGGGGGCTTTCTTTTGAAAGGGTTTTTTATTTGCACTCTCCTTGTTGCTGTCTTTTTTCACACCACCCCATTTATTATCTTCGCCTGGCGTAGATTTTCTTAAATTTTCAAGTACTAAAGGATCTGCAATTTTAACAATTTTTGCAGGAGTGGATTTTTTCTTTTTCTTTTTCTTTTTTTTCTCTATATCCTCGACAACAACCGGCTCAATTTCCTGGGCAGCAATATGTTTTTCTTCTTTTTCCTTAATCAATTCTTCAGGTTTAAGGTCTTCTTTCTTTGCAGGAGGAATTGCAGTCTCATCAGATTTAAGGTCGTGTTTTATCTTTTCAGTCTCAATTGTTTCGGGTTTATCAATTTCCATGGGTTTAATAATTTTGGCAGGCTTACCTTTTTTAGCTTTTACTTTAATTTTTTTGGGAGCTGGATCTACTTTCCCAGGGACCTTTTCAATATCCTGGTCTTTGGGTTCTTCTTTAATAACCCCTTGCTCAATATCTGATGGCGCTTCTTGTATTTCTTCCTTGGCAACAGGCGCTTTGTTTTTAAGGGCAATAGTCTGTTCTGTTTTTTCTTCCGTCAATGTTATGGTTTCTTCCTTAATTTCCGGCACAACAATCTCTTCAGAATCCTGTCTGCGCCTGCGGATGACGGATGGTTTTACCTTAACATCCTTTTCCCTTTTCGCTTTTCCAAAAAGGCTTCTTTTAATTGTGCTAATATCATAGTCTTCCAGAGAACTCATATGGCTTTTAACTTCAATCTTCAACTCTTTCATTTTATTAAGAAGCGCTCTGTTCGTCATGTTCAGATCTTTAGCCAGCTCATATACTCTGATCTTCACCATTTATTGCCCCCAAGTAAGTCTCTTTTTATATTCTTTTTTCGTCTGCTATCTGTTGTCTATATGACCTAACCATTAATCGCCTTCACCTTCTTGCATATCTTGATCATCTTTCGGCTCTTTATCCTGTTCCTGATCTTGTTCCCGCTCCTGAACCTGCTCTTTTTTCTGCTCTTTTTTCTGCACTTTTTCCTGGTCTTTTTCCTGGTCTTTTTCCTGGTCTTTTTCCTGTAATTCTTTTTCCAGAATGACTTTTGCTTCTTCAATCATTTCTTTAGCTTGAGTTTCATCTAATTCAGTGATTGAAATAATATCTTCAATGTCTGCTTCAGATATATCCAGGACAGAAGCATATCCACTTTTAAAAAGAACTTCTGCCATGGTCAGTCCTACCCCAGTCAATTTCATCAGACTGTCATATCCTTGTTTTAATTCCCGGCTGTATTCCTCTTCACTGGTCACTTCCAGATGCCAACCCGTTATTTCACAGGCAAGAGACACATTTTGACCACCCTTGCCGATGGCAATGGAAAGGTATTCATCGTTCACTATGACTTCCATGGATCGATTATCTTCATCAATAATCACCCTGGCAATCTCAGCAGGAGACAAAGCATTACAAACAAATCTTGCTATATCCGGGCTCCATTGAACAATATCAATTTTTTCACCGCGAAGTTCCTGAACAATATTCTGAACCCTGTTCCCCTTCATGCCCACACAGGCACCAACCGGATCAACATCTGAATCACTAGAAGACACGGCAACCTTAGCCCTTAACCCTGGCACTCTTGCAGCCGCACGCAGGGTTACAATTCCTTCTGCAACTTCTGGAACCTCTGTTTTAAACAATTCAACTAAAAATTCTGGATGTGTTCTGGATAAAAGAATCTGGGCGCCCTTTGATTCCTCCAGGACATCTAATACATAAGCTCTGACCCTGTCGCCGCGCTTGTAATTTTCTCTTGGCATCTGGTCCCGGGGCCTTAAAACCGCCTCTGCCTGTCCCAGATTAACAACAATACTGCCCCTGTCGAAGCGTTGAACAATACCATTAATAATTTTACCTTTTTTCTGGATAAAATTTTCATAGACCGCATTTCTTTCCGCTTCCCGCATTTTCTGAATGATTACCTGTTTAGCAGACTGAGCAGCAATTCGACCAAATTCTTCTGTGTCAATCCGGATACCCAGGCTGTCACCAATCTCACATTCAGGGTCATATTCATATCCGTCTTCAAGGGTCAGTTCACTGTCAGAATATTCAACTTCTTCTACCACCTCTTTAAAATGGAAGACCTCAACATCCCCTGTCTTACTATCATAGTGGACTTCAATATCAGCCCGCGGCCCGATGCTCTTTCTGGCCGCTGAAATAATGGCTTCTTTCAAGGTGTTAATAAGAACTTCCGGTTCAATCCCTTTTTCTCGGCTTACCTGGTCAATAACCCTTTTAATATCTGTGATAAACATTACTAAGCGTTCTCCATATTATTGACCTGCAAGTATTGCTTTGCTGATCGCATGATCTGATATCTCAACTCTTTTCTCATCAACAGCAATTACAACAGAATCATCATTAATTATCTCAAGAATTCCGGTAAACTTTTTTTTATTCTCAATCAACTCATTAGTCTCAATTTTTACTCTCTCACCCTTGAAACGATGAAAATCTTCTTTTTTATTCAAGGGACGGTTTGGCCCGGGAGAAGAAACTTCTAACCTGTAACTGCCAATATTCTCTATATGAACATCTATTAAGTCTCCAAGCTGACGGCTGACATAAATACAATCGTCTAGTGTAATGCCCCCTGGTTTATCCAGAAAGAGACGGACAATATTTTCCCGATCACTATGAACATATTCCAAATGAACCAGTTCAAAATTCTCAGCCTGGCACAATGGCTGCACCACTTCTTTGATTTTTTCAACTAACCAGCTGTTATCTTTCTTATACTTAACACCCATATATAATCTTAACCACCTACTCGTTTATACGTCCTCAAATACAAAAACGGGCAGATGCCCGTTCCTAGTGCAACAATCACAAAATCTTCACCAAATAAAATCAGTGGAACAAATCTGCCATCCTTCCTTTTAAAGATGGAGCGGGCAACGAGACTCGAACTCGCGACATCAAGCTTGGGAAGCTTGCACTCTACCAGCTGAGTTATGCCCGCATTAGCGGCATAATATACCAACCCCGATTGGGTTTGTCAATAACACTTTTAACAGGGCAAGGATATTAAAAATAATTGCCCTATCTTATTTCCTGCGAGTCTGGCAGGTCTGCATGGAACAGGTCAACAATGGATTGTGAAATATTTACATGCAATTGTTTAATATTTTTTTCTTTCAAGGTTTTACCTGCTGATCTATAAACAACCCTGAGGGACAAAGACTTTTTACCTTCAGGCAAAGGCAGGCCTTCAAAGGCATCAAAAAGAAAAGTCTTTTCAATCAGAGATTCCTTTTTAGAAATGAGTTCAACATGTTTCAAGATTGCCCCGACTGTTATGGATCTGTCCACAATAATGGTAATATCCCTTGAAATGGAAGGGAATCTTGGCAAAAGTTCCGCTGTAATATCGCGGGGAAGCAGATCCTGTATGGCCTTAAGACTGAAATCAAAAACAAATGCATCCTGTTTTAATCCATAATTTTTCAAAGCCTTTTCATCGATTTTTCCAAGGGTACCCAGAATGGTATCATTGGAATTAACTACAGCTGCATATCCTTTTTTATAATATGGGCAGGATTCATCTTCAATTTTTTCAAAAATTAAATTCTTGATCATCAGCCCTTCAAAAAAACCTTCAATAACACCTTTTAAATCAAAAAAATCAATCCTGGTCTTTTTTGAATGCCATGACTGATCAGACCGGCTGCCTGTGATCAGGCCCGCAAACATTTCCTTTTCTTCAGGCAAAGATCCCTTTTGTGTAGCAAAAAACACCTTGCCGATTTCAAAAATCTTTAACGTATCTACCTGCTGTGAAATATTTATTTTCATTGTTTCAAGAAGACCGGGAATCAAAGAGGTCCTTAAAACCGACATCTGATCTGAAATCGGGTTTAAAATCGTTTCAACATCCCGCCTTTTATCGTTATCCAACAGGTTTAACCTGTCACATGAATTTTCATTAATAAAATTATAGTTAATAATCTCAAAAAAAGAAAATCCAGTCATTATATGCCGGATGTTTTCCCTGAGAACGATCTTTTGATCCAAAGGTCTGCCAATTGCCGGCACCAGAGGATAACTTGTCTTAATATTGTTATATCCCCAAAGCCTGGCCACTTCTTCAGAAAGGTCTTCAGGTCTGACAACATCCACCCTGAAAAATGGTACGCCGACTTTCAGATGGACATCACTTATTTTCTCAACATCAAATTCCACTGACCTTAAAATCTCACAGATTGCATCTCTACTTAAATCAGTTCCCAATCGTTTATTCAAAACATCTGTATTCAAGTCAATCTTAACGGGAACAGATTTGTTCGGATATTCATCAATATAATCTTTGGCAATGGTTGCATCGCATAGTTGAGCCATGAGAGAAACTGCCCTGGTTAATGCTTTGACTGTTCCGTCCGGGTCAACACCCCGTTCAAACCGGTGAGACGCGTCCGTGGCAATATTGGTTTTTTTTGCCGTTTTTCTGATGGAGATGGGATTAAAATATGCGCTTTCCACAAGTACCCGGGTGGTGGAATCTGAAATCTCAGAATTTTCGCCCCCCATCACTCCGGCAAGTGCCACAGGCCTTTCTCCATCACAAATCATGAGCATATCAGATTCAAGCTTATGATTTTTACTGTCAAGGGTGGTAAAATCCGTATCATTCCCAGCTCTTCTAACAATAATCTTACCCTTTGCAACCTCATCAAAATCAAAGGCATGAAGGGGTTGCCCCATTTCCATCATAACAAAATTTGTAATATCAACCACGTTATTAATGGGTGTCAAGCCTATGGTTTCAAGTCTTTCCTGCAACCAGAATGGAGAGGGTTTGATTTTAACATCAAATAAAAGACCTGCAGAGTATCTTGGGCAAAGATCCGAATCAATAATCTGAACTTTTGCATAATCGTGAATTGATTTTTTACCAATTTTATCTTTTGGCAGAGTATAATCAGGAAGCATAAGCTTTTGCCTGGGTTCTGTGAACGCCCCAATTTCACGGGCCACACCGATAATGCTCAAACAATCCGGCCTGTTGGGGGTCAAATCAATTTCAAACATAGTATCAGAAATTTTTAATGCTTGTTCAAGGGGAGTTCCTGCAAGAAAGCCTTCTTCAAGAACCATAATTCCTGAAGCATCTGTATTGAGCCTTAGTTCTGCGGCACTGCATAACATGCCACAGGAAATTTCTCCCCGAATCTTACCTTTTTTTATTTTCTTGTCTCCAGGAAGCACTGCTCCTGGTAGTGCACACGGCACAAACATACCTTTTTGTACATTGGGCGCGCCACAGACAATCTGAATCAGTTTGTCTCCGCCCGCATGAACACTGCAGACAGACAGGTTGTCAGCATTCGGGTGTTTTTTAACATCTTCAACTTTTGCAACAACAATATTGGCCAGGTAATCATATTTATCTTCAACAGCATCAACCTCAAGGCCTGCCATGGTCAATTTTTCTGCGATCACGTCAGGTTCAAGGTCAACACAGATATACTCTTTTAACCAGCTTAAACTGACTTTCATATTAAAACTGCCCTAAAAAACGCAAATCATTTTCATAAAATTTTCTGATATCGTCAATACCATATTTGAGCATGGCCATACGCTCGATGCCGATGCCAAAGGCAAACCCCGTATACTTTTGGGTATCATACCCGACATTTTCAAAAACGGCTGGATGAACCATGCCCGACCCCAATACTTCGAGCCATCCTGTTTTTGAACAGATTCGGCAGCCTTTTCCTTTGCACATGACACAACGGATATCCACTTCAGCAGAGGGCTCGGTAAACGGGAAAAAACTAGGCCTGAATCTTAAAGAAGTTTGTGTGTCAAAAAATTGATGGACAAAGGTGGTCAAAATCCCTTTTAAGTCACCAAAAGAGACATTTTGATCCACCATCAGGCCTTCAATCTGATAAAACATGGGCGTATGAGTGATGTCTGAATCACACCTGAACACCTTTCCCGGCGCAATAATTCTCAATGGCGGTTGGGTTTTTTCCATTGCACGGGGCTGGGATGGAGATGTATGTGTCCTCAAGACTATATTTTCCGACACATAAAAGGTGTCCTGCATATCTCTTGCAGGATGATATTTGGGAATATTCAAGGCTTCAAAATTATAATAATCCGTTTCAACTTCCGGGCCTTCTGCAATATCAAACCCAAGTCTTAAAAAGATATCAGAGATCTCATTGGCCACCTGGGTTATAGGATGAAGAGACCCCCTTTGGACGAACCGTCCGGGAAGGGTCACATCAATACCTGTAAACGCCTTATCATCATAAGCCTCAATTTTTGACAAGGCCGCCTTAAAAGCTTTTTCAAGCTTTGTCTTCAGAATATTCGCATTCTTACCAGCACTGGGACGTTCATCCTCTGGAAGAGAAGAAATATTTCTCAAATATTTTGTAAGCTCACCCTTTCTTCCAAGATATTTAATGGAAAACTGCTCGAGCTGCTCTGAATCAGTTGCTTTTTCTATACTTTCAAGGGCTTGTTTTTCAATATCAATAATACTATTTTGCAAAATACCCTCGCAAATCGTTTAATCTATTTAAACATTTGCACTGGCAAGTGATGCCAATTGGGAAAAAGCAGCCGGATCACATATTGCCAGATCCGCCAACACCTTGCGATCCAATTCACTGCCTGCCAATTTAAGACCATTGATAAATTTACTATATGACAGATCATTCATCCTTGCTGCGGCATTAATTCTGACGATCCAAAGTTTTCTGAAATCTCTTTTACGCACCCTTCTGTCCCGGTATGCATACATCAACGCTTTATCAACAGCGTCTGCCGCCGTGCGGTATAATTTGCTTCTTCCGCCTCTAAACCCTTTTGCAAGCTTCAGTACCTTATTCCTGCGTCGTCTTGCTTTAAATCCTCTTACAACTCTCATTTTGTCAAACTCCTCAACTCTCTATTTTTTTAAATTAATATCATTATCATATTAATCTGGGCGTCATTTAGTGTTTAAACGAAAACCTAACATTTTTAAAGCATAATCTCCACTGTAATCCAATCCCAACGCGGTAATCTGTTCGCAAAAGAGCTTATTCTTCCAAAATTGGCGGTTTTCGGCCGGGCACTATCTATCCGTTGGGTAACATACGCCTGACTGCTTTCATATTATCCTGACTCACAATATTATCTAGCCTTAAAGATCTTTTTCTTTTAGTGCTTTTCTTGGTTAATATATGACTGGCATGGGATTTGCGGAATTTATATTTCCCTGATCCTGTTTTTTTAAACCGTTTGGCAGCCGCTCTGCATGTTTTAATTTTAGGCATTTTATCCTCTCCTGTATTGCAATTTCTAAAAAATATGGTGGTACACATTCAAAACAAACAATATACCACCATACATTTATTATGTATTTTTAAGCAGTCTTACTATTTTATAAAACTATAATATTTAGTGCCTGACCGAAAACCCCGTGTTTGGGTGGCTCGTAGAGGAGCAATGCTCACAAAGTTGCCCATATACAAGGCGCAAAAAATCTTGAAACCGGAGTGTACTACTGTACATGAGGATTTCAGGATTTTGCAGCAACACAGTAGATGGGTGAGTTTTCGTTCGAACACTATTTAGGCCCCAAAAGCATGGTGATAACACGCCCCTCATATTTGGGTTGCTGCTCAACCTGGGCAAACCCTTCAGTCATGGTAACAATTTTTTGCAGAATCGTATTGGCCTGTTCCTTGAGTACAACTTCCCTTCCTCTGAAAAACAGCGTAACCTTAACCTTATCATTTTTACTGAGAAACTTCTCAATATGCTTGACCTTTGTTGCAAGGTCATTACTATCCGTCTTTGGCCTGACCTTTATTTCTTTAATCTGAGTCGTTTTCTGCTTACGTTTAGCCTCCTGCTTTTTTTTGGTCAGCTCGTACTTAAATTTTCCAAAATCCATTATCTTGCAAACAGGTGGGTCTGCATCCGGTGAAACCTCGACCAAATCAAGTGTTTCTTCCCCTGCAATTCTTAATGCCTCTTCAATGGGCATAATTCCTATCTGCGAACCATCAGAGCCGACAACCCTAACCTGGCTGGCCCTGATTCCCTTATTAACACTTGTCTGATCCTGTCTTCCCCGCTTAGATATCCTACACCTCCTGCAACTAGATGATTCTATATTAATCCTTGATAGAACAAGTATAACCCAGCGATTATAATGGCTTGCATAGAAAAATGCAAGCATTATTTATTCTGAATTCTTCTCTCTTTTCTGATCAAAGGTATATTCTTCCAAATAACTGTTTTTCCAATACAAGTTATCCTCTTTATTAAAAAAATCATAAAAAAAATCAAGACTTTTCTGTCGCAATACCCCAGAAATAACCTCTAATGAGCACTGCTGATATAAGGACGGTAACTTTTCCAAATCACATTTTGTTGCGCCCCCCATGGGATCTTCATATGCATATACTATTTTTTTTATGCCGGACAGAATAATAGCGCCAAAGCACATCAGACAGGGCTCCATGGTACAAAAGAGGATTGATTTTTCAGGGCAAAACTCAATATTACTTTTTTCAAGATGCTTTAATGCCCTTATCTCAGCATGATCAATCTCATTGAAAAAAGCTTTGTTTTGAGTTGTTCCCAGCCTTGCTCCGGTTGCAATCACTTTTTTTCCCTGCACAATCACACAGCCCACTGGGAATTCCCCCTGGTCAAATGCTTTTTTGGCCTGTTCCAATGCAAAGCCCATGTAATATTCATAATCCAATTGAAATCACCTCTCCCAAATGAAATAACCCTTTACAAACCATGTTTCATATGACCAAATAGAACCCATTGAGGTTCAACCTGCTTTTTGTATAACAGATGTAGTGTATTAAATTTTAATAATTATTCAATAATTATTTATGGAAACAAAAAAGAAAATATATATACAAAAAAAAATTTCAGATAAAAACCTTTGTATAAGGGAACAGTTTCAGATTAGAGAAAAAAATTTTCTTTCGACTTACGGCACATTAAGTTCCACTGCAAAAAGAAGGGGCGACGAAGAAACCACATATAATATCAGAACACCTTTCCAGCTTGACAGGGACAGGATCGTTTATTCAAATGCCTTTAGGCGGTTAAAACACAAAACCCAGGTTTTTCTCTCCCCCCTGGGAGACCATTATCGTACCAGACTTACCCATACTCTTGAAGTAGCCCAAATTTCAAGAACTATTGCAAGAGCCATGTATCTGAATGAAGATCTTGCCGAAGCCATTGCATTGGGTCACGATCTGGGCCACACACCATTTGGCCATGGCGGTGAAACTGCATTGATCGAGGTTCATTCTCCCCATTTTTCACACGCCGACCAAAGTTTGAGAGTGGTGGATTCCCTTGAGAACAGAGGGGAGGGCCTTAACCTGACCCGGGAAGTCAGGGATGGTATCCTAAAACACTCCAAAGGATTTGGCAATATTTTCCCGGCAACTCTTGGTGAGACCGCTAGCACAGTCGAAGGAAAACTCGTCCGGGTGGCAGATATCATCGCCTATTTAAACCATGACCTTGATGATGCATTGAGAGGCAAGGTTATCTTAGCAACAGAGGTTCCAGACATTTGCATTAAAAAACTAGGGGAAACACACGCCCAGAGAGCCAGCATCATGATTGAGCAATTGGTGTATAACAGCGGGCCACAGAATGACAAGTTCATCCTTGATATGGGCCAGGATACTTTCCATGCCATGATAATATTAAGAAAATTCCTATATGATAAAGTGTATCGTTCACCAGCAGTTCACAACGAATTTTCAAAGGCAAAAAAGGTGATCATAAGTCTTTATAATTACTTCATAAAAGAACCTGACCTTCTGCAGAAGGAGTTGGAAAAAATGGAAATGGCCCCATGGGATTCTTCAAAAAATGCTCTTAAACGCTCGGTTTGTGATTTGATTGCCAGCATGACAGACCGGTATGCTTTAGGGCTTTATTCCAAAATTTTCCTTCCCAAACCTTTGGTCTGATTTTCTCCAATGACAGACACCTTTTTTAAAGCACTTAAAACCCTTTACAATGATATGGATAAAACCTGGGACAAGATTGCTGCCGGCTATAATTTCATTTGCAACGGGTGTAAAGACAATTGCTGTACCTCTTTGTTTTTCCACCATACCTATATTGAAAAAGACTATTTATGCCACGGCTTTAATAAACTTGATCAGGACCAGAAAAAAACCATACTGACCCGGGCAGATATCTATGTTAAAAAGACTTTTTCTGAAAACTTAAAAACAAAGGCTTTAAAAATTATCTGCCCGGCAAATGAAAATGGCCAATGCCTTTTATATTCCTTTAGGCCAATGATTTGCAGACTTCACGGGCTGCCCCATGAACTCTGCAAGCCCGGGGCTGAACCCATCAAAGGCCCTGGTTGTGATGCAGGGTTATTTGATGAAAAATCATATATCAAATTTGACAGGACCCCATTCTATAAACAAATGGCGCAAATAGAGATGAAATTTCGACAGGACTTCAATAAAACCGATAAAATAAAAGAAACCATTGCACAAATGCTGATTTAACAATAATATTTTTAATTGTTTGTTGGCATACACCCTTTAAAACAGATGCAGATGGTTTTTTATGTCTAAAACTAATTTTGTGTAATTTCGACAAAAAAGGAATTCAATGAAAATAGAAGAAAAAAAAATTGTCACCATCGGGGGTGGAAGTGGGCAATTCATATTATTATCCGGATTAAGGGATTTGGAAAACACACACACAACAGCCATAGTCTCCATGGTGGATTCAGGCGGCAGCACGGGCAGATTGCGGAATGAACTTGGAATCCTGCCACCCGGGGATATTTTAAAATGCATCCTTGCCTTGTCACCTTATCAGGCTGCCGGCCGCTGCATTATGTTAAAACGATTTAAAAAGGATCCCCGCCTGGCTGGCCATAGCGCCGGTAACATGCTTTTAACAATGCTCTCAAGATATACAGGGGATTTTCCTGCAAGTGTTGCTGCCCTTTCTGAAATACTTGAAGTGGAAGGCACCATCCTTCCCGTTACAATAGATCGGGCAACTCTGGTTGCAGAGCTGACGGACGGAAAAAGAATCTATGGTGAAGAAGCCATTGACCTTCCCCGGGGAACACAGCGCGAACAAATAAAAGATGTATTCCTGGTTCCCCACCATCATGCCGCAATTTCTGTATATCCACCTGTTATAGATGCCATTGAAAAGGCAGACTATATTTTTATAGGGCCAGGTGACCTGTTTACCAGCATTATCCCCAACCTGATTGTTTCAGGGGTACAAGATGCCCTGCAAAATACATCTGCAAAGATTTATTTCTTTATTAATATTATGACAAAATTTGGAGAGACCCACAATTTTTCAGGAAAAGATTTTGTTATCAAACTGGAAGAGTGTCTTGGACGTAAGATTGATGGCTTTATTGGCAACGCTACAAAACCCATACAAAAGGTGCTTGACATCTATTTTGCGCAAAAATCAGATTTTGTTCATATTGATATGGCAGACCCTTTCTGGGATCATCGCAACCTGCACATGACCGATGTTTTGGATACCAATGCAATGATTGCCCGACATGATCCGGAAAAACTTGCCCAAATTATTATAAAAATCATATTTGGATAATTTTATCTGAGGAAAATATTCAGCTTCCAGGGCCAGTGACCAGACCATTGGATCAGGTAGGCCTTGTTTTTCAGCTATATAATGGAATATTCTTTTGAAGATTTATTTACTTTGCACCACAAAATATATTATTGTGATTTTTATTTAGATTGACCAGAATATTAAAAACATTCTGGTGGTTTTATATTTTGGGGAGAGTGAAGACTATTTTTGCAAATATGTGCAAGCCAACCAGGTCACAAAGGAACATGGAATTGCAATGGATAAAAAACCAACCTATGAAGAATTAGAAAAAAGAGTTCAGGAATTAGAGAAGATAGGATCTGAACAAAAATTGGTTGAAGAAAAATTATTCGAAGAGATTTATTTCAGCCAAACTCTGCTTCAGGCCGCTCCTGTCTTTTTTGTGGCGATAAACGCCGAAGGCAAAACAATAATGGTAAATGAAACAATGCTTCATTCTCTTGGATACAAACAGGAAGAAGTTGTTGGAAAAGATTATTTGACAACTTTTGTCCCGGAAAAAAATCGTGAAGAGTTATCCAAAATATTTGATAAACTTATTCAACAAAAGAAGCCAACTTTGAATGAAAATTTTATCATGACGAAAGATGGCAAAGAACTTTTAATTGAGTGGCATGGGAGATCTATTTTTAATAAAAAAGGTGAATTCAGCTATTTCTTTGGTTTAGGTATAGATATTACCGAGCGTAAGCAGGTCGAGGAGAAGCTGAGGGAAAGTGAGGAAAGATACCGGAGTATTTTTGAGAATGCTGTTGAAGGTCTTTTTCAGAGCACACCGGAAGGTCGTTTTATAAGTGTCAATCCATCCTTTGCGAGGATGCTGGGGTATGCCTCTCCAGAGGAGCTCGTATCCGGCACTTCCGATATTACAAAGCAATATTATGTAAACAATGAAGATCGGCAACGGTATGAGCAACTTCTCCAAACAGCAGGGTTTGTTGAAAATTTCGAGTACAGAGTCCGGTGTAAAGACGGTTCACATATCTGGGTATCCGATAGCACCCGTGCCATTTATGACCGGGACGGCAAGACTGCCCGCTATGAAGGCTATGTGACGGATATCACCGAGCGCAAGCGGGTTGATGAGGCACTTCAGGAGAGTGAGGATAAATATCGAATTGTAGTGGAGAACGCCACTGATGCAATATTGGTTGCTCAAGATGGGGTCACAAAATTCTCAAACCGGAGAGCCGAAGAGCTGACCGGTTACTCTGCAGAAGAACTGAGTAATACGCCTTTTATTGATTTTGTTCATCCGAATGACAAAGAAACCGTGCTTGACAGGTACAGGAGGCGCTTAAAAGGTGAAAACCCAGTCAACATCTATTCATTCAGAATTATCCACAAATCTGGTTTGGAAAAGACAGTTCAAATCAACGCAGTTCTGTTTCAATGGGAAGATAGACCGGCGACGTTGATCTTTCTAAGAGATATTACAGATCGCAAAAAGTCAGAGAATGCTCTTCGGGAAAGCGAAACAAAGAATAAGGCACTTCAGGAAGCCACATTTGAAGCATTATTTTTTTCAGTAAAAGGAGTTTGTATTGAAGCTAATAATTCTGCCAGCCAGTTGTTTGGGTATAAACATGATGAGTTTATCGGGATTTTGGGTACAGATATAATCGCTGATGAATTTAAAACTATCGTCAAAGACAAAATGCTTTCCGGATATGATCAGCCTTATGAAGCAATTGCACAAAGAAAAGATGGCAGTAAATTCTGGGCAGAATTTCATGGCAAAATGTTTGAATATCAGGGGAAAATAATAAGAGTTACATCTGTTCGAGACATCACCGACCAGATGCAGGCTAAACAGGAATTGAAATTACTAAATTTAAAATTTGAGCATGAGGCCACACATGATCCTTTAACCGGAGCGTCGAACCGCCGTGCCATTTTAGACAGACTGAGCGGAGAACTGGTCCGTGCTAAGAGGGGGAACTTGAAGCTAAGTATTGGGTTATGTGACATTGATCACTTCAAACATGTCAATGACAAGTATGGGCATCAGGTGGGCGACGATGTCCTATGCAATTTTGTCAAAACTGTCCAGAACACCCTTCGGCCTTATGACCTTGTGGGCCGATACGGAGGAGAAGAGTTTTTATTAGTTATACCAGAGTTACCCGCTTCTAGCGGATTGGTTGAAGAAAGGATCTACGAGCGTGTGAGGGCAAGAATAGCCGACCATAAAATGGTCACAAGGTCAGGAGAGGTTGGTATCACAATCAGTATCGGCATTACAAGTAGAAGCGGGGATGAAACAGCAGATGCAATGATTGCAAAAGCTGATGCCGCCTTGTACAGGGCTAAAGAAAATGGGCGTAATCAATTGGCCTTTAGTGATTAAACAATTTTAAATGATATGGTTTTGATTATTAAATTTGGGGGGTTAAAGTAATGCAAGTAATTTCAACTCAAAAAGATCGGGAAAGATCAGGTAAAAATCATGTCTGAAAAACCAACATATGAAGAACTGGAACAAAGGGTCAACGAGCTTGAAAAGGAAAAGGATAGGTTACTTTCAGAACTCCAACAAGCTTTGAGAGAAGTTAAACAGCTCGGAGGACTGCTCCCTATATGTGCCAAATGCAAAAAAATCCGAGATGATATAAGGATATTGGAATAATTTGGAAGAATATATTCAGACCCATTCCGATGTTTCATTCAGTCATGGTATTTGCTCTGAATGTTCTGATGAACTTTATGGCAAAGAAGATTGGTACATAGAAATGAAAAACGAGGAAAAGCCAAAAAAATAATGACTTCATTATCTTTAAAAAAAACAGCCGGATTGGTTGTAACACACTTTTTGGGTGCTGAATTCAAACAATCCCTTTAGGCATGGGCGGGATTGTTTCCCCGGCAAGCACATATCCGCCATCAAGCCTTAAAACACTTCCAGTCATGTAGGGGGCATCCTTGATGAGAAACAGGCAGGCCTTGACCGCATCTTCTATGGTTCCTGTGCGTTTCAAAAGTGTGTGATCAATCAAGGACTTTTTTTCTTTTTCTGTTAGAACCTGACTCCATCCCCGGGTGTCTTTTGCATGCCGGGTATCAAAAATGCCCAGCATGATTTCATTGACCCTGATATGAGGCGCACCCAGGCGGGCCCAGGTTTCTGTCAGACTTGAAACACCCCTGTTGGCAGCAGCATACCCATCATTAAAAACCAGTGCGGCAGGACCGGATCGTCCCACAATCCCTGCAATGGAAGATATATTGATGACCACGGCTTCCCTTGCTTTTTTCAGCAGGGGAAACACAGAAGAAAACACCCATTGCTTAGCCTTGAGCGTGGTTTCAATTTCAAGATCCCATTGATCTTCAACATATTCACCATGAACAGTGGGCCAGCCGCCGCGTTCAATATTATTAATCAGGATATCCAGGCGGCCATATTT
>JACNHV010000128.1 GCA_014383445.1 Candidatus Desulfobacula maris | reverse complement strand
ACTCTGGTGCCCGGGCCAGTGAAATTGCAACCCTTGATCTTGACTATTTTGATCCTCGAAACGAAAGCATCGCAGTCCTGGGCAAGGGGAACCGGTACCGGCTGATTAATCTCTGCCCGAAAACAGCCTCTTTAATCACAAACTATATTTTAAACTATCGCATTGATCCGATCCCTGTATATGGCCATAGGTTATTTATCAACCAGCGAAAACGATCATTGACACGACATGGCATTAATAAAATTTGTAGGAAATATCTGGCTAAAGCACTCCCGCCAAAGCGTCTCAAAGGACTGAGCCCTGCCCATTGCTTCAGGCATGCCTGCGCTGTGAAAATGCGGATCTCAGGCGACCCTGTGTCTGATATAAAAAATCGCCTTGGACACAAAAGTGTAGAGTCCACCATGGCTTATCTGCACATTGATCTGTCGAGAAAACGTGATATCCAAAAAAGATTTATTGAATACACACAGTCGAAAATAACCCATGATAATAAAATAGATGAGCTAATAGATTGGGAAAACAATATGGAAACGCTTACCTGGCTTGACAGTCTTTAACCATTGGAACTGCCTGTGCCAGACACAGTGAGGTATGCAAAGAGGCAAAATATTATGTTGCCAGTTTTATTAGGATTTTTTAAAATGCGCTCTAACCAATTGAATTTATTAACAATATTGATTTACAACCAATAAGTCAGATTTTGTTATTATTTTAGAGGGTTAGAGCCACTCGCAACATAACTCCAATATGCTTGAATGGGATCTTAATTTATTTGGCCATGAGATTTTCCATATAGGTGAATCTCACATAAATAATTGAAAATCTTGTTTATACAAGATGTGGTATTCTGGAAATATTTAAAAAACCCGGACAAGTAAAAGAAACACTCAGTAAATTTAGAGTTTGACTCCTGACCGAATTATACCATAAGTCATTGATAAATATTTAAATTGATTTTAAAATATTTTCACTTTAGAATGATTTTAATACAAAATTTCAAATTCTTATGATTTCGATCTTAACGAAGCAAAAGAGGGAAAAGTTATGATTGATCAGTTCAAACGAGACTATTTAGAAGCGATTTTAGATACCAATCGTGATTTGGCCTTTAAAACTATTGATGACCTCTTGGATCAAGGCCATTCACCGGAAGTCGCCATATTCAAAATACTGATACCGGTGATGGAAGAATTGGCAGAAATCGTCAAAGTTGGACCAGATGCAACTCTGGCACAACTTTATCTGGCCGCACAAATTTCTGCTGAACTGACAGACAGATTGGTCCCTCTTTTTACAAAAAAAACAGATATTCAAGGAAAGATTGTCATCGGAACAGCATTTGAGGATTTCCATGGGTTGGGTAAAAAAATCGTCAAAGGATGCTTGAAAAGCAAGATGATAGAAGTTGTTGACCTTGGTTTGAATGTGCCTGCAGAAAAATTTGTGGCGGAAGCGATAAAACAAAATGCCCAGATCATTGGTATTTCTTCCATGATGGTCCACACTGCCAGGGGCAGCAATGGACCTGTTAAAGTAAGGGAGCTTCTGAATAAAAACGGACTTGAAGGACGTATCCAACTGGTTGTTGGAGGGGCTCCCTATCGGTTTCATTCAACGCTTTACAGGGAAGTTGGCGCTGATGCCTGGGCAGATAATGGCATTACTGCTGCAATGGTGATTGCCGACTTAATCAGGGAGAATAAAACATCGTGAACTCAATAGAACGGATTACAATGGTGATGGAGGGTAAAATCCCTGATCGTGTTCCTGTCATGGGCAATTTGCTTGAACAGGGAGCAAAAGAACTTGGCCTTTCTATAGAAGAGTATTATTCAAAAGGGGAGTACGTTGCAGAGGGGCAGTTGAAGTTAAGGGAAAAATATGGATATGACAACCTGTCCGGGTTTTTTTATGCAGGCTGTGAAGCCCAGATGCTGGGGTGCCGTAAAATTATTTATTCAGAAACGGGGCCTCCGAATGTGGGGCATTTGATAATAAAAAAAAATAAAGATATCGAGACCCTGGAAGTTCCAGAAGACATATCAAAATTACCGGTATTTGAAGAGCTGTCAAAATGTATCAAAATATTAAAACAGGAAGCAAACGGCAAATATCCTATTGGCAGTGCAGTGGTGAGTTCTTTTTCTCTTCCCGCTATTCTCATGGGCATTGACAAATGGATGGATCTCTTAATTAACGGACCTGAGAGCCTGAGAAAAGAATTGCTGCAAAAATGCTCTGACTTCTGTATAAAATTAATCCAGGCCTTACGAGATGTTGGTGCAGATGGCGTTTCCTACTCAAATCCCGTTGGTTCAGCCGATTTTTTCAGTGTTGATCAATTTAAGCGCCTTTCTCTGGAATGGATTATTCGAGACATTGAAGCAGTTGGTCCTGAAGGCATTACCTATTTTAATGGCGGGGGCCGGATCAACCCCATGATCGATACGATCATAAAACACACAGGTATCACAACGTACTATATCAATCCCCTTGATGATACTGCTGAGGCAAAGTCAATTATTGCCGGAAAAGGCATCAGCAGTGGTGTCATCAATGATATTTTGCTTATCGACTGGCAAAAAGAAGATATCTATGCAGAAGTTAAAAAGATTATGGATGCAGGGATGAAAGGGGGACGGTTTATCTTTGGTACACTTGTGATGCCGTATCTCATTCCTGAAAAAAATATTTATCATCTTTTTAATGCTGCCAGAGATTATGGGGTTTACAATTGATTCAAACTTTCGAGGAAAATCCAGATCAATGGCCTGATTTGATATCCTGCGGTATTTTCAGAAAAGAGATCAAACTGATTATCAAACAAAATAACTGGCCTGTAAATGTCAGATTTTTAGATTCGTCATTACACATAGATTTAGACAAGTTGTCAAAAAAACTGACAGATGCATTATCAAAACTCAAAAAACAAAATAAATTGGTTGTATACGGTACCTGTCATCCTGAAATGGATGATTTCCTTTTAAATGCAAACGCAATCAAAACTCCCGGACAAAATTGTGTGGAATTGCTGCTTGGAAAAGAACGTTTTTCCTCTGAATTATCAAAAGGGGCTTTTTTCCTTTTTGAGGATTGGGCAAAGCGCTGGGAAACGATAAGTTATGACTATTTTGGCAACTGGGATATTATGCGGGATATATTTCAGGATGCCCATAAGTACATTCTGTGTATCAGAACACCCTGTTCAAAAAACTTTGAAAAAGATGCTGAACAGGTCAGTAATCGTGTCGGCCTTCCTTTAATATGGGAAGATTTCAATTTGGTACAACTTGAAAAAATATTGAAAAACAGCATTTACAGGCTGGTTGAGGGAAAAGATGTCTGAAGAAGTTTTGGCCCTGAAAAAAGAAAATGAACGACTGAAAATTAGACTGAAAACGCTTGGTCGTGAAAAGGCCAATCTCCAGATGGCAGTTGCCATGGTCAATGAGGTTGCCAAAGCGACCGGCTTGAACAATGTCGTTGATCATATCCTCCATATTCTGGTCAGTGCTATTGGTGGGTCCAACATCGCCATTTATTATGAAACCCAAGGCAGGTGGAAATATACAGATATTCTTGGTAAAAAAAAATGGATGGATGAAATTGATGATGCACTGGTTCAAGAATCCATATCCGGGAAAAGTTTCGTTAAAAAAGAAGAATCAGGGGCTTCCGTATTGACTATACCTGATTTCCCAAAAACATATGAAACATGGGTTTATCCCTTACAGGTACATGGTACATATTTTGGGGCTTTAAGATTACAGGGCATGGCAATTGAACATGCACACTACAGGGAAAATATTGATCCGTTTGTCCAATATTCTGCTCTGGTTCTGTATCACGAAGTTACTAACATAAAAAAACTGACAACTGCCTATCAAAAGGTAGATACTGCCAAAAAAGAACTGGAAAAAAGTCAGGAAAGATTTGAACTGGCAATGAAATTTGCCAATGAAGGACTTTTTGACTGGGATTTAAAAAATAACACAATATATTACAGCCCTGTCTGGAAGAGTCTTTTGGGGTATTCTGATGATGAGATCAAAAATGATTTTTCAGAATGGGAAAGACTGACACGCCCGGAAGATGTGAAAGCATCATGGAAAATGCTGACAGAGGTTTTAGAGGGCCGGCGAAACAGTTTTGAACAAGAATTCCAAATGCGTCACAGGGATGGCCACTGGGTCGATATTTTATCCCGGGCAAATGTGATTTTTAATGATAAAGGAGAAGGCTTAAGGGTTGTCGGTACCCATGTTGACATCTCCAACATCACACAAATGGAAAAAGAACTGCGTGAAAGCGAAGTCAGATACCGGTCCATCATGGAAGCGACAAAAGACCCCACCTATATTTGTTCTGAAGAATATCGAATAGAATATATGAATCCTGCAATGACAAAATGGCTGGGCAGTGATCATACGGGGGCAATCTGTTATGAGGCGATTCATGATCAGCAAAGCAAATGTTCATGGTGTCCATTCAGTAAGGTGATGTCTAAAAAATTCGTAAATCAGGAGTTTATAAGCCCGAGGGATAATAGAAAATATTTGTCATCCAATTCTCCGATTGTTCATGTGGACGGGTCAGTGTCAAAGTTAACGGTTTATCATGATGTCACAGATCTTATTGAAATGGAAAAACGCCTTCAGCAGGCACAGAAAATGGAATCCATCGGCAACCTTGCCGGCGGCATAGCCCATGATTTTAACAATATTCTTTTTCCCATTGTTGGTTATACGGAGATGCTGTTAGAGGATGCCCCACAAGACAGTCCAGCCCGGGAAAGTCTTAAGCAGATTTATACCAGTGCCTTGAGAGCCAAGAATCTGGTAAAACAGATCCTTACATTTTCCCGTCAAGGGAGCGGTGAATTGATGCTGATGAAAATGCAGCCCATTGTCAAGGAAGCATTAAAGCTTATCAGATCTACAATCCCCACAACAATTGAAATCATACAGGATATCAATCCTGACTGTGGTGTAATCAAAGCTGATCCAACCCAAATTCATCAGATTGTAATGAATCTTACAACCAATGCGTATCATGCCATGGAAGAAACAGGGGGGGAACTGAAAGTAAGCCTCAAACAAGTTGAATTAGGTGAGTACGACATAATCATTCCTGATATGGCACCTGGAGTTTATGCTTGTCTGACAGTGGCTGATACCGGAGTGGGCATGGATAAAAACCTGACAGATAAAATCTTTGATCCGTTTTTCACCACCAAAGCAATAGGCAAGGGCACTGGAATGGGGCTTTCCGTAGTGCATGGTATTGTTACGGCTATGGGGGGTGCGATCCATGTATATAGCGAACCGGATAAAGGGACACAATTTCATGTGTATCTGCCCGTGGAAAAAAGTCTTTCTGAAGAACAGGTAACCACCTCAAAAATAGAAATTCAGGGTGGAACTGAACAGATCCTTCTTGTGGATGATGAAGAAGCGATCCTTGCAATGGAAAAAAGAATGTTAGAACGTTTGGGGTATCAAGTTACTTCACGTAGCAGCAGCCTTGAAGCCCTTGAAGCTTTTCTGGCAAATCCAGATAAATTTGACATAGTTATAACTGATATGGCAATGCCAAATATGCCTGGAGATAAACTATCAGCTGAACTGACTAAAATACGCCCTGGTATTCCCGTATTGCTTTGCACAGGATTCAGTGAAAACATGTCTGAAGAAAAAGCGGCATCATTGGGTATTAAGGGTTTTCTATGGAAGCCGATTATAATGAAGGACCTTGCCCAAAAAATACGTGACGTGCTGGATGGAAATTAAAATTGGAATTACAGGATGCCAAGAGCATTCTTCTGATTTTTAATTAAAACCCGACTCAATATCTTGTGGCTGGAAAGGATCATATTTTTTACCAGCCATTAAGCTATATGAACCAGAACCTTCGCCAGAAGACATTCTTCCACTATAATTTTTATAATATAACAAAAACACTTTACAAAATTTGAAAAAAATTTAGGGGGGGGAAAACAGACAAATTCAAGATGATCTCCAATATACAGTAGTAGAGGCCCTCTCCATTTGATCGTGGCGATTTCCTATATACTTGAATGAAAAGTTTTTGCAAACTAAAAGTTTCATTCTGAAGTATTTTTCTTTCCAAAATAGGGGTTTATACCTATTGACGTGTTAGTTCGGTTTTGTTAGAGCATGGGTTAATAAACTCCAAAAAATAAATTTGTTCACGAATAAACATGAAATGTAACAGGACTGGCAAAATGATTGCTGATTTACCATCATCCGCTCAATATTTAATGTTAAAACTTAAAAAAAGAAATCTATTATGAGCAAGATAAAATGGATAAAAGATTTCAGTGTTCAGAATAAAGACATTGATAATCAGCATAAAAAATTTATACAAATTTACAACAAAGCTCATGATCAAATGCTGAATTATGATGAAGTGGATGATATGTCAGGCTTGATCTGAAAATGGAATAACCCTCCTGGCCTGAAAGTGCGTTTTCTTCTTTTTTTTTTCTTCCCTTAAAAAAAATAATTAACCAATTTTCTTCATATTCTTCTCTTCTTCTTGAAAGATTTTTCCCCCGGTATGATC
>JACNHV010000130.1 GCA_014383445.1 Candidatus Desulfobacula maris | reverse complement strand
GATATGAGATGTGAGAGAAGCAAAACAGATGGTTTTTCTCACTACTCAAAACTCATATCTCACTACTTTCATATAAAATACTTTTTCCCTTTATTACAAATTTATGATAGAATGTGCCTCGCTGTTTTTATAGATGTTTTTTTAAATAAATTGTAATTTAAGGAATTTTTTTGAAGTCATGGAAATTAATCATTACGAATTTAAGTATGGCGAGTTTGGAGAAACCTTAGGGGTACATATCAACCTGAGGGGTTTTGATGTTCTTCGCTTTAATAATATAAGCAAAGGCACGGCCTTTACCATTGATGAAAGGCGTAAGCTTAAACTAAGCGGTTTTTTGCCGCCAAGGGTAAAAACCCTTGAAGACCAAGTCAAGTCAAGTCTTGATATTGTTGATAAAAAAGAAAGTGATATTGAAAAATTTATTTATATCAGAAGTCTTTATGACAGGAATGTTGTCCTTGCGCATGCAGTTATAGCAAGTGATATTACAAAGTTTTTACCCATTATCTATACTCCCACAGTGGGTCTGGCCTGTCAGCAGTACTCCAGATTATTCCGGGGAGCAAATGGCATCCACTTTTATCCCGGCAATATTGATTATGCAGAATATATTTTACGCAATTATACGGACCAGGACATCGGGATTGCCGTAGTCACGGATAACCAGGGAATCCTGGGCATTGGTGATCAAGGTGCCGGCGGGATACCCATCTGCCTTGGAAAATTGATGCTCTATACTCAGGGTGCCGGAATTGCCCCCTGGCACTGCCTTCCCATATCCCTTGATGTGGGCACGGATAATGAAGAGCTGCTAAATGATCCAAACTATCTGGGTTGGCGGCATAAACGCCTCAAAGGAGATGAATATTATGAATTCATTGAAAAATTTGTAAACGCCTTTAAAAAACGTTTTCCCCATGCTTTATGTCAATGGGAAGACTTTTCAAAGCAAACAGCTTTTACTGTCCGGGATAAATATCTTAAAGAACTGATTTCCTTTAATGATGATATCCAGGGAACAGGTTCCGTCGCCCTTGCCGGAATCCTTGCGGCCATGAAGGTAACAAAACAAAAAATGACAGACCAGGTTTATCTCGTAAGCGGTGCCGGTGCAGGCGGCGTTGGCATAGCAGAGCAGATCCAGACGGAACTCATGGAACAGGGTCTTAGTGAAAAAGATGCAATTGCCAAAATTTTCACTATGGATTCAAGGGGAATCGTAACTTTTGACAGAGAGCTTGAACCCTATAAGATGAAATTTGCTAAAGACCCTGAAACAATGGCCTGGTTAAAAACACCTGAAGACAATACGCTTCTGGCTTCAATTAAAAATGAAAAGATTACGGTATTAATCGGCACATCAGGACAGCCCGGACAATTCACAAAACAAATCGTTGACGCCATGTGTGAAAATTCACACAGGCCGGTTATTCTGCCGCTGAGTAACCCGACCACAAAATGTGAAGCGCTTCCCAAAGATATCTATGAATGGTCAAACGGCAAAGCGCTTGTGGCAACAGGATCTCCTTTTGATCCGGTTCATCACAATGGCAAAGACTATCGAATAGGACAGATGAACAATGCCTTTATTTTCCCTGGTTTAGGATTGGGTGTTGTGGCTTCAGGTGCCACAGAAGTTCTGCCCGTCTTCTTTTCTGCAGCAGCCCATGCCGTTGCAGAATTTGTCAGTGAAGACGATATCAAAGACGGCATCCTTTTTCCATCCCTGGATAAATTAAGATCCGTCTCTTTGGAAGTTGCCAAAAGAGTCGGTGCAGAAGCTATAAAGGCTGGGGTCACACAAAAAGATTGTGCTTTTTCAAAATTCAATCACAATAATGATCCTGAAAGACTCAATACCATTGTGGATAAAATGTGCTGGAGTCCCAGGTACTTTGATCAGCTTTAACAAAAATTAAACACCTTGGCCAATTGTCCTTTCCGATCCTTAGGGTAATTGGCCAAAAATTTTCTCTTCTTTCTTTTGATTCCTGTATAGACCATCTTTTCAAATAAAGTTTTTGCAGGTATAGTGCTTGTAGGAACATTTACTAAAGACAAGTTTGAAACCTTTGGAAAATTGGTTGCAGCGACAGGCCGGATCATTTCCAATCAGGCCGGCGCTCAATTATCATAATTTATAATAAAAATTCGGGACAGATAAAAGGAATAGATAAATGGGAAAAAGTAAAACAAATATCGTTAAAACAACCACCTGGTCGGCAGGACCTGGATGCCACGGTGGCTGCGGCGTTCTTGCCCATATTAAAGACAATAAACTCATAAAAATAGAAGGGGATCCCGATCACCCATGGAACCAGGGCCGCCTTTGTGCAAGGGCCCTTGCCATGACCCAGTATATTGATCACCATGACAGATTGAAATCACCACTTAAACGAGTTGGGAAACGGGGGGAGGATCAATTTGTGGAAATATCATGGGATGAGGCCTTTGATATTATCGAAGAAAAAATGAAAGCCATTCGGGATGATTTCGGTCCTGAAAGCATGATTTTTTCTATGGGAACGGGTCGGGATATCGGACCGTGGATCTGCATGCTGGCCTATGCATATGGCAGCCCCAACGTCATGTTTGCTTTGAGCGGAAATGCCTGTTACAGCCCAAGGATTGCTGCCCTTGATACTGTCCAGGGAGATTATTGTGTATTTGATGCAGCCCAGTGGCTGCCGGGACGGTATGATAACCCTGAATACAAGGTTCCCGAATGCATGATCATCTGGGGATATAATATCTCGGCCACATGTCCTGACAATTTGTTTGGACACTGGATCATTGATCTGATGAAAAAAGGGACAAAACTCATCACCATTGACCCGAGGCTTTCCTTTTTTGCCTCCCGTTCAAAACACTGGCTCCAGATCAGGCCCGGAACAGATGCCGCCCTTGCACTTGGTTTTTTACACGTCATCATTAAAGAACAGCTTTATGACCAAAATTTTCTTGAAACCTTTACAGATGCCCCAAGACTGGTCAGAAACGACACGGGAAAATTATTAAGGGAATCTGATGTTTTAAAAAACGGATCAAGGGATAATTTTGTTGTTTTTGACAACCAAACAAACACCATCATTATTTGGAATACCCATAAACAAGAATATTCAAATAGCCGCTCAACTCCTTCGTTAACCGGGCTTTTTGAAGTAGAACTATTAAATGGGAAGACAATTACATGTGCAACCGTGTGGGATAAATTCAAGGAAAGCTGTGCTGAATATACTCCCGAAAAAGTTGAAAAAATTACCCTTGTTTTGGCAAAGGATATTGAAAAGGCTGCCAGGCTTTATGCAAAAGCCAAACCAGCTTCCATCCACTGGGGCGTTCCCATTGACATGACTCCGGAAATCACTCCCCTGTGCCATGCCATAGCCTCTTTGTGGGCTTTGACGGGCAATCTTGATGTACCCGGTGGAAATGTATTCACCCGCTCTGCATTTAATGCCGTTGCCTATGCTTTGCCCGGAGCCGAAGGTGTAATAAAATTAAAAGATCAGGCACAGGACAAGACACGAATCGGTAAAGATGAATATGGGCCTTTTAATAAATTTATATGGCGGTGCCAGACGGACAAGGTCATTGAACAGATTTTCAGTGAAAAGCCCTACCCTGTTAAAGGGTTGTGGATGCAGACCTGTAACCCTCTATCCGGTATTGGCCTTGATCCGAAACTCTGGCAGAAGGCTCTGGAAAAACTGGACTTCATTGTCGGGGTTGACCTGTTTATGACGCCTTCCTTAAGATATGCCGATATTATCCTTCCGGCGGCCACCTTTCTTGAAAAAGACGGTGTACGATCCTGGTGGGTTCCTTTACAGACAATTAACAAGGCCTTAACAGTGGATGGCTGCAGGCCGGATGTTGAGATTAACTTTGAGCTGTCAAAGCGCTTTGACCCTGATTTTAAATGGGAAACCATTCATGATCTCTTTGATGAAATACTTAAGCCTTCTGAAATGAGCTTTGACCAGCTTTCCAAAAAAGGATGGGCGCTGCCCCCGGAAAACCATGCTTCAAGGCCATATTTTCGCCATGAAAAAGGATTGTTAAGATCAGATGGAATGCCTGGCTTTGCTACACCATCCGGGAAATTTGAGCTTTATTCAACCTTGAGAGAAAAATGGGGTCTTGAAGCATTGCCCTATTTTAAGGAACCGCCCTTTACTCCAATATCAAGGCCGGACCTGTTTAAAGATTACCCTTTGATTCTTGGAACGGGCAGACGGTCTCCGGCCTTTTTTCACGCAGAGCACCGCAATATTCCATGGCTGAGAACCCTTGATCCCGACCCTGTGGTGGAAATCCATCCTGAAACCGCAAGAAAAAATAAAATCTCAAACGGCGAATGGGTGATAGTTGAAAACTGGATGGGAAAAGCCAGGTTCAAAGCCAAAGTTACAAAAATCGTTCCGCCCTGGATGGTTATGGCCGCCCATGGATGGTGGTTTCCGGAAAAAAAGGATGACCCTTTATTTCACACATTTGAATCCAATATTAATATGCTGATTCCCATGAATGAACAGGGAAAAGACGGACTGGGAACACCCATGAAGCATCTTTTATGCAGAATAAGAAAAGAAGTAACGGGGGTTAAAAATAATGAAATCTAACAAAAACGGCCTTCTGATTGATTATGAATATTGTACAGGATGTTTTGCATGCACGGTTGCCTGCTGCCAGGAACATGGATGGGAAGCCCCTTTAAGCGGCATGAAAGTAATGGAAATCGTTCAGGATTTACCAAAAGACAAAGCATATCTCACCTTTTTGCCCTTCCCTACGGAGCTTTGTGTATTGTGTGCAAAAAGGACTCAAAAAGGTCTTGATCCGAGTTGTGTCAAACACTGCATGGCAAATTGCCTGACATATGGAAATTTAAGGGAACTTGCCCTGGAACTTGAAAAAAAACCAAGAATGGTTCTCTGGTCACCCAGATAATTTCAAATCAGGTAGTATCAAACTTTTTATGAAAAAAAGGAAAGCCATTCTCTGGACCAAAGGGTAATTGATATCCATAGCCCGGTTTAACTTGTAAAAACAATAGTGCACCTATTAAATCTGCTTGAATCCTGTTAGTTTACAGCCTTGTTTATTCCTTTGGATGACACTGAGTGCAGGATGTCGGTGCCGGACCTTTGCCCTTGGGATCTCCTTTTTCTATGTTATATTTCTTGTGACAATCAATGCAATTGGCATGGAGGGCTTCAAAATGGTACTTGGCTATTTTTTCTTTTTCCCCAAGTTTTTCACCTTTTGGTTTTTCTGTTTCTTTATGACACTCAATGCATCCCTGGACTTTATCATCCAGAGTTAACTCCAAAGGCTTCCCTTTTTCATCATGGTGACAAGTACCACAGGCAATTGAATAATCTTCTATATGCTTTTTATGTGTAAATAGTACAATCCCTTTTTTATGCTTGCTATACCCGGGGTTATCCATCGCGATAATATCTATTGAAGCTTTATTTCCACCTTTATCAGTCCCGGTCTCGACTTTCTTTGTTTCAACTTTGGGCTCTTCAACTTTGGGCTCTTCAACTTTGGCTACGGGCTGAACAGATACTTCTTCAGGTTTTGCTTTGATAGTATCTGGTTCACTTTTTTCAGATTTTTTCACGATCGATTTTTTTTCCACTGACGCTAATTTGTCTTTTTGGCCCGTAATAACTTTTGTTTGGGCTTTTTTTGATATTTTGTGGTTGCTCACAGGCTCAGGCAAAGGGATTGCATAATAGCTCAAGAAAAAAATGAGTATTAAAATGATTATAAAAATAATGTGTTGTCCGTATGATTCTTTTTTCACGTTTTCTCTCCTATTTGTGTTTGAACAAAAACCTGAAAAATATTGCGGGCATACTCTCTTCTATGAGCTTGGCCCAGCGCAATAATCGGGCAAACCGGCGGTTTTCGGTCGCACACTATTTACCTGTCTAAATTAAATTTTTATGTTCAGACAATGCCTTTACCTTGAAATCACTTAAAAATCAAACAAATTTTTCTTTACTATACGGGCGGCAATTGATAATCAAGACTATACTATGCAAATATTTACATTTTTTTATTTCATCTTTTTTATAAAAAAATTCTATAATGCAGTCAAAGTACTAATGAATCCTTTAAAACAACATTGTCAGGTTTCCATGTTAAGCCAGTATTTGAGACAGTTAGAACGATGATACTTTTGTTAATACTTTTAATTTCACCAGAGTAATGCCATGGTTCAAAACCCCACATATGAAGAATTAAAACTCAGGATAAAAGTTCTGGAAAAGCAATTCCTGGAAACCAAAGAAAATAATCAGGTTTTAAATGAGGCGAGCAGAAACTATAAAAGATTTTTAAAATTTTTGCCCTATCCTGTCATTGTCAGGGATGCAAAGGGGCTGATTTCCTATCTAAATCCTGCATTTACCAAGACCTTTGGTTGGAGTTTAGATGAATTAAAAGGAAAGAAGGGAAACCAATATGTCCCTGATTCCCTTAAAACCGAACTGACCAACAAAATTAAAGCCCTGCCAGTCCATAAAAACGTCCTGGAATTGAGCACCAAACGACTCACAAAAGATGGTAAAATATT
>JACNHV010000215.1 GCA_014383445.1 Candidatus Desulfobacula maris | reverse complement strand
ATGAAGACCATTTCAAGATGCTGGATGCCATTAAAAGCCGGGATGGCGATGCAGTTGAAAAGCTTGTCAGAGCGCACATCATTAAGGGGAAAAACGCAGTTCTAAGCCAGTTAAATAAAGAGGAAAAAGAAAAAAAGAGTGCCTGAGATTAAAGACATATTAATGGGGAACCAGAAAGCAGGGGCAAGGATGATCCGTCTTATTGATGACAATAATCCAAAAGCTTTCAGCCTGCTAAAACAATTGTACCCTCATTCTGGTAATGCGTTTATTATTGGCATTACGGGATCACCCGGCGTGGGTAAATCCACCCTGATTGATGCCTTGATCTTTGAGTTCCGCAAACTTGACCTTAAAATTGCCGTGATTGCAGTGGATCCCACAAGCCCCTTTTCCGGCGGTGCTATTTTAGGGGATCGGCTGCGCATGCAGCGCCATGCATCAGATGAAAAGGTCTTTATCCGTTCCATGGCATCAAGGGGACAGAAAGGTGGGCTTTCCAGGGCAACAAAAGATGCGGCAATTGTCCTTTCTGCCATGGGGTATGAGATCATTATCATTGAAACAGTGGGAGCAGGACAGGCAGAGTTTGACATTGCCTCTGTCGCCCATTCAATAGGGATTGTAACTATCCCGGGAACAGGAGACGGCATACAGGCAGTCAAAGCAGGCATCCTTGAAATCGGAGATATCTTTATTGTCAATAAAAACGACAGGCCTGATGCCCAGGCTGCCGTGCTTGAACTTAAAATGATGCTCAGCATGCGCAATTCCAATACCTTAGGACAGATTTTAAATCAGGCACCCAGAGACAAATTTGAAATTTGTCCCCAAAAAGGATGTTCAACCTGGGCTCCCCGCGTTTTGAAAACAATTGCCCAAAATGGAACGGGGGTAAAAGAACTTGCCGACACATTTTTATCCCATTTTGATTTTATGAAAAAAAATAACATTCTTGATCTTAAAAAAAAAGAATTGGAACGTATCTATTTTAATTCACTTTTAAAGGATCTGGCCATGGGAAAAATAGAATTGTTTATGCAGGAATCAATGGATTTTAAAGATGCACTCAATCAAATTGAGGCAGGTTTAGTTGACCCCATTACGGCTGCAGAACATGTGGTCAATCACCTTATGGTCACACGTAACCTGAAGGTCCAGGATAATTAATCACCATGAAGGAAACAAAGAACATGAAGAAAAATCCTATAGAAACAAAGCATAAAACTTCATGTCCTTCATGCTCTTCATGGTAAAGAAAGTATAAAGGAAAAAAGATTTATGGAAACAAAAAACAAAATTCGGGTATTGATTGCAAAGCCAGGCCTGGACGGGCATGACAAGGGCGCAAAAATTGTAGCCCTTGCCTTGAGGGATGCAGGCATGGAAGTGATCTATTCAGGACTTCACCAGACCCTTGATCAGATCATACAGACTGCCACCCAGGAAGCAGTGGATGTCATAGGGTTAAGCATCATGTCCGGGGCACACCTGCCCATATGTGAAAAGCTCATGACCATGATGAAAGAAAAAGGTCTTGAAGATATCTGCCTGACCGTGGGAGGGGTTATTCCCCATCAGGATATTCCCAGGCTCAAACAGATAGGAGTTTCGGCAGTATTTCCCGGTGGAACCTCTTTTGAGGATATTGTTTTTGGCATGAACAAATTGTTTGAATAATATGAGAGGTAAAAAACAATGGGTGTAGCAAAATATATCAAGGATGAAAGAGGCGCTATAAAAGAGGTAATCTACCAGTCCGGCATAAAGGTGAAACCTGTCTATGGTCCGGAAGATCTTGAACGAGCAGGATTTACATATGAAAAAGATCTTGGGGCTCCTGGTGAATTCCCCTTTACCCGCAGTATTCATCCCCAAAGCTATCGCAGCCGTGCCTGGACCACAAGGCAGTATACAGGATTCGGCACACCAGAAGAGACCAATGAACGATTCAAACTCATGATCGCAAATGGTCAGAACGGCCTTAATGTTGCTTTTGACCTTCCCACCCAGATGGGCTATGATTCAGATCATCCCCTGGCTCAAGGTGAAGTAGGAAGGGTGGGTATGGCCATTGACTCGCTTAAGGATTTTGAGACGGCTTTTGCAGGAATCCCCTTGGACCGCATAGGCTCCGGGTTGACCATCAATGCCGTGGCCACAATCATGATGGCCATGTACCAGGCAGCAGCAGAAAAATTTGGATATTCCAAAGATCAGATTTCCACAACACCCCAGAATGATATTTTAAAGGAAATGATAGGTAGAGGGGCCTGGATTTTTCCTGTTGAACATGGGGTCAGACTTGTTGGGGACTCAATTGAATATGCTGTCAAGGAACTGCCCAAATCCAATCCCGTGAGCATCTGCGGATATCATATCCGTGAATCAGGTGCCAACCCGGCCCAGGAAATCGCCTATGCATTTGAGATTGCCAAAGCTTACATAGACAATGTGACCAAGAGAGGTATCCTTCCTGAAGAATTTGTGGGAAGGTTTTCTTTTAATTTTAATGTGTACGGTAACCTGTGGGAACAGATTGCCAAGTTCAGGGCTGCCAGAAAACTCTGGGCAAAAATGTTGAAAAATGAATATGGTGTTACAGACAAAAAGAAACTCTTTTTAAGGGGCTTGTTTGGCGGCGGCGGTTCAGGCCTTACCAAGGAACAGCCGGAAAACAATATCATGCGAGGGGCTTATTATGCTCTGGGAGCAGCCCTGTCCGGTGCCCAGACAACAGCCTTGTGTTCTTTTGATGAAGCCTATACCATCCCGACTCCGCGCTCTGCTCTTCTCTCTCTTCGAACCCTTGAAATACTCATGGATGAAGTGGGGTTAAGAGATACTGTTGATCCCCTGGCAGGGTCCTATTTTATTGAAACCCTGACCCTTGAAATGGAAAAAAAAATACTTGAGGAGATGAAAGAAGTTCAACAAATGGGCGGCATGGTAAATTGTATTTCCTCAGGCCTGATTCAAAGGAAAATCTCCAGACAGGCCTATGAGTTTGAAAAAGGACTGCAGGCAGGAGAATACAGAAAAGTTGGCCTTAATACAGAAGCAACAGATAAAGAGGCGGAAAAAACAGATGTAGAACTCCATGAATACAATGAAGAATGGGCAAAAAAATCCAAGGCGAATTTAATAGAGCTTCGGGCAACCCGGAATGACAAGGATGTTGCAGATAGCCTTAAAGCTCTTGAAAAAGCAGCCAAAGGGAGTGATAATGTCATGCCCCATCTGGTTAAATGCTGCCATGCCTATGCCACTGTGGGTGAAATGGCCGGCGTGTTCAGACAGGCCTTTGGCGAATGGAATGAACCCGAATTTTATTAATTTTAATGGAACCTTCACCCATCTACTTCGTTGCTGCAACCTTTTGCAATCCTCACGTACAAAAGTACGCTCCGGTTGCAAAAGCTCTTGCGCCTTGTATATGGGCAAAGGTTCCATCCAAATCAGAGTATTGGTTATAAGGTGTTGAAAGTAAGGGAAACATCCTGGAACGGGTAATTAATATTTTTTTACAACAAATAAACATAATAATAACTTCATTGGGAGGTTAAATTTGGAACAGCCGACATACCGCTTAGGATGTGACATTGGCGGCACTTTTACTGATTTTGTTCTGGTAAACAACCAGACCGGACAGTTTCATACAAATAAATGTCTGACAACTCCTTCAGATCCGTCGAATGCTATTGAACAGGGCATCAGGGAACTTGATGAAATTCTGCCTGGGTTTATGGATAATGTTGAAGAAATCATTCATGGAACCACCCTGGTTATCAATGCCATTATTGAAAGAAAAGGCGCCAGAACCGGCTTGATAACGACAAAGGGGTTCAGGGATATTCTGGAACTTGGAAGGGAAAAACGCTATGATGCCTATGATATTTTCAGCGAATATCCAGAACCGATTGTTCCCAGGCCAGACAGAGCGGAAATAGATGAGCGGCTGACCTTTGACGGCAGAGTACTAAAAGATGTGGATGAAAAAGAAGTGATACAAGTTCTTGAAAAATTTAAAAAAGACGGGATAGAATCCATAGCTGTCTGCTTTATCAATTCTTATGAAAACTTTGTAAATGAAAAACGAGTAAAACAGATCATTGAAAAACATGCTTCAGATATGTTTTTATCCACATCATTTGAAGTTCTTCCTGAAATCAAGGAATATGAACGAACCTGTACGACTGCTGTCAATGCCTATGTAAAACCCATAACATTCTGGTATCTGAACAAACTGATCAACAGACTTGAAACCATAGGGTTTAATGGCAAATTTTTTATCTTGCTCTCCTCAGGCGGGATCACGTCCATTGAAACGGCCAAAGATTTTCCTGTCAGGATCATTGAATCTGGCCCGACAGCTGCTGTTATTGCATCCCAGCATTATGGAAAAATGTTTAATATCAAGGATATGTTCTGCTTTGACATGGGTGGGACAACGGCAAAATCATGCCTGATTCAGGATGGCCATGCAGGACTGGTATCCACATTTGAGGTGGGCCGTGTGCAGCGGTTTCAAAAAGGCAGCGGGCTGCCCATCCAGGTGCCTGTTGTGGATCTGATGGAAATTGGTGCAGGCGGAGGAAGTATTGCTAAAATCAGCAATCTCGGGTTGTTACAGGTCGGCCCTGAAAGCGCGGGCGCAGACCCGGGACCTGCCTGCTATAAGCAAGGTGGAGATAATCCCACTGTAACGGATGCTGACCTTGTCTTAGGATATCTTGATCCTGATTTTTTCCTTGGCGGAACCATGGCCCTTGATATTGAGCTTTCCAAACAAGCCATTGAAGAGAAAATTGCCAGACCGCTTGGTACTACAATGGTTGAAGCAGCCTTTGGTATCCATGATCTGATCAACGAAACCATGGCTTCGGCCGCCAAAACCCATATTGCGGAAAAAGGCGGCAACCCAAATATCGTTACCGTATCCGCCTTTGGTGGTGCAGGACCGGTTCACACCTACGGACTTGCCAAAAAAATCGGCGCTGGATCCATTCTGGTACCGCCCCTTGCAGGAGTAGGATCCGCGCTTGGTTTCTTTACAGCTCCTGTTGCATTTGACCTATCCAGAAGCCACAGGAAAAAACTTGATGAAGCAGATTTCAAAGAAATTGAACTGCTTTTTAACGAGCTTGAACATGAGAGTGCCAAAATTTTGAAAGGCGCCCAAAGCGGTGATAAAATTATTTATGAAAGAACACTTTTAATGCGCTTTGTAGGACAAGGTGCTGAGATTGATCTTTCAATTGAAATCAAAGAGTTTACAAAATTTTCAAAAGCTGAAATCAGGACCATGTTTGATGAAGAGTATAAACGACTTTATGGAAGAACATCTGCTGAATCACCGGTTGAATTTGTAACCTTCAAGGTGCGGGCAAGCCTTCCTAAAAAGCCGTTTACAATTTCAAAACTATCCACCCAAAATCGTGACCTTCAAGCCTGTATCAAGGGTCAACGGCCGGCATTTTCCGTCATTAAAAAGGACTATATCCCCTTTACCGTTTATGACCGGTCAAAGCTATTTGCCAAGGCGCAGTTTAAAGGACCTGCCATTATTGAAGAACGTGAATCCACCATTGTCATGGGAGAGGATGCTACAGCCCGGGTGGATGACTTCGGTTTCATATGGATCAAACTAGCCCAATCAGGCGGGCCAGATCAGGTAGGAGGGGCAAATAATGAATAAAACAAAGAGCAAATTCGACCCGATTACTTTAGAAATCCTATGGAAACGCCTTGTTTCCATCGTAGACGAATCTGACGCATCTGTTATCAGAACCGCCTTTTCAAGTCTGTTACGGGATGCCCATGATTATACCTGCATGTTTACAGACAGCCGTGGACAGGAGCTTGTTCAAGGGACATTGTGTACACCAGGCATGGCTGGTGCCATGGCGCTGGGTATGAAAAAGATTGTCAACTCCATTCCCCTTGAAGCGTATAATGAAGGCGATGTCTTTATTATCAATGACCCCTGGCTTCTGGCCGGACATTTAAATGATGTCTGCGTATGGAGTCCTATCTTTTTCAAGGGCAGACCTGTCGCTTTTACGTCATGCATATTCCATCACACGGATATTGGCGGAAGGCCCGCTTCCGACAACAGGGATGTCTATGCAGAAGGCCTGTATATACCTTTAACAAAGCTCTATGATGCCGGCAAACTCAATAAAGAGCTTGTTAACATGATCCGCTGGAATGTAAGAACAGCTACAGAGTTTGACGGGGATATCCGTTCCCAGGTCGCAGCTAATCATGTTTGTTCTCAAAAAATCATAGAAATGATGGAAGAGGAAGGGCTTGATACCTTAGATGATCTTGCTGATGAAATTATCGACCGGACTGAAATAAGCATGCGGGCTGCCATTTCAAAGATCCCTGATGGGATCTATGAACACGAAGGCATTATTGAAGGTGCGGGAAACAAACCAGATATCCCCATCAAATTAGCTGTCAAAGTAGACGGTTCAAAAATTCATGTCGATTTTGAAGGCACATCCAAACAGGTAAACTGGGGTGTGAATGTAGTTTACAATTTTACATATGCATATGTGTTCATGGCGATTAAATCCGCTTTTGACCCGGGAGTTCCCATTA
>JACNHV010000321.1 GCA_014383445.1 Candidatus Desulfobacula maris | reverse complement strand
CACCGGGTTCGTTTTCTACCAGCATGGTAAGTATGTGTTTGTCCTGGTCCATAATGTTTTATAAAACTCCTGATTTTAAAGGTTCTAAATAACTTTAAATTAATGTAATCGTCTGAGAATTTTCAATAATGACTATTTTTATCATGATTTGAATCAGTATCAATCCTGGCTGATTTTGTAAAGTTAAGAATTTGAGAATTAGTTTAGACCTGTCAGCAACTTTTACGACTTTAAATTTTTTTATTGCATAAAAGGAACAAGTTTTGGTGTGATGGTTTTCATAAAAACATTGATCTCTTTAAAATCAGTATTGCTATATCTTTACTTCTGAATTAATTTAAGACTTTAAACTTAAGGGAAAGATGAATAATGAGATCTGTTTTTTGGGTTATCCTGGCAGGTATGATGCTTTTTTCCGGTTGCAAAACTTTTGAAGCAAAACCAGAGATTTCTCTTCCATTGACCATTCCTGATTATTTTTCCATTGATGCAGCCAATGAAGGCACAAGTGGAGCAATTGAAGACTGGTGGTTATTTTTTGGCAGTGACGAACTCAATGCATTAATCAAAGATGCAAAGGAAGGCAATTTTGATTTAAAAATTTTAAAAGCAAGGATAACCCAGGCAAAAGCCAGGGTTGCAAAAGAAGAAGCTTCTTTTGCCACTGGTTTGGGGTTTTCCATCGGCGGACAAAAAACAGGTGTTCAAGTCAAAAAGGCCCATGGCAGCAGTACCTTCTATGATGGCAGTCATTCCTGGGATGGTTCCTTAAGTGGTTCCTATACAGCTGATGTATGGGGGGAGGCTGAGGCCGGAAAACAGGCCCAGGTGTTAAGTCTTGAGGCCGCAAACCAGGATTTAAGGGTAGCCACCCATGACCTGACAGCAGATATAGCTGAAACCTGGATTGATATTATTTCTGCCCGGAACAAGCAAAGCATTTTAGATAATCAGATCAAAATAAACAAAACCCTGTTGGAACTTCAAAAATTAAGGTTTGCTAATGGAAAGGCAAATGCTCTGGATGTGTCCCAGCAGCGGGAAGCCTTAGCAGCGGCAAGTTCCCAGATCCCGCTCCTTGAAAAACAGGAACAGCTTTTATTGAACAGCCTGGCCTTTTTGTCCGGGACAACCGCGATTGGCATAGAACGTGTGAACACAAAAGTTCTGCCTGAACCAATACCGCTTTCCAGGGTAGGAATTCCGTCAGACCTCCTGGAAAACCGGCCGGATATCCAGGCTGCCAGGATGCGGTTGTCTTCATCCCAGTGGACTATTAGAGCCGCTAAAGCAGACCTTATGCCATCCTTTAAACTGACAGCCCAGGCCCTGTTTTCAAGTGGCAAGCTTGATCTTTTGTTTCAAAACTGGATTGCAGCACTTGCCGGAAGTATTGCAGGGCCGATTTTTGACGGGGGGCTTCGGAAAGCAGAGGTAAAACGAGCCAAAGCGGTTGCCCAGGAACAATTAAATCTTTATGCCAGGACGGTTGCAAAGGCTATTTACGAGGTTGAAGACCGCCTGGTCAGTATTCAAAAACAAAAGGCCTATATCAAATTGCTTGAAGAAGAGCTTGGCGTGGTAAGGCTGACCCTGAAAGATGCAATGGTGCAATACCAGAACGGGCAAAGCAGTTATTTGTCCTATCTGATTGCCTGGACCAGTATTGAGAGACTGGAAAGACAATTGGTGGGTGAACGGGCAAGTATTCTTAAAGAGCGGATTGGCCTTCACAGGACTCTTGGGTGGAAATCTGCCCCGGAATAGAAATAAATTATATATAGAATTGTATTGACGATATGTAGATGTGGAGTAAATAAGATGAGTGCTTTGAAAAAATGGGGTTCTGCAGTCATACTGTTGATAAAAATCATCTTGCCCATTTGTCTGATTTTAGCAGGTGTAGCAGGGTGGAGTTATTTTAAGTCCAAAGAACTGAAAATGAAACGAAAGCCACCCAAAAGACAGGCCATTGTAGTGGATACTATTTCCGTGAAGCCAGGGAACTATTTAAGTTCAGTCCAGGTCATGGGCACGGTAATGCCGGACAGAGAGATTATATTAAAATCCAAAGTATCTGGAGAAGTGATATCCATTTCTCCAAAATTTGTTCGGGGTGGGGTGATGCAAAAGGGTGAGACGCTTTTAACGCTGGAAGATTCAGATTATAGAATAGAAGTCCAAAAAGCTCAAAGCGCACTAGATAAAGCCTTTTCATATCTTGCTATTGAAAAAGGCAGTCAAATGATTGCAAAAGAAGAACTCAAATTGATAAATGAGGCTTCCGAAGGCGTGGTAAAGGCAACTGACCTTGCCTTGAGAAAGCCCCAGCTTATTCAGGCAAAAGCTGAAGTTGACAGGGCCAGGGCTGATCTTGAAAAAGCCCAATTGAACCTGTCCCGGACAAAAGTCATTGTCCCGTTTAATGCCCTTGTCCTTGAAAAACAAGTCAATATAGGGTCACTTGTAACCATACAGGGGACACTTGCCACCCTGGTGGATGTGGACGCTTACAGGGTTGAAGCGCAGGTTCCGCCGGACCGGCTGGCTGCACTCAGAATCAGTGAGAAAACCGGTAGTGAGGCCATTATCCATTCCCAGTATTCAAAACAAACCTGGCAGGGTAAGGTGGTTCGAATCACCGGGAAAATGAGCGGCAAAAGTCGTATGGCAGGGGTGATTATCCTGGTGCCCGATCCTCTGGGGTTGAAACACAAGGAAAAGATCCCTCAATTGCTGCTGGATGATCATGTGGCAGTGAAGATCCTGGGAAAACCCCTTGAAAATGTTTTTTCACTGTCAAGATCCATATTAAGGGATGGGAACACAGTCTGGGTTTATAATTCAGGTGTTCTTGAGATCAAGGAGGTCAACCTTGCCTGGAAGGAAGACGGACAGGTTTTTGTAAAATCCGGTATCAACTCAGGAGATGCTGTGATTACATCGGATCTGCCAGCTCCTGTAAAAGGTATGGCGCTTCAGCTTTCATCAGGAGAGCGTTCATGACAAAAGCTGATCATACTCCAAGCAGGGGATCTATTGCATGGATGGCAGGCAATTCAGTTGCTGCCAATCTTATCATGGCCGTGCTTCTTATCGGCGGGCTTTACATGGGGTTTAATATCAAGCAGGAGGTATTTCCTGAATTCAGTCTTGATATAGTCAATATTTCCATTGCCTATCCCGGTGCAAGTCCGGAAGAAGTGGAAAATGGTATTCTTATAGCAATTGAAGAGGCTATTCAGGATCTGGAAGGAATTGATGAAATTACTGCCAGAGCCAACGAAGGGTATGGTTTTATCAGTGTGGAAGCCCTTGAAGGAACCAATATCAATCGCCTGTGGCAGGAGATCAAAAGTGAGGTGGACCGCATCGGCACGTTTCCACTGGAGGCTGAGGAACCCCAGATTTCCATTGCAGCAAGGAAAAGAGAGGTCCTGAGGCTCGCACTGTATGGGAATGCCTCTGAAACAACCATGCGGGCCCTGGCAGATCAGATCCGGGATGAGCTGCTTATGGATGAAGGAATTACCCAGGTGGAACTTGACGGGGTAAGGGATAGGGAAATCCAGGTTTCGATTTCAAGTCAGACCCTTAGGCGTTACGGCATTACCCTTCAGGATGTGGCGTTCACAATATCCAGGGCATCTGTGGAGCTTGGCGGCGGCAGCATCAAAACCCGGGGAGGAGATATCCTTTTACGGGTCAGAGATCGCAAAGATTATGCAAGACAATATGCATTACTTCCCATCATATCCCTGGAAGATGGATCTAGTGTTTTGCTCGAAGATATTGCCACGGTTTTCGAAGGATTTGAAGAAACTGATAACTGGGCATCTTTTAACGGGGAACGGGCAGTGATCATAGAAGTTTACCGGGTAGGTGACCAGACCCCGATCCAGGTGGCAAATTCAGGCAAAGCTATTGTAAAACGAATCGATGAATCCCTTCCCCAGGGGGTACGCCTGACGGTTTTAAGGGATCTTTCCAAGATATTTGCCCAGAGAGCCGATCTCTTGCTTCGAAACGCTTATCTCGGGCTTGGGCTGGTATTTTTTTTCCTGGCGCTTTTTCTTGAAATCCGGCTGGCATTCTGGGTCAGCCTCGGAATTCCCATCTCTTTTTTAGGTGCTTTTCTTTTTCTTGCACCAACCTCATTTTCCATTAACATTATCAGCATGTTTGCCTTTATCGTTACCCTGGGAATTGTTGTGGATGATGCCGTGGTAGTGGGAGAAAACATCTATTTTTGCAGACGTCAGGGAATGCCTTTTCTGGAAGCTGCCGTCAAAGGAACCAGAGACGTTGCCATGCCAGTGGTGTTCAGTGTGATAACCAACATGGTGGTATTTGTACCCTTAATGTTTGTGCCCGGATTTATGGGTAAGGTGTTTAAAACCCTTCCTTTTGTAGTGATTGCCGTGTTCGCGGTTTCTTTGATTGAGAGCCTTTTTATTCTGCCTGCTCATTTAAGCCACAAAAACAGGCGGCCTTTGTTTTTCCCCTTAAATTATCTTGAAAAGGGGCAGGAAAAATTTTCCAGGTTTTTTGAAACTATTGTTAAAAAATATTATGGCGGGGCCCTGCTATTTTTTTTACGTTATCGATATGCCATCATCGCCCTTGGCATTGCCTTGCTTCTGACAACGGCCGGCTATGTTTCTTCCGGTCGCATGGGTATGGAAATGTTTCCCAAGGTTGAATCTGATTATGCTTTTTGCGAAGCAGTTCTGCCCTATGGCGCGCCTTCTGATGCCTTAAAAAATGTTGAACTGATTCTTGTTCAAAAAGCCCATGAGGTTATTCAAGAAAATGGTAAAGATTATTTATCAACCGGCATTTTTTCCCAGGTCAGGGACAACCAGGTCTGGGTCATGCTTTATTTGACAGATCCGGATGTCCGGCCATTAAACACCTCGGAAGTGGCCAATATCTGGCGAAAAAAGGCGGGCAGGATACCAGGGCTTGAAACCATTACTTTTGAGTCGGACAGAGGTGGACCTGGGTCAGGTAAAAACTTGACGGTGAGTCTGAGTCACCGGGATATAAACATGCTGGACAGGGCAGGGGAGGACCTGGCCCAAAGCCTTTCCGGGTATTCCATTGTCCATGATATTGATGACGGATCTGCCAAGGGAAAGAAACAATTTGATATTACCTTGAGCCCTGCAGGGAAGCGTATGGGACTGACGTCCAGAGAAGTGGCCAACCAGATCCGCCATGCCTTTCAGGGAGTATCTGCCGTGAAGAACCAGCGGGGGAGAAGTGAAGTCACGGTCAGGGTTCTTCTGCCCGAACAAGAAAGGATGTCGGAATCGACATTTGAAGAGCTGGTGCTGTTGGCGCCTAACGGAGAAATCCAGCTTCGGAATGCTGTGGAAACCATTACAGGCAGAGCGTATACATCCATTAAAAGGACCAATGGACGGCGTGAGATCTCTGTTACAGCAAATGTCAGGCCTCCTTCCCAGGCAGAAAATATTGTAAAAGATATGAAAAAGGATATCCTTCCGGCTCTTTTAGGTAAATATCCGGGCCTGTCCTATAGTTTTAAAGGCCGTCAGGCAGATATTAAGGAAAGCATCTCCGCTCTTTTAAAAGGGCTTGGAATGGCACTTTTGTGCATCTTTGCCCTTTTGGCCATCCCGTTTAAAAGTTATCTTCAACCCTTTATCATAATGTTCTGTATCCCCTTTGGAATGATAGGAGCCATTGCCGGTCATTTTATAATGGGATATTCCCTTTCCGTCATGAGCCTTTTTGGGCTTGTTGCCATGTCCGGGGTGGTGGTGAATGATTCACTGGTATTGATTGATTTTGCCAACCGCAGGTATCGAGAGGGTATACCTGCCTTGTATGCGGTCCATTCGGCAGGTATCCAGAGATTCCGGCCTATTTTACTGACCACATTGACCACCTGTGGCGGGCTATCGCCCATTATTGTCGAAACATCAAGGCAGGCAAGATTTTTGATTCCCATGGCAATTTCTTTAGGATTTGGTATTTTGTTTGCTACACTCATCACCCTTGTGATGGTGCCATGCCTTTACATGATCATTGAGGATATAAAAAATTTGTTCGCTCCCAAAGAACATCAAAACGAAGAAATATCTTTGATAGAGGAACAGGCAAAATAAATGTTTGATAAGGATAGGGGTATGCAGAAACAAGGCAAGGATTATATTGTGTTTCCTCTGGATTTTTCTTGTGTAAAGGACGCAAAAGAATATGTGAAAATTCTTGATGGAAAGGTGGGGACGTTTAAAATCGGCCTTGAGCTCTTTATTGATCAGGGGCCGTCTGTGGTTAAGATGGTGAAAAATGAGAGCAGCGCAAAAATATTTCTCGATCTTAAACTTCATGATATTTCAGCTACTGTTCAAAGAGCCATGGAAAGGGTGGCAACCCTGGGAGTAGATCTTGTAACGGTCCATTGTTCATCCTTGGCCATGCTTGAAAAAGCAGTGAAAGGCGGAAAAGGGAAAACAGGAGTCCTGGGGGTTACTCTTTTGACAGACAATGATGCCAATATGGTTGAAGCCGCAGGGTTTAAAGATAAGTTTGTAAAAGACCCAGGTCTTCTGGTCATGCATCGGGCAAAAATGGCATATGAAGCCGGGTGCAAAGGGGTGATCTGCTCAGGCC
>JACNHV010000132.1 GCA_014383445.1 Candidatus Desulfobacula maris | reverse complement strand
TTTCAAACGAAAATAATAAAATAATGATAATCAGTGCTGATCACTGGCTTTCGCTATTGCCGTGAACTTATGCGCCTGACTCAATATTTGACTACGTCCCGACACAAAAAGTTAAATAGTATGACCGTCCCTCAAATGCCGTATATCTAATTAATACCGACAGTTGATAAATATTGCAAACATACATCGCATTATTGCGATTTTTTTCTTGACAACATATCGCATTATTGCTATGTTGTGCTCAAAAGGAGATAGCGTAGAATGCCTGAAACGGAAATTGAATTATTTGCAGAAAAGGGTGGAAGCTGCCCACTTCTTGAATGGATGGACACACTTCCTCCAAAAGCTCAGGACAAATGCATAGTTAAGATCGAACGCCTAAAAGAGATGGGACACGAATTGCGTCGGCCAGAAGCGGATTACCTTCGTGATAAAATCTATGAGCTGCGAGCTGCGCTAAGAGGAATTCAATACAGGATTCTCTATTTCTTTCACAGTAAAAAAGGAATAATATCACACGGACTAATCAAAACAGGTGATGAAGTGCCTCCAAAGGATATTGAACTCGCGATAGACAGGAAAGAAAAATATGAGAAAGATCCTTTAAAACACACTTTTAGGGGGTGAATACCATGAAAAAGAAAAGACATACAACAAACGCCGTTGACATCCTTCACCGACGCTATATTGGCGATGATGCTGAGCGCAAGGCTTCCCTTCAGGATGAGCGGGTAAACGCTGAGGTAGCCCGGATGATCTACGAGCTGCGAAAAGAGGCAGGAATAAAACAAAAAGAGCTCGCTGAGTTAATAGGAACGACTCAATCTGTAATTAGCCGTCTTGAGAATGCAGATTACGATGGTCATTCTTTATCGATGTTAAGCAGAATTGCAAAAGCATTAAATCGCAGGCTCTCTGTCTCTATGCCTGACAAAGACAAGGATGCTGGAACGAGACGGTTCGTATTCCAAGAAGTCGTTCGAGGTCTTCGGAAAGATAAAGGACTCGGAATTGACAAGTTTGCTAAGAAGTCTGGTATTAATCGAGCAGATGTTATCTCCATAGAACGGAATCCAGATTATAAACCTTCACCTTTGATTCTTCATAGGCTGAGCAAGTTCTACAAGATTTCACAGCGAAAATTAGCTTTTTTAGCCGGAGCGATTAAGAAAATGCCACCAGGAGTACAAGCTGAAGCATCAAGATTTGCCGCTCAATCAGAATCCTTTTCAAAGCTTACTGAACAAGAGCGCAGTACGCTTGATGAGTTCGTAAAGTTCCTTCGAACAGAGGATTCTGAATAATGATTGATGATTCCACAAATCGGAATGTCAACCGAAATTTGACCCCTCACGACAACCCAATTTTGACCCCTTCTTAATTTGAATAGAAAAACCCCTCTCTGCTTAAACAGATAACACGTAATGCGTTAACTACTTTTCGTATAACCAGCTTTCAGGCTGAATGCCTTATGCTTGCTATATCTGATGGTGTCTCTCGATATGCCATCAAACCATACAGGATAATTGTATCCATATTCTCTGATCAGCAAACCACCAAAAACATCTGTAATCATATAGATGTCCTGATCGTTCTCATCGTCATCAAACCATGTCGTGTTTTTATCAGTAAACTCAAAATCAATCGTTTCCAGTCTGCACTTTAAGGAGTTATATATTGTAATTTCTGCCATGTTAAATGCCTCTTCGTTTAATTGCTTTTTTTAAGGGTTTCCTTGAGCCGGTAACTTTCCCAGCTGCAGTTGATCACGTGCGCTTTGTGAGTAATTCTGTCCAGGAGCGCTGCGGTCATACTGGGATCGCCAAATATTTGTGTCCAATCTCCAAATCCCATATTGGTCGTGATCATGACCGGCTTTCTTTCGTGACGCTCAGCCAGAATTTGGAAAATCAGCTGAGCCCCTTCTGTGGAGAAAGGAACGTAGCCCAATTCATCAACAATGAGTAAACCGTAGCCGGCATAACGCTTTACGGTACGACCTAACAGTTTTTCATCTCGGGCTTCAATGAGTTCATTGGCAAGGCCGCACCCGGTGACAAAGCGTGTTCTTACTCCCTGTTTGCAGGCTTCCATGCCAAGTCCGGTTGCAAGATGCGTTTTGCCGGTGCCGCTTTTGCCCATAAAAATGATATTGCGGGTTTTTTTAACATACTCACAACTTGAAAGTTCCTTAATGAGCCGGGCGTCCAGATCCGGGGCCGCATCAAAGTTGAATGTTTCAAGCGGTTTTAGCAAAGGAAATTTGGCTTCTCTCAATCTTCTCTTGCGTCCATTTTCCTTCCGGACCAGAACTTCATCCTCCGTTAAATTTAAAAGAAATTCATCATAATCCAGCTTGTTCTGTTTGGCTTGGCGGAGATGACTTTGCAGATTGCGTATCATCGTGGACAGCTTTAGGCTTTTAAGATTATCATTTAACAATGCTTTCATCCCTGCATTCATATGGCACCTCCGATCTGTTCATATACGGTTACATCCGGAGGCGGCAGGGTTTGCCAGTTCGCCAAAGGCGCAAACGATGGATCATAATGATCTGGCGTACTCTTTAAAATGTGTTCTACTGCCTGACTGGAGCTAACATGGGCTGAAAGAGCCTGCTCAACAGCCGCTTCAATATCTTTAGCATCGTGATCTTTGTAAAGCATCAAAACCGATATGAAATCCTTGATGCCCTTTGTATCGCCCTGTTTTTGGCAAAAACGCCCTAAAAGCCTCTCAAGGCAAAACGGCCAGCGTTCACGCCATTGCCGTATGGGGCGGGCTGATTCAAATGCCTGCGGCCGCTGTTGAATAAGTTCCAGATAGTGCTCCGGCAAAAGACTCCATTTGTTGTTGTTATAAAGCCGTTGATGATATGCAATTTTTTTGCTCCCATAAAATATCTCAACACGATCTATATACAAAACAACATTGGCCTTAAAATAGGCATATGATGTTGGCACCGAATATCGATTTTTATCGACGACAACCGTAGAATATTTATCCACTTTTCCACAAGATGTCTCAAGATTGCTAAACGGAATATCCGGCAGGATTATCAGATGCTTCTTTTCTGCCTCGTACAACTCATTGACTGTCTGCTCTCTACCGGCAATCCGATGGTCACCATATGAAAGACAATCCTGTAAAAGCTTTTTGTTCAGCTCCTCTAACGACTCAGCCTCCGGAACGGGGACCATATAGTTACGCCGGGCATAACCAACCAAACCTTCGACACCGCCTTTTTCATGCCCTTGACCGGGATTGCAAAAACGGGGAGTAAAATTGTAAAAGGCACGAAACTTGTCATATGATTCCTGAAGAGTCCTTTTTTTACCCCGAAATACCTTTTGCACCGCTGTGGTCAAATTGTCATAGATCAGAACCGGAAAGACACCACCAAAAAAGGCAAAGGCTTGAATATGCCCGTCAAATAGCGCCTGCTGACGTTCACAAGGATAACAGCGCACAAAATGCTTGCCGGAATACTTTGAGCGTATGCAAAAAAACTTTAGCTGAGTCTTAACACCCCCTAAAATTGCCATACACCTTCCCCAGTCAACTTCGGCCTCTACGCCAATTTGGGGATCAGATGGAATAAATACCTGCGGGGAACCAACTCCCAATCTTAGTTTGGCTTCACGAACATATCGCCTGACGGTCGTCTCCGCGCCTTGAAAATCATGTTCCTGTTTGAGCCGATTATAAACCCGAACCGCTGTATGACGCTGCTTTTTAGGTCGCTGTTTGTCATCTTTCAGCCATTTGTCTATGATCTTAAGATAGGGACCTAATATCGGATACGGCTGAATAACCCTGGGTTTGTATCCGCTGTATTCGCCACGCAATACTTTCTTAATTGTATTTCTTGAATGGCCGGTCTCTCTTGCGATCTGTTTGATCTTTTTTCCATAAACTCGGTGCGCTGTTCGAATATAGTCATACTGATCCACTTTGAGCATTCTCCTTTCCCCCTCCGGTGTAAGATTGATAGCTACCAATCCTATAATACCAGAGGTCGGCTCAAGGGGGTTAATTTTCGGTTGTCGTTTGCCTTATTAGGGGGTCAATTTTAGATTAGCATAACCACACAAAGCATGAAATTGATAAGGTAGTCAAAAAGACACTGAAGGAAGCCGGTATGCGAGAGCCTCCTTTTCTCATAGGCGACCTATTGGAACATCTTGAAATAGACAGGGAGTTTTACGATTTGGAAAATCCCAGCTTTATGAGGAGGTTTTTGCATAAAGTCAAAGTAAAAGGGAAGGTTATTTCAAAAATCAAGGAAACGATCAAATTAGATGCAATGTGGTTGGTATTTCAAAATCGCAGAGATCGCATTGTTATTGATTCATCATTACCTAAGCCGAAGCAAAAATGGGCATCCTTTCATGATGCAACACACGGCCTTCTTGAATGGCACAGGCCTTTTTTCCTCGGGGATACAGCGCAAACATTAGATCCGGACTTCCAGATGGCTCTTGAGGCAGAAGCTCATTATGGTGCGTCAGGTCTAATGTTTGGGGGAAAAGTTTTTACAAGGGATGCCTTGGACACTATTCCAGAGTGGGATAGTATCAAACTGCTGATTAAGGAATATAAAACTTCTTATGTTACCACTCTAAGACGTTATATCCAATTTGGTCATAATATTTCTATGGCAATGGTAGTTAGCACTCCCTGGTGGAAATCTGTACCGGAAGATCAAGAACATAAATGTCGTCATTTTATCGCCTCGCCAAAGTTTAAAATACAGTTTGCTTGCATCTCGCGTGACTTAATTGTTGGTTTGATTGACGATAATACTAGAAGAAGAATTGGCGGGCCTGTTGGGGATTTCTCTGCCGGTTTGATTGACGTTAATGGAGCTTTGCACGAATTTCATGCTGAATCTTTTTATAACCGCTATTATATATTGACTTTATTTGTGTATAATAAAAAATTGTAACTTCAGATACAATATATAGGGAAAGCACTATATATTGAAATTACTAATTGACAAATAACAAGATATTGCGCTATAAAATTGTTGGAATTGTAAAAATAAAAAACCCTGGTCGGCTAGGACCAGGGTTTTGGTAAATGTCGCTAGGGGAAACCTAGCGTGTGTCTCTAGGATGGTTTTAGATAGAAAGGTGACAAAATGTCAAGCCTTTTTTTATAAACCCCACCTAATTGCTCCGTTTCCCCGGCACATTAATCTGCCGTGGGAATGGGGTGTCTGAAATGTGCATATAACATAATTTTCAAACAAACTAACTGTTTATAACGGCTAATAGGGTCATTGATCCTGTTAGCAAGGTATTGATTTTTTACTGATCTCTGCCAATAGGTGGAGTTTGCTCAAAAAAAGAGGTGAAATAAAATATCATGCAAGTGGCTAGAAAAACACTAGATACTTGGACCTGGTACGCTTTTACACTGGAAAACCTGAATCAGGTCCCTCAAACATTCGGCGTTTATAGTCTGGGTGTTAACAGTAACATCATCTACATCGGCAGTTCGAATAATCTTCACGAGCGGTTAACAGACCACTACTACTCAAATGATCCGTGTATCCAGCAGGCAAAGCAGTTCGCTATCGAACCTTGTAGCAACTACAAGGAAAGAGAAAAGCAGCGCCTCCGGGATTATATGGCTCGTCACGGTAGGTTGCCTGCATGTAATGATAGGATTTAACATTTAGTATTAACCGGGGATCGTTTCATAGCGGTCCCCATTTCAAAATTTGACACTATTTAGAGGAGTATTTCAAAATGGCAAAATCGAAAGTTACGAGACCGAAAGCTGCAAGCAAGGCGTCAAAGACGCTTCGGAGCAAATCAACTGGCCGCAAGTCTAAAACGGCGGCAGGGAGTGCATTATCCCAAACGAAGGCACCTAAGCGGGTAACATCGGAAAAGGCTGCAAGCGCAGCATCAAAAGTGTTGCGGGATCGGAGGACCAGCAAGGCATCAAAATCCGCAGCAGGGAGCACTCTTTCTCAAAGACCTTCATCCAAGAAAAAGAAATAATCATTAACCAAGGGGCCACCGGAAGGTGGCCCCTAATTCATCTCATATATCATCATACTATTAACTGCCTTTAATCAAAAATACAATAATCATCCGATTGGTTTTGATATTGATACGAAATCTTCAACCTTAACAAAATATTTCTGCAATTAAATCTAAATAAAACTAACAGACGCATCCTTATATTTTGTGACCAAAATTGTGTCTATTTTGAGTGAGAAGTCGTGATTTAAAGTGATTTGAGGTGACATTCGAACCGATTAAGTATGGTGTAGAAAAGCTAATCTTTTTATCATTTTATGTCATTTTAGATCATGCTTAAACAACTGTTATCATTGCTATTTTCAGATTCGACTCCCGCCGCCTCCAGTCTTCGCTTGAAGCGCAGCGGAAAGCGAAGACTGCCGCGCCGTAGCTTTTTTTGCGAAGGCGGGCAAACTATTATGTTTATTGCTCAAAGCTACGACCCGGCACGCCAATTTCACACCAGTCTTCGCCAAAACTCTGGCTGGCAAGTCTGGCTGTAAAATAGAACAAAAGCGAACAGGACCACAAGGGGATTGATGGATGTGATGTTCCCGAGGGTCTCAAATTCGCTCAAAGACAAGCAAAGGGTATGCCGGCAATTTGCTCGTCATACAGGCGGGGAC
>JACNHV010000133.1 GCA_014383445.1 Candidatus Desulfobacula maris | reverse complement strand
ACGTGTGACCTTCAGGTTACGTGTGACCTTCAGGTTACGTGTGACCTTCAGGTTATAGATCCTTAGACCAGCTTTAAAACTTTAAAAAAAAGGCCACAAAAAAAACCGTGTTAAAAACATAGTATTTTTTGTGGCCAAAATCGTGATCAGGAAAGAACCACACCGCAAAGATGCAGCTCTTTCCCTTAGTTTATCTATTAATTAAAAGGGTCTAATCTCAACTCTTCTGTTTAATGCACGACCGGCTTCCGTGCCGTTTAATGCAACAGGTTTGCTAAATCCAAATCCTTCCGTTGTCATTCTGTCTGGCATAATACCTTTTCCAATCAAATAGTTTTTGACGGCCTGGGCACGTCTCGAGGAAAGTTCCTTATTAGACTCAGCTGAACCGATATTATCAGTGTGGCCCTGGATGTCAATACTCATGCCAGGCTTTTCCTCAAGTTTTGCGGCAATATCATCCAATAAATAATAGGCCCCCGGTTTGATCACAGAGCTTCCAGAGCCAAAAAGGACATCGCCAAGAACCCAAACTTCTTCTTTTACAATTTCTTTTTTAGGAACCACAACAGGTGCAGGAGCTGCTATTTTGTCCAGAAATACACTTTCAACAAAACAAGCCATGTCTTCCGGACTGTTTAACAATTTGTCTGCTGTTGTGAAAAACCCGCAGTCTCCAGATGCGCCAAGGCATCCTCCAATTTTTGAGATCTCTTGTAACAGGGCTTCCCCTTCAGGTGAATCCCCAACAAGGACAGTGTGAAAACAAATGGAAGGGCCATAGATCTCTTTCAATGCTTTTGCAGATGCCAGTACATTACCGGGCAACTCCTCACCGTCACTGATTATAACAACTGCATTCCTTTCTCCGGAAAGTCCTTTAAAATCTTCTTTTGCATCATTCAAAGCTTTATACAACGGGCTGGTGCCGCCCGGCTCAACAATCTTTTGAAACGCTTTATCTAAATTAGCTGTAGAATATTTTTCCATTCCATAAATAAGTTCTGTTGAACTATTTGATACTTTAGAAGAGTGACCAAAAGACCTTAGTCCTCCTGTCTGACCCATCTCGGGAAGGGTTACATTCAACCGGTTTACAACGGTCTTGGCTTTATCAAATTTTGTTTCTCCTTCAAGAGGGTAACGCATGGAACTTGATGAATCAAAAATTATCAAAAAATTATCTACCTTTGAAGAGTAGGCTGCCTTATCGAATTGCACTGGTTCAAATGCCACTGGTGTACTCATCTGTTTTGCCGCGCATCCAAATAAAAAAAGGAAGGCAAACAATGTTAATAAACTTCTTGTTAAAAGTCTCATGTCTTTTTTCTCCTTTTGCTTTGTTAGTATAAAATGGTGTCTGTCTATAGAATTCTAAATAAAACAATGCTCTCTTAATACACAAAAAACAGTGTTAAATCAAGCTTTCTTTTATGTCTTTTTTAATATCTTGCAATTTAGGCCTAAGAATTATATACGAGTGCTGTTTGTTGACCAGAATAAATAAAGAAAAATGATGGAATATGGAATTATATCAAGGAATCATCCTCGGCATTATACAGGGGCTTACGGAATTTTTACCTGTAAGCAGTTCCGGGCATCTTGTTCTGGGACAGATTTTTTTCGGGATTACGGAATCACAATTAACATTTGATATCAGTGTTCATATGGGAACACTTCTGGCCGTTCTGGTGGTCTATGCTTCAGATATCCGGGCCATACTGATTTCTGTGTTAGGGTTTATTTCAAAGGCTGTTTCATTAAAGCCCATGGCGCATCTTTTAAAAGAAGATAAAAACCTTCAACTGGCAGGTTTAATATTAATTGGGTCTATTCCAACGGCATTTATAGGGCTTATCTTAAAACAGTTTGAGCATATCTTATTTGCCTCAGAGGTTTTAGTGGGATTTATGTTGATCCTTACGGGAACAATCCTGTGGGCCTCAAAAAATTTTTATTTCAGCAAAAGTAAAAAAGACGGCTTTAGCATAAAAAAGGTACTTATCATCGGGGTGGGTCAGGGACTTGCCGTTATCCCCGGCATTTCACGATCCGGAACCACCATTACTCTAGGAATGTTTTTGGGCCTTGACAGACATAATGCAGCTAAATTTTCTTTTCTTCTATCAATTCCAGCAATATTGGGAGCACAAATATTAAGTATAAAAGATATGATCAACAGCGGATTTGTCATTGATTCTATAACCATATATGCTACAATTGTTTCATTTATCACTGGATTGCTTGCTTTAAAATTATTATTATCTTTGGTTCACTCGGGCAGATTTCATCTATTTGCCCCTTATTGCTGGTTGATAGGATCTTTGGTCCTTTTATCAAAATTCGTCTAAAGGAGGTATCATGAATCCTGGGATTTTCAGAGAATATGACATAAGAGGTGTTGCAGGCAAGGATATTGAAGAAAAAGATGTTGTAATCATTGGCAAAGCTTATGGCAGTCTTTTAAAAAGGCAGAATAAAAAAATCGTATCTGTTGGCAGAGATTGCAGACTGACCTCGGATAAATTTTCTCAATTGTTTATCCAGGGAATCATATCCACTGGCTGCGATGTCATTGATATTGGAATCTGCCCAACACCAGTTCTCTATTTTTCCATACACCAGCTGAAGCTTGATGGTGGTGCCATGGTGACTGCAAGCCATAACCCCCCGGAATATAATGGGTTTAAACTGATGAAAGGCACAGATTCCATCCACGGCCAGGGGTTACAGGATATTCGCAGCATTTGTGAAAATAAAACATTTATTCAAGGCCGTGGCAAGGTGACCAAAAAAGATGTCATCACTCCTTATAAAGAATATATTTTAAATAATATCAAGATCAAAAAACCCATCAGGATCGGGATTGATTCTGGTAATGGGACGGGTGGAATTACAGCTCTCCCCATATTAAAAAATTTGGGGTGCGAGGTTTACGATATATATTGCGATATGGATGGGACATTCCCCAACCATGAAGCTGATCCAACCCAGAAAAAAAATCTTGTTGACCTGATTAAACTGGTGAAAGAAAAAAATCTTGATCTGGGTGTGGGATATGATGGAGATGCTGACAGAATAGGTGTTGTGGACAAAAATGGTGAGGTGATCTACGGGGATCAGCTCATGATTATCTATGCCAGGGAAATCCTTGGGCGAAAACCCGGGGCAACCTTTATCTCGGAAGTCAAATGCTCCATGGTCATGTATGATGATATTAGAAACCATGGCGGCAATGCCATTATGTGGAAAACAGGCCATTCATTGATCAAACAAAAGATGAAGGAAGAAAAGGCAGAACTTGCCGGTGAAATGAGCGGACACATGTTTTTTAAGGACAGATATCTGGGATTTGATGATGCCCTCTATGCCACCTGCCGTTTGCTTGAAATTATGGCAGATACAGGCCTTGGGGTTGACGAACTCATACAGGATCTTCCAAAAACCTTTACAACACCCGAAATCCGAGTAGATTGTCCGGATGAGATCAAATTTGATGTGGTGGATAAAATTGTAACCCTTTTTAAAGCCAAACAGGATGTGATTGATATTGACGGGTTAAGAGCATTGTACGATGATGGATGGGGACTTGTCAGGGCATCCAATACCCAGCCGGCCCTGGTTCTTCGATTTGAAGCCTTGAGTGAAAAAAGACTGGATGAAATAAGAAATGAAATTGAAACAGCTTTAAACATCATTATTAAGGAGATAAAATAAGATTTTTAAAAATCTTATCATTTAAATTTTATGGAGTTATCTGTACAGCAGCAGGATGCAGTAAATCATACCGGCTCCCCAGCACTTGTTGTTGCGGGAGCCGGTTCAGGTAAAACCCGTACCTTGACAGCCAAGTTTTCACACCTTGTCAACCAGGGCCATGATCCAAGAAAAATTCTTGCCATCACATTTACAAATAAAGCTGCCGGCGAAATGAAATCAAGGCTCATTGAGATGACAGGTCTTAATTTCCAAAATTTTGCTTGGGTCAGAACCTATCATTCAGCCTGTCTTATGATTTTAAAACAGCATTGTGAAAAATCAGGATACATGTCACCCATACAGGTATTTTCAGTCTATCAGCAGCAGAAGCTGGCCAAAGAACTCTGCGTGAAAAATAATATTGAAAAAAAGCATGCCAACAAAATTTTATCCATGATCTCAAGGGCTAAAAATTTTGGAAACCCGGGAAAATATTTTGATTTAAAACCTGCCTTTTTCAGTGTTAAAATTGAAGACCTGTTTGGCCAATATGAAAAACGCCTAAAAGAAATGAACAGTGTGGATTTTGATAATATCCTTTTAAAGACAAGGGATCTTTTAAGGGATCACAAAGAAATCAGAGACTTTTATCAAACCTATTTTTCCTATATTCTTGTGGATGAATACCAGGATACCAATAATCTTCAGGACGATTTAACCAATCTGCTTTTAGGCGATCATAGGAATCTTTTCTGTGTGGGAGATGACTGGCAGTCCGTCTATGGATTCAGGGGTTCCAATGTTAATCATTTTTTAGGCTTTTCAGAAAAATATAAGGATTCAAAAATTTTCCGGCTTGAAGAAAATTACAGGTCTGCAGATGAAATTGTTCAGGCAGCAAATGATTTAATCGATTATAACCCTGATAAAATGGATAAAAAATGCTTTTCCCAAAAAAAAGGCGGTGTGGTAGAAATTTATGACTTTTTATCAGATTCACATGAAGCAGAATGGGTTGCCAGAAGGATTAAGGGATTAAATCGCCAGGGTCTAGGCATCGGCTATGATAAAATGGCAGTGGTCTACAGGACAAAGTTCTGTTCCCTTCCCTTTGAAAAGATTTTCAGGTCCTACAGGATACCATATAGTTTGAAGGGGTCTCAGGGGTTTTTTGAAAGAATGGAAGTCCTGGATATTAATTCCTATCTAAGTGCTGCATTTTTCCCCAATGATGATGTCTCCTTTGAACGCATTGTCAACACCCCCAAAAGGGGAATCGGGCCATCAATGATTAAAAAAATGGCAGCCATGAGAACCCAGGGGACAAGCCTTCAGGAGGCTGCCAGAATCATGGTCAAAGATCGGGTGTTAAGTAAAAAAATCCATGAAAATCTTTCCCAGGTTCTTGAAATCCTGGATGAAATAATGGATCTGGCTCCTGCCCGGGCCATGGAAGTTGTCCTGGGAAAAACCAATTATTATGAATACCTGGAGAAAAAAACAAAAACAAATGACGAATTTATTTCAAAAAAAGAAAATCTTGAGCAATTAATTCATACAGCAAGATCTAAAAATGATCTTTTAGAATATCTTGAAGAGGCGGCCTTGATAAGAGAAGACAAAGAGGATGAGGATGATTCAACGGGCGTATCCCTTCTCACCATTCATTCAGCCAAAGGCCTGGAATATGATACCGTATTTATTGTGGGATGCGAAGAGCGTCTGTTCCCCCATTGGCGGTCTATTGATGCAGGCGATAATGCGCTTTTTGAAGAAAGGCGGCTGATGTATGTGGCAATGACCCGGGCAGAAAGATTTTTATACCTGACACATGCCAATTATCGAAAAGGTGAATTTTCAACTCCAAGCCGGTTTATTGATCAAATCAAAGAGTGCTTATCCTAAGGCTAAAAAATGGATCCAATGGCCCCACATTCTGTTAAAGAACCATTGTTCCAGCTTGTGATAAAGCTGTTCAAAAACTGGAAAAACATCATACCTTCAGACCGGAAAGGTATCTTTATAACCCTGTTTTTTGCAATTTTCACAACGGTTACAGGGGTTGGAATCGTGGTTCCGCTTCTTCCTGTGTATGCAAACGACCTGGGGGCAACAGGGATATATGTGGGAATGATATTTGGTTCATTTTCCATTTCCAGGATCTTTCTTCTGCCTGTTTTCGGGAGGCTGTCCGATCAAAAAGGACGAAAACCATTTATTGTGGCAGGTTTAGCAGCCTACACACTGATTTCATTTGCATTTATATTTTCAAAAAATATAGAAACATTGATAATATTGAGATTTATCCAGGGGGCAGGATCTGCCATGATTATGCCCGTGGTTCAGGCCTATGTTGGGGAGATTACACCTGAAGGTTCGGAAGGTTATGCAATGGGGCTTTTTAACCTGTCCATGTTTTTAAGCTTGAGCCTGGGGCCATTGATGGGTGGCGGAATAAAAGATATATGGTCCCTTGATGCTGCATTTATCTGCATGGGCATGCTGTCAGGCATTGGCCTATTATTATGCATCTTTTTCCTGCCTGCAACCTCAGAAGAAAAAGTTAAAACAACAGGAAATAAAATAATTCCATGGTCCAATCTTATAAAAGACAGAGGGCTTATTTCCATTTTTATATTCAGGTATGCCTATACAGCCTGTATCGGGGTGATATGGTGTTTCCTTCCCTTGTTTGCAGACATTGAATTTGGTCTTTCCAGTTCATTAACTGGTGTACTTGTGATGCTGGGTGTATTTGTGTCAGGACTCATTGGTTTACCCATGGGATATGTTGCAGACAGGGCAAATAAAAATTTTATGATTATTTTTGGAGGAACTTTATCAACCATTGGAATGTTATTGCCGTTCTGGGCATCGTCTTTTCAAGATCTGGTGATTGCCGTTTCAATATTTGGAATCGGTGGTGGTATTTCCTCGCCGGCAGTCATGGCCTATTCCGTCATTAAAGGAGATACAAAAAAGGCCATGGGATCCGTCATATCCATCATGACGGTTGCCCACAGCCT
>JACNHV010000352.1 GCA_014383445.1 Candidatus Desulfobacula maris | reverse complement strand
GCCACTGTAATCAGACTGTCCGGGACATTAATGAACTGTTTCGATTTGAGTTGGCTCAGGCCATGGGTGCAAACAATCCCTTGCCTTATCTTGCCGGAGACATTGATATTGCAATTGCAGCTCCCGGTCTGCCGCTGGTTTTCAGTCGTTCTTTTTCCTCATCAATCAGTGACCGTTTTGAAAAAGGGACATTGGGTAAAGGCTGGAGTCATGCCTGGCAGACATTGCTGGCGGAAGATGCAGAGGGCAATGTGATTGTTACCAGCATGAACAGGGAGAGAAGATATCAGCCTGATGACAGGGGCGGGTATTTTTCTCCACCGGGGGACTATTCCATACTAAGCAAGTCCGGGGATGTCTTTACCCTGACATTTGCAGGTGGAATTATCCAGAGATTCAGAGCAGACGGCAAACTCGATTACCTGGAAGATCTAAATGGCAACCGGATTACAGCTGAATATAGCTCTGACTTGCTTAGCCGCCTTGTCCACAGTGCAGGACAGTATTTGTCATTCACCTACACCGGTGGCCTCATATCAACCATAAGCGACCATACAAGAGAACTTACCGTTGATTTTGCCTATGATCTCTTTGGGGATCAGTTGACATCCGTTACCGATATTTTAGGGAGAACAACGAACTATCTTTATTCTCAGACGGGGGCTTCTGCATATGCTATGGCAGGTATCGACTATCCTGACAATACCGAAGAACGTTTCAACTATGATGAAAACGGCAGACTGAGTGAAACAGTTTTCAACTCGAGTCCTCAAGCCTCTTTCAGTTATGATTTGGGTGCGGTGACCATGACTGCCAATGCCGATAACAGCAGCCATGGCTTTTATTATGATGCTAAAGGGCAACTGGTAAAATACGTTGATCCGCTGGGAGGTGCAACTGTCAGCGCTTTTGATAACAATTATAATCTGTTGAGAGTTGTTGGGCCGGATGGATTGTCAGCTTCTTTAGCCTATGACAGAAAGGGCAATACTACAACCGTGACAGATGCTTTGGGGCAACTTGTTAAAATTGGGTATGGCGACTTTAACCGCATGAGTTCGATTACAGATGCCGCAGTCAATACCACTGATTTTTATTACGATTCACAGGGTAATAACGACAGCGTGACTTACCCGGATAGTAGCCAGAAAGTGTATTCGTTTGATTTTCTGGGCAATTTGACTCAGAGAACAAACCGTCGCGGATCTGCAGTGGGTTATAGCTATGACAGCAATGGTTTTGTTTTGCAGAAAACCTATGATGATGGGACCACTGTTTCCTATAGCTATGACGAGGTGGGCAATATCACTTCAGTAACGGACCTTACGGGAACCACAACATTTACTTATTATGAGAATCATTTACTCCAACGCATAACCAATCCCCGAAATCTTTTTCTGGAATATACCTATGACAGTCTTGGTCGACGGTCATCTGTAATTGACCAGAGCGGCTATAAACTGCAGTATGCATACAATGCCTATGGTCAGCTTGAGAGTATTGTTCAGGGTGAAGGGCAACTATTGGTAAACTACACCTATGACTCCATGCGGAGGCTGAGCGTTAAAACCTTGGGCAACGGTGTGTCAACAACCTATGAATATGATCTGGCAGGCCGGTTGATTCATCTGGTTAATTATGCAGCAGATGATTCGATACTCTCACGGTTTGATTATGAATTTGACGCACGTGGCCGTCGCACCAGTATGTCGACACTGGATGCTAACTGGGTGTATACCTATGATAAAGTAGGACAATTGGTTGAGGCGGCATTTACCTCAAGCCATTCTGATATTGCCGATAAAAGCATAATCTACACGTATGACAAGGCCGGAAACAGGACGCAGGAGATATTTGATGGTTCCAGTATTGATTATGTTCCCAATAATATGAACCAATATAGTCAGGCAGGCAATGCCATCTTTAATTACGATAATGACGGCAACCTGATATCGAAAATAATCGGTAGTGATGTCTGGCAGTACAGCTATAACGATGATAATAAACTGGTGGCTGTTTTGGGGCCCGAGGGTGCATCTGAATACCAATATGACGGACTGGGCAACTTGACAGCACTCACTGAAAATGGCACAACCAGATATTATCTGATCGATCCCACCGGATTTGGTAATGTTGTCGGCGAGTATGATGAATCAGGAGCATTGCTAACCCGCTACACATACGGCATGGGACTCATCTCAAAAGATGATTATTTCTACACATTCGACGGCAACGGCAATACAGCAGAGCTAACAAATAGCCTAAGTGAAAAAACAAATTCCTATGCCTATGCACCTTTTGGCGAAGTACTGTTCAGCAGTGAATCTGTGAACAATGAGTTCCAGTTTGTCGGACAATTTGGCATTAGACAAGCCGGCAATGATTTGCTCTATATGCGCAACAGGTTTTATATGCCAAGCACCGGCCGGTTTATCTCAGAAGACCCGATAGGGATAGCTGGGGGATTGAATCTTTATGGGTATGTTTATAATGATGCTGTAAATTTTGTGGATCCTTTGGGGCTAACTCCTGCAGGTGTTGTTGTAGGAGCTATTGCAGGTGGTGTAAGTGGGGCAATTGCGGGGATTCAGTCAGGAAATTACGTTTCAGGAATTGCGGGTGGTATAACGGGCGCCTTGGTTGGTGCAGCTTTTGGGGCTGTTTTGCCACAATATAGCGGTGTTGTTGGAGGAATGGTTGGAGGGGCGATTTCTGGTATGTTTGGTGGAGGCGCTGGTGGTGCTGTTGGTGCTTGGACATCAGGGAGAGACGGTAAGGGTATTGCTCATTCAGCTAATTCTGGAATGGTTAATGGTGTAATAACTGGGGCATTAGGGGGTGGGGTGTCAGCTGCGGCTGTTGGACTTGGTGTTGGTTCAGGAGTTTCTTCATTGGCTGGGAATTTATCCTCTCATTCAATTTCGTTAGGTTTGGAATGTTTTAATGATTAAGAGTAATACTTTTAGTAGGTTGCCATGGAAAAGGAACTAATAATATATTCATTCTCAAGCGTATATGTTGATATTATAAACAATCTCGGCAAGTTAGGTGTTGGTCTAGCAATTGTTTTTGGCGTATTTGTTGTTAATAGTAATGAAGAGTTAAACCAAAATGCTATAGTATTTTGTCTTATTTTCTTTTCAGTTGGGCCTTATCTATTTGGTGAATTTATTTTGTCAAAGTACGCTAATAAAATTACGATAGATTTTGCTAATGAGATAATTAAATTTTCCATGAACAGGCGAGGGGTTACAGAGTGCCCTTTCGATAAAATAGAGAATATTCGGGTGCAAGGATATATAATAATTTCATTTAATGGACGGAAAATATTTTATAATGACCGAACAAACAAGGAACTTATTTCTTGTTTAAATAGAGTGAAAAAAATTAGTGAGTAGGTTGGGCTGAGCCAAAGCGAAGCCCAACAATCTCAATCCATCCAACAATTCCAAACCACCTATTCACAAATGCAATACCGGCGGGCCCGCATAAAAGGAGGCACCTATTTCTTCACCGTTGTTGCGCATAATCGGAGGAAAATTTTAACAATCCCGGAGAATGTTGATTTGCTCCGATCGATTTTTCAATCGGTTATGGACAAACATCCATTTTGCATGGATGCCATTGTCTTACTTCCCGATCATCTGCATTGCATCTGGACCCTGCCTCATGAAGATTATAACTTCTCTACTCGGTGGAACCTCATAAAAGGATCATTCAGCCGTCAATGTTCTTGTCATTTTAAAGGCAAGGCTTCCAGCTCACGTCAAACCAAAAGGGAAGCGGCTGTTTGGCAGCGACGTTTTTGGGAACATGCAATTCGCGATGAAAATGATTTTGAACGGCATGTTGAATATATCCATTATAACCCTGTGAAACATAATTTGGTCGATTCTCCGAATAAATGGCCGTATTCGAGTTTTCATACATACGTCCGCAATGGGTTGTATGATGCGGATTGGGGTGCGGGTGGTATTGGGTTTGATGATTTTGTTGGGAGGGAATGATTGTTTGGGAATGTTTGTTGGGCTTCGCTTTGGCTCAGCCCAACCTACGGCTGGATAAACCGATATCAGATCCAATTTTTGGAATTGACTGGATTAATCCGTCTAGTTTAAATGATAACGAATGCACCAAATAAGAAAATGGAAAATAATTTTGTTAATCTTCTTTTTATCATCATTTTTATCATTTTTGGAAGTTATGGTTTTTCTTGGTTTTATGGGAAATTGCGGAGGAAACTCGGAACAATTAATTTTATAGTACTGCTAATAGGTCTTATTGTTGGCGTGGTATTCATATGTTATTTGATTAATCGTAGGTTGGGCTGAGCCCTGGCGAAGCCCAACAATCCCAATCCATCCAACAATCCCAATCCATCTATTTGCAAATACAATATCGGCGGACCCGTATAAAAGGAGGCACGTATTTCTTCACCGTTGTTACACATAATCGGAGGGAAATTTTAACAATCCCGGAGAATGTTGATTTGCTTCGGTCTGTTTTTCGATCGGTTATGGACAAACATCCGTTTTGCATGGATGCCATTGTATTACTTCCCGATCATCTGCATTGCATCTGGACCCTGCCTCATGATGATTATAACTTCTCTACTCGGTGGAACCTCATAAAAGGATCATTCAGCCGTCAATGTTCTTGTCATTTTAAAGGCAAGGCTTCCAGCTCACGTCAAACCAAAAGGGAAGCGGCTGTTTGGCAGCGACGTTTTTGGGAACATGCAATTCGCGATGAAAATGATTTTGAACGGCATGTTGAATATATCCATTATAACCCTGTGAAACATAATTTGGTCGATTCTCCGAATAAATGGCCGTATTCGAGTTTTCATACATACGTCCGCAATGGGTTGTATGATGCGGATTGGGGTGCGGGTGGTATTGGGTTTGATGATGATGTTTGGGGGGAATGATTTTTTCTGAAGATGATTGTTGGGCTTCGCTGGGGCTCAGCCCAACCTACGTTGATTTGTTTGTTTATTTCAAATAGCCTTGTTTTTTCAGGTAAAGCATGACTTCTAGGGGCGCTTTTGAGGATGTTTGTTGGGCTTCGCTTTGGCTTAGCCCAACCTACACTGATTTATTTGTTTACTTCAAATAGCCCTGTTCTTCGAGGTAGAGCATGACTTCCTGGGCGGCTTCGGCTGGGGTTACTTCGCTGGTGTCAATGGTGATTTCGGCGTTTTCCGGGATGGTGTATGGATCGGATACGCCGGTGAAGGCCTGGATCCTTCCTTCCCGGGCCTTGGCATAGAGGCCTTTACGGTCTCGCTGTTCGCAAATCTCGAGTGGTGTGGCCATGTAGACTTCAATGTAGCCGCCGTATTTGCTTATCAACTCCCGGTTGGCTTGGCGAGATTCCTCATAAGGGGCAATGGGTGCGCACAGGGCAATGCCGCCGTTTTTGGTGATTTCACTGGCAACAAAACCAATTCTGGTAATATTCAGGTTCCTGTGTTCTTTGGTGAAAGTCAATTCGCTGGACAGATTTCGTCGGACAATATCACCGTCAAGAAGTGTTACCGGCCGGTCCCGCAACTCCAGGAACTTCACCATAAGAACCTTGGCAAGCGTTGATTTTCCTGCACCTGACAGACCGGTAATAAAAATGGTGAACCCCTGTTTGGATCGAGGCGGAAAGGCATAGCGAAGCTCAGCCACAACCTCCGGATATGAATACCATTCTGGAATATCAAGCCCTGCTTCAAGGCGCCGCTGCAACTCCCCGGAAGAAATATTTTTGACAACCATATCTGATGAAACATGGGCCTGTGGGATATATTGCGCTTTATCCTCGACATATACCATTTTCTCTTCGGCCACCATGGTAATGCCGGTTTCATCTTCGAATTTTTTAACCAGCTGCTGGGCGGCGTGGGGCGGATAAAAATTCTGTTTATCGAGCTTGCTGGCAAAGGGATCGCCATGGTCTTCAGCCACCAGAAAATGGCTGCAGCCATAGTTTTTCTTGATAATTGCCTGCCAGAGCGCTTCCCGGGGGCCGGCCTGCCGGATCGCCAGGGGGAGAAGGCCAAGAGCAATCATGTTATTGGGGAATTTTTTGACGATTTCCTGATAGCAGCGGACATGGGTGTAGTGGTCCAGATTGCCCGGATGATCAAGACCTGCCACCGGCTGCAGGAAAATAGAGGCACCGACTTCACGGGCTGCCTTGAGGATCATTTCCCGATGGGCGCAATGGAGGTAGGCGTCGGTGTGAAAGCCGAGGACCTGGCGCCAGCCGTTTAAGGAAAAACGGCGATGGGTTTCCGCCGGGGTGAGCCTGATTTCCTTGAAATCATAATGAATGGGCAGATGGAGTCCTTCAAGGGTGCCGCCAAGGTACCAGGGCTGTATGTTTTCGTAGAGATTTTTTACACCCGGATGCTGCTGGGCGTTATCCGTTCCGAAAACAGCTTTTGCTTCGGCCTTTTTATCCGGCTTCCAGATGTCGCTGATGGTCAGGATTGCCAGGATAAAGCCTTCATCGTCATTCAGGGCAAGTTGGGAGCCTGGCTGGAGTGAAGATGCCAGCTTTTCAGAAACATCAAGGCATATCGGCATGGGCCAGATAGTACCGTCGGAGAGCCGCATCTCTTTCAGGACGTTTTCATAATCATCTTTGCCGAGAAAACCGTGTAAGGGATAAAAGGCCCTGTTGAGAAGGAGTTCCAGGTCGCAGAGCTGCCTGCGGCCGAGATCTATTGATGG
>JACNHV010000134.1 GCA_014383445.1 Candidatus Desulfobacula maris | reverse complement strand
GCTTGAGCCATCAAGCGCAACGAGGTTTTTTATTTTTTTTGATGGTGGATTGGGGGAATGGAGAAGTTAGAAATTTTGCTAAATTTGTTGTTTTCAATTGGTGTTTTGTTTTTTAAAAATCACTCTGCCCTCGCTATGGAAAATCTTGCGCTACGCCAGCAGTTATCCATATACCATACAAAGTCCATGGCAGAATCCTTATTGCGAGCGAGTGATCGGGAGTTTCAGAAAGGATTGCGTTAACCATCTGGTTGTTTTGAATGAAGATCATTTGAAACGTAAGCTTTCCGAATATTTCAAGTATTATCATGAGGATCGCACGCATCCTGGCCTGCATAAAGATTCACCATTAGGAAGGCCTGTTCAGGAAAAACCATAAGACCTGAGAATGTCATTGACCTTGTTGTATGTTTCGAAAATCAATCCGCCGCAGATATGTTTCCCTGCCGGAGTTCCGACCTTGTCACCCACGATATCCTTACAGCGTGTGCCCTTATAATTTGAAGCGGTTTTTTGGCGAAACCAGTCGCCCAGATCTTGGAGCATGGGAAGTAAGGTATCTGATTCGGATTCGCTGTCAGATCCTTTGCCGCCATACCAGGCAAGCAGGCTGGCTGCGCTTGTCATAACCCCGCACGTTTCACTAAAAAAACCGCAGCCATCACCTATACCGGACATGGCCCGGACCAGGTCGGCATTGTCATGGTCCTTCTGCTCCAAGGCGAGGACCATCATAATTTGACTGCAATTGTATTTGTTTTCAGCCAATTGGATCATTCGGTTTATGATTTCGTCATGGGATTGCTTCTTTTTGGTTGCTGGTTTTTTGGCATAGAACTGGGCACTCCAAACATTCCCCACAGCATTCAGAGCCATTTGATTGATCACCTTCTCATGGTCTTGTCCAGGGTGATCATTCATCATTTCTTTCAAACCGGGTATTTCTTCTGTTTCGAAAAAAGCTTTGATCTGGGATTCTTCATAGATAAACCGGTTTCGGACTTCCACATCTATCAAACCCTTCTGACGAAGACCAGCCAGATAGTCTTCTTCGCTGATGGCACCGCCCACACAGGCAGAATAGAGTTGATCGTTATCTCGTAACCAATAGGGTAGATTTTTTGCTACAATATCCGATACAAGCATTTGTCCGCCGGGTTTAAGCACCCGATGGATTTCTGAAAAAACGCGCTTTTTTTCTGGTGACAGATTGATCACGCAATTGGAAATGACCCAGTCCACGGATGCCGATTCAACCGGAAGTTGTTCAATCAACCCGTAACGTACATCCACGTTGGTCAATCCCTCGGCTTTGATGTTTTCCTTTGCTTTTGCGATCATGGCTTCGGTCATATCCACCCCGATCACATGACCGCTTGGCCCGACTTTTTTGGCCGCAATAATCAGATCAAAACCAGCGCCACTTCCAAGATCCAATACCGTATCGCCTTCTTTGACACCGCTGAACGCAAGGGGATTGCCACAGCCGAAGGAGAGAGCCGCCGCATCGGAGTTCAACGTTTTTATATCTGTTTGTTTATAACCTGCCATCCCTGCTATGGTCGTGTTATCGTGTCGGGCGGAGCAACCGCATCCTTTTGTCGTTGCATCAATCGCTTGTCCATAAGCTGTTGAAACCATGTCTCGAATGTGTTCATTTTTATTCATATCTATTCTCCTTAAAATGTTTAATTATTGTTTATTATTTGCCCAGGGAAACCATTTGTACGGAATCAGCATTGGAACCTTACGCTGGTAGTTTCTATACTCATCTCCAAAGGATGCGATTAAGTCTCTTTCCTCCAGAAACGTTCCGATGATAATCCAGACTGTCCAGAGGCCGTTAAAAAGTAAGCGATCGGTTGTCAGGGAGACATTAGCCCATATCATCAGAAGACTAAAAAAATACAGAGGATGCCGGACCCATTGGTACGTCCCCCGAACTGTAAAGATAGATCCCCTGGTTTGTTTCCCCTTTAAATGGATAGAAATATCTCTAATACCTAAGGGATCAAAGGATCTCAATGATCGGATGGTAAAATAGAAGCTGATCATGGAGATGAAAAACAATACGCGCATAACCCCATAGCCTGCCCCGTCAATTTCGATATGGATAGAGGTTGATTTTTGCCAGAAAAGCATGAGGATCAATAAAAACAATCCGGAAAAAATCGAAAATAATGCTCCAAGGTAAATAGGGGGGATAAAGCCTGACAACCATTGCCGGAATCCATTGCGAAGCATCAGGCTGTGCTGAAGGAAAAAAAGAAAACAAAGCAGGGTGTTAAAATAAAGACTCGTTGGTTCATTCAGGCCAAGATTTATCTGGCTTGGCAATCCTGTGTACAGAAACGCTACAAAAAGAGCCATAGAAACGCCACCCAGTAAGCCGGAAAGGGCCATCACCAGATACGATGGAACACTGCTGCCTGACGTGCATGACGAATTTGCTGACATTGGATCTTTCATGGTCATAATATTCTCCTATTAAAAATGTTTGTGTGCACATTTATGCATATATATTGACAAAAAAATGTCCCTACTTTGAACAGCAATCAGGTGGGCAGCATACAGAAATACTTTTCTTGATTAATGTCAGGAATAGTTCCAGTTTGTCAACAAATGTTTGGGCATTAATGTGGTAATACATGTGCCTTGTTTCTTTTTCACAGCAAAGAATACCGACCTCTTGCAAGTGATTCAGATGCCTTGAAATAACAGACCGATCCTGGGGCATGTTTTCTGTGATGGACCCGATATCAGACCGCCCCTGCAACATCAAATAGCCTAAAATCTGAATGCGGACCGGCTCACTGAGCGCCTTGAAGAACCGGGCGTCATAGACTTCGGTAAACTCTTTTAGAACCTCTGCTCTTGTTTTTGCTGTGTTTTGAATATCCATGACCTACTTATACATGCACACTAATGCATATGTCAAGGAAAATATTATCGCCCAAATATGATAGGAACTTGCCATAGGGTTGAGCGTTGAAAATCTTAACCAAATATTTTTATGGCTTTTTTTATCCACTTTTTTTCAGCATCAAATAACATTCTTTCATGTTCCATAAAGAAGGGGTCATGTTTTTTAATCAAACCTGATTTTATCCCGGAAGCAATATACATATCCATAAGAACCAGCGTGTTATTAATTTCTTCTATGGCTTTTTCACCAAAGTTTTTGATCTCTACTGCTGATTTTCTTTTATTGAATTTTAAAGCAAGCTTAAATCCATAAAATTTAGGATATAATCCTTTAAACGCTGTTTCCTGTAAGGTATCAAAAACAGACATTCCATAATTTGTTATTTTGTAAATGGTTTTTTCAGGATAAAGTCCATTTTTTATTTTTTCTATTTCAACAACAGCCTTTTCTTCAGTGAGTTTTTTTAAGGCATGATAAATGGAACCTTTTTTAATTTCGGTCCATTTTTGTTACATGACAGTTAAAAAAGATGACAAAAGCACATGGGCTATTGGTGGTGGTTTGATAATGGGAACTGGTGCTGGTTTCTTTTTCCTGCAGACTTCTGCACTCGCGTTCGTGGGGTCTATCTTGGTAGGCTTGGGTTTAGGATTGTTCGTCACCGCGATTATCTCGAACAGAAATATCAAAAACGCATAACATGTAGCTGTACGCGGACTTCGTATTATTCGATTTTTAAGGAGAGATATGATTTGTCAGATTTTCAAAAAGTACTTAAATTCAAGAATTACCTTGGTGGTTTCTTCGGTAAGGGGGCCGAACATTTTTTTATTTATCATCATAAAAATCCAGAGAATTCATATTTACTCCTATTACCTATTTTTTCATAAATCAAAGACTTGCTCAAGTTAAAATTTGTATGACCATTGCAAGCTACAGATCTTTTTGATACTGATACATTAAAATATATCAATTTATTCTTTGAAAATTCGAGGAGATCTTAATGCAAAATCAAAAAAGTGGTTTTCTGGTTCTTGGAATAAACGGCAGCCCTCGCCAAAATGGAAATTCTCAGTATCTTATGTCTTGTTTCATGGAAGAAATGAAAGCCAAAGGATATGACACCCAGGTATTGGATGCGGTCAAACTCAAGATTAATCCCTGCATAGGGTGCGGTAATTGTGAAACAAAAGGGGTGTGCATCTTTAAAGATGATTTTACCGATGTTTTTCTTCCGGCTATAATAAAGGCGGACATTATCGTGGTCAGTTCTCCGGTTTATTTCTATGCTTTTCCGGCAGCATTGAAAGCCTTGATTGATCGTATTCAGGTGTTATGGTCAAGAAAATACAGGCTTAAGATGGATCAATTTAAGGATCGCAGGCGAAAAGGAGTGCTTCTGGCAGTGGGCGCCACCAGTGGAAAAGATCTGTTTGACGGGATGAAGCTGACGGCCCGGTATTTTTTTGATGCAGCAGATATTCAATATAAAGCGGATCTATGTTATAGGGGAATCGATGAAAAAGGTAAGATGGAAAATCATCCCACCCTTCACGAAGATATTAAAAATCTGGCCCGGGAGCTTTAACCTTTTTTAACTGGAACCTAAGGAGACTCTATATTCTTATGACGAAAACCTATATCACCGCACAATACCTGCTGGAAAGCTCTTTTAAACTGGCTCATGAGATTTATGCAGATGGCTTTCGCCCTCAGTTCATCGTTGGAATATGGCGAGGAGGTACACCCATTGGTATTGCCGTACAGGAGTATTTTGAATATAAAGGTGTGAGTACTGACCATATTTCAGTACGTACATCTTCTTATTACGGCATCAATCAACAGTCCAAGGAAATTCGTGTTCATGGTTTACATTACCTGATTGAAAATGCGAATGCAGGGGATGGTTTACTCATCGTTGATGATGTCTTTGATTCCGGACGTAGTGTGGATGCATTGATAAAACAGATACAGAATCAATCCAGGCTAAATACACCTTCCGATATTCGTGTGGCCTGTACCTGGTACAAACCTTCAATGCGTGCAGTAGATATCAAACCCGATTACTACACACACGAAACTGATGAATGGCTGGTGTTTCCACATGAGCTTAATGGTCTGAGTAAAGAAGAAATAGCAGAAGGAAAAAACGATCTTAAGAATATTTTATATTTGTTCTAGTATTTCATGACGAAGTTCAATCGGGAATCACTGAATACCTTGTTAAAACCGGAGATATGGCGCTATAAAGTCATTGATGCTGTAAAAAAATAAAACTGGAAATTTCAACCTGATCAGGGAGAACCCATATGAGAGATTTTTTAATGAAACTGGCTGCAGTCAGAGGCGAGATCAAAGCAGACCTGTTGATCAAAAATGCTCAGGTCATAAATGTGCTGTCTGGTGAGATACACAAAGAAAATGTGGCTGTCATTGACGGAAGATTTATTGGGTTTGGTGATTATGAGGCAAAAGAGGTCATTGATGCGGACGGTCTTTTCATGTCACCCGGTTTTATTGATGGACATATTCATTTTGAAAGCACCATGCTCACCTTGCCCGAATTTTCCAGGGCAATACTCCAACGGGGGAGTACGGCCGTTGTTATAGATCCACATGAAATAGCCAATGTACTGGGACTGGATGGAATCAGTTATGTTCTGCACAGCATCAGACAGATACCTCTGAATGTTTTTGTCATGCTCCCTTCCAGTATTCCGGCCACGCCTTTTGAAACATCGGGTTCCTCAATCACCCATAGGGAGCTGGATTATATGATTCAGGAAGAATGTGTGGCCGGAATCGGTGAAGTAATGAATTTTCCTGCGGTGATCAATGGCGATGAAGAAGTCCATCAACGCATTGCCGCGGCCAAATGGAAAAAAGTGGATGGGCATGCACCCGGTGTCAGTGGAAAAAATTTGAATGCCTATGTGTTTTCCAATATTGACAGCGATCATGAATCAACTACAGCCGAAGAAGCAAAAGAGAAACTGCGCAAGGGTATACATATTTTAATCCGGGAGGGGACTTCAGAACGCAATCTGGCAGAATTAATCCCAATTGTTACCCAAAAAAATTCATGGCATTTCTCCTTTGCTACAGATGATAAGCATCCGGATGATCTACTGGAAGAAGGCCATATCGACCATTCACTGAGAAAAGCCATTTCATTGGGGCTGGATCCTATTACCGCATATCAGCTTGCCACCATAAACACTGCAAATCATTACAGGCTTAAGAATGTCGGTGCCATAAAACCGCGATACTGGGCTGATTTTGTTCTTCTTTCCGATTACAAAAATGTGAAAATTGAATCCGTATATAAAAAAGGAGTTCCGGTTTTTAAAAATAAAAAATTGGTCTGGTCTCCCAGCAGCATACTGCCAACAGTGAGGTCTGCAATGAATCCGGATGATGTAAGCCTGGAAGAATTAAGGATTCCTGCAAAAGGGAATAAAATTCGGGTTATCGATATTTTGCCAAATCAAATTGTGACGGGTGAATTCATTGCAAAGGCAATTGTTAAAAACGGGTTTGTTGAGTCAAACACCATAGATGATATACTCAAAATTGTGGTGATAGAAAGACATAAAGCCACAGGCAGGATCGGCAAGGCCTTTGTAAGGGGCTTTGGGCTGAAACAGGGTGCCATCGGTTCAACAGTGGCCCATGATTCCCATAATATTGTTATTGTTGGAACCAATGATGCAGATATGTTTGAGGCTTTTAAACGGATAAAAAAATTAAAAGGCGGGCTTGTTGTGATCAACAATGGTCAATTGGTGGCCCAATTGCCTTTGCCCGTTGGTGGACTGTTATCAGCAAAAAGTTT
>JACNHV010000135.1 GCA_014383445.1 Candidatus Desulfobacula maris | reverse complement strand
CCACAGGAACATTGGCCTTTAATGCAGCATCCTGGGCCAGGGTCATGGCCACCATAGTATCTGTCCCAAGAGGCAGGTGCGGTCCATGCTGTTCAGTGCTTCCAAAAGGCAGTATAATGGTTTTGTGACTTTCATCAATTTTTGTTTTGATCTCCTCCCAGGTCATTTCCTGGAGCCATATGCGATCTGTCATCTTTACCTCTTTTTGTGCTGTTTTAAGTTTTACTCAGTCCTGATTTTGTTTATTTCATGTTTTCCAGAAAATGGGTATCTATATCCCCTTTTTGAAAACCATTGTTTTCAAACACTTTTTTATAAAACCCGATTGTGGTCTCAATCCCTTTAATTTCAAACTCGGCCAGGGCCCGCCTCATGCGATTGATTGCAGCCGGGCGGTCCTGGGCCCAGACAATAAGCTTTCCAATAAGGGAATCATAAAAAGGGGTTACCATGTATTTATCATGGATATGGGTGTCAATTCTTATTCCAGGCCCCCCTGGAAAGATTATGGATTCAATTAGCCCTGGTGAGGGCATAAAGTTATCATTAGGATCTGTTGCGTTTATCCTGCATTCCATTGACCATCCATTGAGGCGTATATCCTCTTGTTTTATCTTAAGCTTTTCTCCTGATGCAATTAAAATCTGCTGTTGAACAATATCAACACCAGTGACAAGTTCTGTTACAGGGTGTTCAACCTGAACCCTTGCATTGACTTCCATAAAATAGAAGTTTTTATTTTTATCCACAAGAAATTCCATGGTTCCGGCATTTGTGTACTTGATTGCTTTTGCGATTTTAATGGCTGCTTTGCCAAGTTTTGTGCGAAATTTTTCATCAACAAAGGATGAGGGAGATTCTTCTATGAGCTTTTGATATCTTAATTGAATACTGCATTCTCTTTCTGCCAGATGGATATAATTGCCGAAATTGTCGCCAAGGATCTGGATTTCAATATGCCGCGGTTTTTCAATATATTTTTCAAGATATATATCAGGATTTCCAAAAGCAACCCTTGCCTCTCCTGAAGCCGTGGAAAATGCAGATACAAGCTCCTCTTTGTTGTTGGCTATTCTCATTCCACGACCGCCACCGCCTCCGGCAGCCTTTAATATAACAGGATAACCAACCTTTGCTGCAATGTCACAGGCAAGGTCTGATGAAGAAAGAATATCATCGCTTCCCGGAATAACCCGAATTCCAAGATCAGTTAAGGTCTGTCTTGCTGCTGATTTGTCACCGGCCCTGGCAATGCATTGTGCACAAGGGCCGATAAAAATAATATTATTGTCAAAACAGGCTTGTGCAAAGTTGGCATTTTCAGAAAGAAAGCCATATCCCGGGTGGATGGCATCGGCTTTGGTCTTTTTTGCCGCATCAATTATATTATCAATGCTTAAATAACTTTTGCGGCTTAAAGCAGGGCCGATATTAACGGCATCATCTGCATATTTTACATGGAGAGAGTCTTTGTCTGCATCTGAAAAAACTGCAATGGTTTGAATTCCCATTTCCCTGCAGGCACGAATGACACGGATGGCAATCTCCCCTCGGTTTGCAATTAAAATCTTTTTAAATAACATGTTTCCCTCAAAATTTTTAAAGGCAATTCAATTTTTAATCTGGTTCAATTTCTATCAAGGCCTGGTTTTTCATGACGGGATCTTCGTTTTCCACTAAAATTTTTTTGACAATACCGGATTGTTCGCTTCGAAGTTCAGTAAAGATCTTCATGGATTCAATCATGCAAACAATGTCCGAGATATTTATCTTCTGTCCTTCTTCCACAAGAAATTTTTCACCGGGTGCAGTAGATCTGTAAAAAGTTCCCATTACAGGCGAGATTATGATATAGGTTTTTTCACCCATGCTTTTTCTCCTTTTAATATAAAAACTCTATCTTATTATTTTAAAATATACTTGACCTATATTTTAAATCTGTGTCAAGTATATTTTTATTCCATAAAAATATTAAAAATATTATTAACCCCAAAAAAGGAGAAAAAGATGAAAAAATTATTAATTGTTTTAACCGGTCTGATGTTTGCTTTGACCGTGTTTTCCAATGCCATGGCAAAAACCAAGTGGGATCTGCACCTGAATTATCCTGCTGGTAATTTTCACTCCAAAGGAGCACAAAGATTTGCCGATGAAGTTGCAAAAGCCACTAACGGCGAACTCACAATTGTTCTTCATCCAGGCGCTTCACTGGGATTCAAGGGCCCTGAGCTTTTAAGAGCCGTTGCTGAAGGCCAGCTTGCCGTTGCTGAAATCCCCACGGGCATGGTTGAAGGTGATGCACCTGTCCTTGCATTGACAGCACAGCCTTTTATTTCCACAAATGCGTTTGAGCAGCGTCTTCTTTACCAGCTTTCCAAACCCGTGTATGCCCAAAACCTGAAAAAATTCAACCAGATGACCCTTTATACCTCTGTATGGCCTTTTTCCGGTATTTACACCCAGCGTCAAATCCAGTCAGAGGCTGACTTAAAAGGATTAAAAATGAGGGTTTATGATGGTACGGGCCTTGCCTTTGGAGAAACCACGGGCATCGCAGCAAGGAAAATGCCTTTTTCCGAAGTATATCCTGCCATGAAAGCCGGGCTCCTGGATTCCATGTACACATCTTCTGTTTCAGGTGTGGATGCAAAAGCATGGGAAGTTTTAAAGTATTTTACACCCATCAATATTGTGGGTCCTGTGAACATGATCAATGTCAACCAGGCTGCCTGGGACAAACTGGATACAAAAACCCAGTCAATCGTCCTTGAAATAGCCGCCCAGATGGAAGATGACATGTGGAACCTTGCAGGAGACATGGATCGTAAAAGCCTGGCAACTCTTATGGAAAACGGAATGCTCATCAATCCTGTGAGCAAGGCATTTCGTGCCCAGCTCAATGCTATAGGTGAAAAATTAAGAGGTGAATGGGCACAGAAAGCAGGTAGTGATGCCCAGGCCATTCTCAGTGAATATTACAAAATTACAGGCAGGTAGAAGCAATAGTGTGTCGTAACTAAAGTAAATTCTATGGTAATGGACCCTTAAACCGGTCCATTACCATAGATTCTGGTGGTCTTAATGAATAAACTTGTAAAATGGTCAGACAATTTAAGCAACCTTATGGCAAATATCTCTGCTGTAATTTTAGGGCTGATGTCTATCCTGATTTTAGTGGAAATTTTGATATGGAATCTATTTGAAAAGACAACCTTGATAGCTGATGAATACAGTGCCTATGGCCTTGCAGCAATTATTTTTATGGGAGCAGGATACTGCCTTAAGGAAAAAGGCCATATCAGAATAACCCTGATCCTGGGATTTCTGCCCCAAAAGCTGGCCAGAGTCATTACCTTTTTTGCCACACTGATTACCACGTTCTTTATGGGATATTTGTGGTGGTATCTTTTTAAAATGGTTAAATCCGCCATAAGGTATGAATCAACATCAGGAACCTTGACCAACACTCCTTTATGGATTCCCCAGGTAGTCATGCTGGTGGGGGCAGGCTGCTTTTTCATACAGCTTGCCGCCACAACCATAAAAACCTGGCAGGCAATTGCAACCAAAGAGGAGGTTGTATAATGGAACCAGACCTTTTTGTCATGTCTTTTGTGGTGTTTGGTGTCCTTTTTTTAGCCCTTTCTGCCGGCATCTGGGTCGGGTTTTCTCTTTTTATTGTGGGCTTTGTCGGCATGACTTTTTTTTCTTCCCTGCCTGCTGGAAACAATATGGCATCTTCAGCCTGGGCAACCATAGAAAAATGGGAATATGTGGCCTTGCCCCTGTTTATTTTGATGGGAGAGATATTATACCGGTCAGGGATTTCGGAAAAGCTTTTCAAGGCCCTTGTTCCCTGGCTATACCGTCTTCCAGGCGGGCTTTTGCTCATGAATATCGTGTCCTGCACTCTTTTTGCCGCAGTCTCCGGCTCAAGCGCGGCCACAACAGCCACTGTGGGCAGAATTACCCTGGCAGAGTTTGACAAACTGGGGTATGACAGAAGCCTTTCCATGGGTTCCCTTGCCGGAGCAGGCACATTGGGATTTTTGATACCCCCCTCTTTGATCATGATTGTCTATGCAATTTTAGCTGAGGTTTCCATTGGAAAAATGTTTATGGCAGGCATTTTACCGGGCCTGCTTCTGGCTGGAATTTATTCCGTCTACATCATTTACAGGGGAATTAAAAATCCTGAAATTGCACCGCAGACCCAGGATAGTTATTCATGGGCAGACCGTTTACTGGGACTCAAAGACCTTGCTCCCACATTAATACTTATCCTGGTGGTTCTCGGAAGCATTTACGGCGGCTATGCAACCCCGACTGAAGCTGCTGCGTTAGGTGTTTTCGGGGCATTTGTTTTTGCAGCCTTAAACCGCCAGATGACGGGAAAAATTATTTTTGAATGTCTTAAAGGGGCAGTTAAAACCAATGCCATGATCATGCTCATTGTTGTGGGCGCGGGTTTTTTGTCCAGGGTAATGGGTTTTCTGGGGATTCCGGCGGCAATTACCACGGCCATAATTGAACTGAATCTTTCTCCATATATGCTGATGATTCTTCTTGGCGGGGTTTACCTTGTGCTGGGGTGTCTTTTGGACGGGTTTTCCATTGTTGTCATGACACTGCCCATAGCTCTTCCCATGGTTACTGCTGCAGGATTTGATCCCATATGGTTCGGCATTTATCTTATTTTAATGGTGGAAATAAGCCAGATTACACCCCCCGTTGGATTTAATCTGTTTGTTATTCAGGGTCTGACGGGTGAGCCCATTATGAACATTGCCAGATATGCGTTGCCATTCTTTTTTTTAATGTTATTGGCAACTGCAATTATAACTATATTTCCGGAAATCGCATTGTATCTTCCAGAACTCATGATAAAAAAATGATAAAGGAGTGAAGGATGAAAGTAATGGACTTAAACTGTGACATGGGCGAAAGCTTTGGTGCATACAAGCTTGGTATGGACGAGCAGGTCATGAAGTATATCAGCTCAGCTAATATTGCCTGCGGCTTTCATGCCGGAGATCCGCTGGTAATGGATAAAACTGTCAAAATGGCAGTTGAAAGCAAGGTCGGAATCGGTGCACATCCGGGTTACCCTGATCTTCTGGGGTTTGGCCGCAGGAACATGGCATGCTCTCCAGAAGAAATTCAGCACTATCTTATTTACCAGATAAGTGCCATTAAAGGGTTCTGTCATGTGCACGGGGCAAAACTTTCCCACGTTAAACCCCATGGGGCTCTCTATCTTGATGCCGTTGAAAATGAGATCATAGCCCAGGCAATTGCCAAAGGGATAATGAGCCTGGACCCGGATCTTTATTTTGTTGCCCTGGCAGGGAAAAAAGGGGAAACAATGAGGCGTATGGGAGAGGAACTGGGGCTTAACGTTGTCTATGAAGCTTTTCCTGACCGGGCCTATACTTCTGAAGGGACCCTTGTGTCCAGAAAACAGCCGGGAGCCGTTATTTCAGATCCCGTCGAAGTGGCACAAAGAGCCCTTGACATGGCAAATGGATTTGTAACAGCCATGGATGGGACAAATATTGAACTTGAAGTGCAGACCCTTTGTGTGCATGGGGATAATCCTGGTGCTGTGAGTCTGGTCGCAAATATCAGAAAAACGCTTGAAGCAAATGATATAAAAGTAAAACCCATGGGGGAAAGTCTGAATCATGGAATCAAGACTGTTTGAAAAAGCAGAATATCGCCTGGCAGGAGACAATGGCCTTCTTGTTGAATTTGGGGAGGGCATTGATCCTAAAGTAAATGCAAAGGTCAGGGCCATGGCCCGCGCCCTGGAAAAGAACAGGCTCAATGGTGTCAGGGAAATGATTCCAACCTATCGGTCTCTTTTGTTTATCTATGATCCTGAAGTTACAAATCCAGACCTGCTTTACACCTTGATTGAAATAGTTGAAAACAGCCTTGAAAATATTGAAAACCAGCCATTCAAAATAGTAGAAATTCCGGTTTGTTACGCAAATGAATTTGGCCCTGACATTGAGAATGTACAAAAAACCCATGGACTGACCATAGAAGAAGTCATCCATCTTCATTCAAAGCCTGAATATCTGATTTATATGGTGGGCTTTACACCCGGGTTTGCTTTTTTAGGCGGGCTTGACGAAAAACTGTATACCCCGAGACTTGCAACCCCACGTATGTTAGTACCTGAAGGCTCTGTGGGTATAGCAAACAACCAGACAGGAATGTACCCTATTGCAAGTCCGGGCGGTTGGCAGATCATCGGAAAAACCCCTTTGAAACTCTTTGCACCGGATCGAGTCAACCCGTTTCTTTATAAGGCAGGGGATAAAATAAAATTTAAGCCCATATCAAAACAAGAATATGACCTGATTGCACAAAAGGAGAAGAGCTTATGAGCGCCTTGAAAGTTCTGGCTCCAGGGGGATTTACCACGGTTCAGGACATGGGAAGATTCGGATATCAGCAAATGGGCGTTCCTGTTTGCGGTGTGCTTGATTCTTTTGCCTTTACCTGTGCAAATATCCTTGTGGGAAATGATGAAAACCAGGCCGTTCTTGAAATCACGGTAATGGGACCGTCCCTGGAAATAACAAAAGCAATGGACATCGCCCTTACTGGAGCCAAAATGGGAATGACCCTGAATGATAAACCAGTTGAGCAATGGAAATCCATACGGGTAAACCCGGGCGATATTCTAACAATTTCCCAGATTCAATCAGGATGTAGAGCCTACCTTGCTTTAAGCGGAGGGCTGAAAGTCCCCAGGATCATGGGCAGTTATTCAACCTATGTGGGCGG
>JACNHV010000366.1 GCA_014383445.1 Candidatus Desulfobacula maris | reverse complement strand
TTTTTATGAGCAGTTTTAAACAAACAATGTTAATGGGTGCTGTTCTTTCAGGTTTTGGAATAGGTGTGACCTTTGCAAGAGGCAAAGACAAAAGATAAAGACAAAAGATAAAGAATGATTCCCCAAAAAAAGGAGGGCAGTATGATGCAAGAGTCTTTTAAAAACTTATCTATTTTGGATCAGCCTCTTGTGTTGAGGCATCTTTTCCATCCGCGGTTTGAAGACAGCTCAAGGCAGGCAAGAAATAACCGGGATGATATAATGATCCCGGTCGATGGAGGCGTTCAGGTGGGTGCGTCGTTTCATTTTGTTAAGAATGATGCACCTGTGGTTCTTTTTTTCCATGGCAATGGAGAAATTGTATCAGACTATGATGATATAGGATGCCTGTTTAATGATAAAGGGTTAAATTTTTTTGTAGTGGATTACAGGGGATATGGGAGATCCACTGGCACGGCATCTGTCACATCAATGATGAAGGATTGCCATAGTATTTTTAATTTTGTCCGGGCGTATATGGCAAACATGAAATTGACGGGTTCTTTGTGTGTTATGGGAAGATCTTTGGGTAGCGCCTCTGCAATTGAACTTTGCAGCAACCGGGCAAATGATTTTAAATGTTTGATTATTGAAAGCGGGTTTGCCTGGGTTGTCCCCTTGCTGAAAAAGCTTGGTATTAATCTTGAAGCCATTGGTTTTATGGAAGAACATGGTTTTGAAAATATCGATAAAATTAAGACATTTTTAAAACCTTTTCTTTTGATTCATGCTCAGTTTGATCACATTATCCCCTTTTCAGATGGTCAGGCACTCTTTGATGCATGTGGTTCAAGCAATAAAACGCTTTTAGAGATCAAAGGGGCAAATCATAATGATATTTTTCTACAAGGAATGGTTACATACCTTGCGCATATTAAAAAGATCTGTCTTCAATAGACCCTATTTCCCCTGAACCCTATTCCCCATGAAACGGAACGACAAAAACCGGAACTTGGGATCGTTTCAAAACCTTTCTGACTATATTATTCCCCATGGCTTCTGCCAGCAGTCCCTGCTGTTTGCACCCCATAACGATCAAGTCGCAGTCTTCTTCTATAGCCGTGGATGTTATTTCATCAGCAATGGAACGACCTTCAGCCACCAGAATTTTTGAAATCAGGGAATTATTTTCAGAGGGCTCTTTGTTTTGCCCGGTTTCTTCAAAAAAACCGGCAATGGCTTGACGAATTTTCAAGGCATCAACATTTTTTCCTATCAGGATGTTTTTTGCCTGGCTTATATGCTCTGATTTTAAATTTTTATATAATTGTTCACCAAATGCCATTTGAATTTGCTTTTCAGAGTGGGGGCTTTCTTCCATTACATGGATGACGATGATATTGGCACTCTGGGAGACGGCCAGAAACGCAGCATGCTCAAAAACCTGTTTCATATTAGCAGAAAGATCAGATGCAAAAAGAATATTCTTTGTTGGTTCAACCATTTTTATTCCTCCAAAGTTATATTTGCGAAAAGTTTAATTTTATATGTTAACTACATTAGTTCATTAAAAAATCAACAGATGTAAATCTGGTTCATATATTAAATTAAAATTATAAATATGCAAGTGTTGATTCCCGATTTTCTATAAAAAAGGGAAAATAACAAGGTGATAGGATTAATTGGCGGGGTAATCGACCCTTTCTTTTAAGTCTTTGCCGTATTTAAAAAACGGAAGTTTTTTAGAAGCAACATGAACAAGTTCTCCGGTTTTTGGATTCCTGCCGGTATAGGATTGATATCTTTTTAAGTGAAAGGCCCATAACCCTCTAATTTCGACCCGGTCTCCCTTTGCCAGAGCTTTTGCAATTTCTGAAAAAAATAAATTAACAAGGTCTATTGCTTCCTTCTGCGTCAGAGAGCATCTGTTTTTAAGAGTTTCAATCAATTTAAGCTTGTTCATTTATTCTCTCCATATTATCAACCTGAATTAAAAATTTTCAAAGACTTAATATATAATAAAAAAAGTAATGGTTTTTCAATAGGTAAAAACCCCTATTTTTTAATAAATTCAGTTTCAGTTTTAAAAAAAGCTTCAACCATGTCCTGATATTTGGTGATTGAATCAGCTTTTAATATTTTTTTAAGTTGTTTCCTGCTATCCTTGAATGAAGGTCCAAGGTATCTCCAGAATCCTTTCATTCGTCCGGTTAAATGGGCAGGTCCTGAGAATATGGTTTGATAATTGTCAAAAAGATCATCATGAAATTTTTTTAACCGGTCAATTTGATTTTTATTTACAAGAACACCTTTTATATCCTCTGCAAGGAATGGATTAGAAAGAAGTCCCCGTCCAATCATGAATCGTATTATACAGGGAAATTTTTTTTGAACAATGTGAAAGGTATTTAAATCTGTGATATCACCATTATATGTGAGCGCGTGCTGGCTGCATAAAAGGGCTTTCTCAAACGCGTCATGATCTGATGTTCCCTCATACATCTGGATTCCGGTTCTAGGGTGAAGAATGATTTCATCTAAGGGATATTTATTTAAGATAGGCAAAAGGTTGAAAATTTCATCTTTTGATTTTCTGCCTAATCTTAATTTTATGGAAAGTGTATTGGAAATTTTGGGTAGAATAGTGTCCAGAAAGGCATCAATTTTATCAGGATACATTAAAAGACCAGACCCTCTATTTTTTTTTGCGATTTTTGAATGAGGGCATCCCAGGTTCCAGTTTATTTTTTTATGGCCCATTTCATAAAGGTGATCTGCAAGGAAGATAAAATCATTTGCAACATTCCCCAGGATTTGAGGGACTACAAACAATTTTTTATTATTTTCAGGATCCACATCTTTTATCCTGGAAGGCTTTAACCGCTTTTGGCCCATGGTTGAAATAAACGGCGCAACAGCCTCATCCACACCTGAAAAATTATCTGAAAATACATTTCGAAATGTTACATCGGTAAACCCCTGAAGAGGGGCAAGTATTATTGTGGTATTGTTTTTTGTCATATAGGGAAATTTATTGTGAGTTATTATGTTAAATTAATACAAAGTCAGAAAAAAACTTTGACAAACATTATGGTGATAAATTATACAATCATGTATTTTGATCTTAGCTTATATAACATTAAAACAGATTGCAAGGAGTGTTTTAAAGGTATGAAAGAGCTTTTCAAAGAGGTTATCCTATTAAATATGATGGAAGAAACCCTGGAAAAAGAAGATTGCGCAAAAAAATTGTTTGGCCGGTTAAATGCAATGGAATTGCCTGAATATTTTAATTGGGCTTCAGAAATATTTGAAGACCTTCATGTCAGCCAGAATCCAGATAAAAAAGCTTTAATCTGGACAGATATAGATACGCTTGAGACCAAAACGTATTCTTATGGAACCTTATTAAAAAAGGCAAATCAGCTGATAAATTTTCTTCGTAAATCAGGCCTTGAAAAAGGGGATAATCTTTATATGATGAATCCTGTTTTGCCTGAAAGCTGGTTTGCCAGCCTTGCCTGCATTAAAGCAGGAATGGTCTGCGTTCCAACAGCAATTACAATGACTCAAAGAGAATTGGAATTCAGGTTTGAAACTTATTGTCCCAAGGTTATCATGGCAGATGAGGATTCTGCATGTCTGATTGATAAAGCTCTAAAAGAAACCAATATTGAGCCCAAACTCAAACTGGTATTAGGACAAAAGACAGGCTGGATATCTTTTGATGTGATTGAAAATGAACCCACCGATGCTAAGGCTGCAAAGACAAGATCCAATGATACGCTTTTCTGTTTTTTCACCTCGGGAACAACCGGTCTTCCCAAAAGGGTGGGACACACAGCAGTATCCTACCCTGTGGGACATTTATCAACCACAGTGATGATTGGCATAAAGACTGATGATGTACATCATAACCTGAGCGCCGCAGGATGGTCAAAATGGGCATGGTCCAGTTTTTTTGCGCCATTTAATGTCGGAGCCACAACAACGGGATTTAAGTTTTCATTTCTGGACGGAGAACAATATCTTGATGCTATTTCAAGGCATGGAGTGACGATTTTTTGTGCACCTCCGACTGCCTGGAGAATGTTTGTGAATATGAATCTTGACTCTTTTAATCTGTCTTGTTTAACCCAGTCCATCAGTGCTGGCGAACCTTTGAATCCCGATGTGATTGAAAAATGGAAAAAACATACCAAAGTAGAGATAAGGGATTATTACGGCCAGACTGAGTCCACAGCCATGATTGGAAATCCTCCCTGGATGAAAGGGAAAATAAGGCCCGGGTCTTTTGGTTTTCCTTCTTTTATGTATGATGTGGCATTGGCTGATAATGAAGGCAATGAGATCATTGAACCAGGTCAGGCAGGCCATATTGTAGTAAAACTGGATCAATGGCGGCCCATTGGCCTTTTTTCAGAGTATATTGGCAGTCCTGAAAAAATGAGTTCAGTATTTGTTGATAATTATTATTATACCGGAGACCGGGCATACTTTGATGAGGACGGGTATTGGTGGTTTGTGGGAAGAGCAGATGATGTGATCAAGTCTTCGGATTACAGGATCGGTCCCTTTGAAGTTGAAAGTGCCCTTGTGGAATATCCTGCCGTGGCAGAAGCGGCAGTCGTTGGTTCTCCAGACCCGAACCGTTACCAGCTTGTAAAAGCCTATGTTATTTTAAATCCAAGTTATCAGGCTTGCCGGGAACTTGCGCTGGAACTTTTTAAACATACCATCACCATTTTACCTAAATTTAAGATTCCAAGAATCATAGAATTTGTTCCTGAAGTTCCAAAAACCATGAGCGGTAAAATCAGGCGAATTGAATTAAGACAAATTGAAATTTCCAAACGGGAAAATTCAATGGATCAAGGAATTAAAGAATATTTTTATTGGGATTTTCCAGAGCTGAATTCAAAAAAGAAATAGAAATATACCAGGATAGTGCTTTAACTATTTGTCTTCAGGTGCTTGAAAAGGCATTTCAACCTCCACTTCACCGCTACCGCTTCTTAAGAATTTTGCAGATGGATATTTTTTTTGAAAGACCTTGAGCATTTTTTTGTTTTCAGCAAGAACCATTGCAACAAATTGTTTATAATTATTTTCCTTTGCAATTGTTTCAAGGATTTCAAGGAGGTATGATCCAATTCCCATTCCATGAAGTTTTTCCTTAACAAGAAATGCCACTTCAGCAGAATCAGTATCTGCTTCAGCATAAGAGCCAATGGCCACAATCTGTTTTCGTTTGCCCAACTGCATGAGTCCGATGATGGTCATGTTTCTTCGATAATCAACCTGGGCCCATTGTTTTTGAAGCATATCCCTTGAGAAAACTTTTCGTTTGTTAAAAAATCTATAGTAAATAGAGTCTTCCTGCAAAGAATAATAAAAATGCCTGGATTCAAACTCATCAGACGGTAAAAGCGGCCTGAAATCAATGTTTTTTCCATTGGTCAGTTTTTTTGAATAAAGGTAGCGATCCAGAAACAGAAGATCCTGGGTTGTTGGCGGAAGTTGGTCCGGGAATATATAACGTCTTTTCTTTGCTTCTTCTATCAGATCCTTTCGAAATTTCGGATGAGCAATTCGGGTAAGTTCCATCACCCGCTGATAAATACTTTTTCTTCGCATTTCAGCAATACCATACTCGGTCACAATGATATCAATATCTCCCCTGGTAGTTGCAACACCTGCGCCTTCACTTAAATGGGGGACGATTCTTGAAACCTTGCCATTTTGAGCAGTTGAAGGAATAATAATAATGGAAAATCCTCCCTTTGACATGGCCGAGCCCCTTATAAAATCAACCTGGTCTCCAATACCGCTGTAAAAAAGATATCCTTTTGAATCTGTACAGATCTGGCCTGTAAGATCCACCTCAAGAGCTGAACTGATTGAAATAAAATTATCATTTTTTGCAATTACATTGGGATCATTTACAAATTCCGAAGATTTAAAATAAAATATGGGATTGTTGTCAACATAATCATATAATTCTTTCGAACCCATACACAGCGATGCAATAATTCTGTCCGGGAGGTATGATTTTTTTTTGTTGGTGATGACTTTCTTTTTAAACAAAGGTAACAGTCCGTCCGTGATAACCTGTGTGTGGATACCCAGATCTTTTTTGTCGGAAAGATAAGGAACAACCGCATCGGGCAGATGACCAAATCCAATTTGCAACGTTGCTCCATCGTCAACAAGCATGTTGACATAATGACCGATTCTTTCAATGACCTTCTGATTTTTCATTTCAGGAAGGGACTCAAGTATGGGTTCATTATGTTCTACAAGATAATCAATTTCATCAATGTGGACCATACCATCCCCCCAGGTTTTGGGCATCTGGGGATTGACTTGGGCAATGACAAGGTCTGCGTTTTTCATTCCGGAAAGGGTAATGTCAACGGAAATACCCAGGCTGCAATAGCCATGATCATCTGGCGGGCTGACCTGTATCAGGGCAACATCAAGGCCGATTTCATGGTTTGCAAAAATTTCAGGGATCTGTGAAAGATAAACAGGAATATAATCGATTTTTCCTTCAAAAGCAGATTGCCGCATTAAAGGAGAAATAAAAAATAGTTTTATGGAGAATCTTGAAAGAAAATTTTCATCATTGACATAGTTGGAAAGGGTCGCTGAAAGCATTTGATAAATGACAATATCCTGAATGGATAGATCTTCTACCATGGCTTTTATCAATCTCTGGGGCTCACCACATCCTGTGCCGATAAACACCCTTGATCCATTTTTTATTTTTTTAACACTTTTTTGCGCTGTCAGCAGTTTTTCAGGGCAAACATCCCTAAGATTCATTTGATTTCTCCTG
>JACNHV010000387.1 GCA_014383445.1 Candidatus Desulfobacula maris | reverse complement strand
GCTTCCAAGGCAACTCTCTCTGGATTAAAAGGTGCGATCCCTTTTGCAATTAGATCGGCGTTTATAAAATTCAGGCACTCTGCTTCAACCGGAAGAAACTTTTCAGCAAATGTCGTTTTCCCTGCCCCGTTTGGCCCTGCAATAATATAACATTTCAACTTTTCTTTTACCAATGTACCTAATCCTAACCTTGTCACAGTCCAAAAACATAATTCTTTTCAACTATATCGACAAATGGAAATTAGAACAAATATAACTTAAGATAGGAGTTGCATTAATTAAATAGTCACACATACTATCAACAAATCTTGATTCTTCCAATGCTCAATAATTCAAACGGTATCATTGAGATTTTCAAGGAGTAATTTTTCGAGTGCAACGTGTGTAAGATTCACTTTTTTATCATTTTTCAGAATACAATATGTGGTGTCCACAATTTTTTCATCCTCAGATATAAAAATAAACTGGGTGAGACCAAAATCAAATTGATCAAGGCTCCATTATTCTTTATTGGAGTTCATTTTACAGCAGTTCAAACCCGGAAAAATATTTTTTAAAATCAGCAACTATAAATTTTTTATATTTATATAGTAGAATATTGTAAAATAGCTTTCAATAGGGGCTGTGGCTCATATGGTTGAATGCCAAGTGACAACAAATAATTCTTTCCAGCCGCAAGATATATAGTCCTATTCAACTGAACCAGTGCCAATTTTTTTTTCATGGGCATCCATATTGTTCAAATAACCTTTAACAACTTTTTCAGAATCTAGGTAAAGAAATTTAGAATATACCTTTAAAAAATTTTTTAAATAGATATTTGAAGGAATTTTATCTAACTCATCTTTTTCAATTGCTTCCAAAATAGCAACCTGTATCCTTGCAACTTCAAAGATATCTTCTAATTGTACCCCTAAAACAGTTCTCAACTTTTTAAGGTCTGCTCCTGAAATCTTATCTTTGATTAGTATTTGAGCTGTAAGCTCCTGAGTTTCCTTTGTCTGTATTTTCTGTTTTATTCTTTCAGAAAAAACATCTCCATATATTTTTTTTCGTGTATTAAAAATAGGTATGGGCCCTTGCTTTTCATCCTTTTCCAACACAGAACCATCGATTTCACCTAGCTCGGCCAGCTTTTTGTTATATATAGCCCTTAAGTTCTTATCTATCAATGTCGAAAAAGCTTCTTCTATCTTTTCTATAATTTTTGCCCTCTCACCATCCGAGAACAGATCATAAGTTACTAAAGACTCTTCATGATACAATGATAACGCATTCTTATAACCATGTCTGATATCCAAACTAGTAGCAGCAGCAGGGACATCCAACAGCTCATAATAATTTAAGGAGTCAAATTTTTTCATTATAACCTCGTAGATGAGGTAAGTCAGAATCCTCGTCAGTTAATCGTTTAACAATAAGTTTTAAATCTGTTACAGCAGGAGTATATGGATATTTCTGAACAAAGATTTTTTTAGAACATATAGATTGATAAACTCTGTCATCATAGGAAACATTTCCTAAAAATTGAAATTTTGAATAAAAATGTCTATTGCACACTTTTTCAATATTACTACCTAAAGCAGGATTTACTTGTTTATGTAAACAGTTTAACACAAACCTAAACTTGAATTTTTCCAGTTCCATTTGCAATAATCGTCCCCTGTCAGGGTTTTGGGAATGAACAAGGTACAAAATATCATCTAATTTTACGACCCCACTTTCTGATTTCTGGTTTAACTCTTTAACAATATCATTAAATGGTTTTTGGGTAAGGATAGATTTCAATTTTCGATAATATACGGTTTTTATAAATCGGAGAGTGTTTTCTATGGAGGTTGGTTCTGGTGTAAAAACGAAAAAGCCCTCATTCGAAACCAGAAAAAAGTCTATGGTATTGATATGAGTTCCAGCCCCAAGATCCAAAAAAACATAATCAAAAGGAAGGTTTTTTATCGCTCTTATAATTTTTAGTTTTTGGGCGTGTAGTAGATTAGCACTTGCATATGAAGAATTTAGGGAACAGATAACAGAGAGACCGTCAATACAAGTATCCAGTGCGGAATCTTCAAGCCTATTAACAGTTTTATTTAAAAAGCTACTTAGACCAACCTTTGGTTCTCGAAGCCCTAAAAAAGTATGAAGATTTGAACTACCTAGATCAAGGTCAATTAGAACTACCTTCTTACCTTGTATAGCTAATAAAGCGCCAAGATTAACTGAGATAAAGCTCTTTCCAACACCTCCTTTTCCACCACCAATGGAATATATTTGAACCATATCTCCCCCCATATTCTAAAAATCTTACTTGACAATAAGAGCTTAATAAAGCACATTAGCAAAATTTTATTGATTTCGCAAAATGATAATTATTTCAATCATTGATACAACTAAAATACACAAATTTTAAAGATAGGCACGAATAAATGGAGAAACATATGATTTTTTTTATTACCTTATGGTTGTTTTTTAGGTAAAAAATCGTACCATATTTCAACCTGGGAGGGATACCCGTAGTTTCATATTCTCATGGGAGAGACAAAAATCAAATTCTCCATGAAATTATATTGGAGTAAACTGAGCTTTCTGCATTTTCTCTTTCCTTGACAGGCGAGCCAGAGAAGAAAACTCTTTTTTGATGCTCATGAAATTTAATAGAAATAATGCTCCGACAATCACAGTCCACAATGCAACCATGCGCATTTCTATTATAGGAGTACAAAATCTTATCTATTTTGTATTTTATCAAGATAAATTCCAAGCAATTTTTAGCTCCCAGTAAAAGCTTAACTTTGTTTCCACATTTCCAGAGAGTATTAATTTTGACTTTTGCCTGCCCAGCAGCATAAAATCCATTTTCGATTCCCTTACGCATCTTGATTTAATCTTGAAAAAGAATTTTTGATTTTCTGAGACTATGAGCCAAGGTATATATCGAAGTCTGAACTAAATTAGGGGTATGGGTTGCAGTAAATCGTTGAGTGCCCTTTTTGGGGGTTCCATTATCGGGTTGTGACAAGATCCGGAGTTTGTTATAGTTTCTGCCTAAGCTTAAATGAGGATTTCCAAAATGGTAATTTCTGAATATTACTCCATAGTTGTTATGCCGAAGATTGAAAAGCCCTATCCCTCTGTTCTGGATTTTTTAACAACCCGATTCCCTTTCATTGACAGGGAAATCTGGGAAGCCAGGATCGATGCAGGAAAGGTCCTGAACGAAAAAGGAGATCCAATATCTCAAGACACACTCTACATACCCTTAAAAAAACTCCATTATTTCAGAGAAATGGAAGCGGAATCCATCATTCCCTTTACGGAAAGAATTATTTTCTGCAATGAAGAACTGCTCGTGGCCTGTAAGCCTCACTTTCTTCCAGTAACGCCTGGGGGGCCTTATGTGAACGAGTGTCTGCTTCACCGTCTGAAAAAAAGAACCGGGAACAATGATCTTTCGCCCATCAACAGGATCGACCGGGAAACGGCAGGACTTGTTCTGTTTTCAATGAACAAAAAAACCAGGGGCCGCTATCAGGAACTGTTCATGAAAGGGGAGGTTGAAAAAACCTATGATGCAGTGACAAAATATCCCTGGACCCAGGAGAAAAAATCATGGACAGTGGAAAACAGGATAGTCAGGGGAGACCCGTGGTTCAGGATGAAAATTGCCCCGGGTAAACCCAATGCCATTTCAAAAATCGTCCTTTTGCGGTCATGGGAAAATAGAGCGCGTTTTCAATTATATCCCTTAACAGGCAAAAAGCATCAGCTGCGACTGCATCTCAGCGGATTAGGATTTCCCATCCTCAACGACAGGTATTATCCTGACCTCCTGCCGGAACAAAAAAGGATGTTTGCAGCCCCGCTCCAGCTCCTTGCCAGAAGGATTCGATTCAAAGATCCCTTGTCAGCAAAACAGGTGACCTATGAATCGGAACGTCTATTGCTCGTTGTTTAGCAGAATTGTTTAGCAGAATTGTTTAGCCAGGGATCTTTTTGTCAGTTTAGAGTGAATGCCATGTATTTGATGGTCAATCCCTTTGACAGGGCCGTGTTCTCAAAAGTGGAAACTATGTCACTGGCACCGATCCCGCTGCAATCGATCCCATGAATATAATCTGATGCTGTGACAACGTGCCCGCCCCATCCTTTGACGGAATCCCTGGTATACTTATAGAGCAGGTCATTGTCAGTTTTTAAATGCACGATACCTTTGGGGACGAGCAGGTGGGCATATAGGTCTAAAAATGAGGCGGCAGACAACCGGGATTTGATTTCCCGATTTTTCAGATGCGGGTCAGGGAAGGTGAGCCAGATTTCGTGTATCGACTGTTCTATAAAGAACTCCTTGATACGCTCAATCCGGGCACGAAGGAAAAGGACATTTTCAAGGCCCTGTTCAAGGGCTTTTTCCGCACCCACACATATGCGATGACTCTTATAGTCGATTCCTACATAAAGTTTGAGAGGATTGGCAGCGGCAAATGCAAGACTATACTCTCCTTTGCCGCAACCCAGCTCGAGAATTCTTTCCATACCCTTGTAACGTTCCTGGTACCAAGGGTATGTGCAAGATAACCCTGGCTTGCCGAATACGGAAACAGTCACGTTGGGCAGATGTTTGACACGTTCGTATTTGAGAAGTTTATTCTTTGCCATGGAATTGTTCCACCAGCCCTGCTTTGTATTTGTTTTTAGGAAATGCTTAATTCAATTTTTTTTCTTGCCATGGGAATGAAATATCACATATAATTGAGAACCACAAACCACCGGAGTAATTATCACATTTCCCTTAATGAAAGGAAAAAGAAATGAATCAGGAAATTATTCAATTGCATGACCATTACATTGAGGAGGGCACGAATCGCCGGGAATTTTTAAAAAAACTGGCAATCCTGACGGGTGGCACTGCTTCTGCCCTGGCCATTTTGCCAATGCTTGATTACAATCATGCCCATGCTGAAACCATATCCCGGGATGATTCACGTTTAAATACTGATTACCTGGATTATCCCGGTCAAACTGGGAACATCAGGGCGTATTTTGCCAGAAAAAAAACCGATGGCAAACAACCTGGGGTGATTGTTATCCATGAGAACAGAGGATTAAATCCCCATATTGAAGATATCACCCGAAGAATGGCTCTTGAGGGATTTACAGCATTGGCACCGGATGCATTATCTCCCATGGGAGGCACTCCCACGGACCCGGATAAAGCCAGGGATTTTATAGGAAAACTTGACAGCAAGCAGACGGTTCAGAATTTTATCGCTGCTGCCCAGTATTTAAAAACCCACCCCAAGACAACCGGCAGAGTAGGCGTTATCGGTTTTTGCTGGGGTGGGGGTATGGCCAACCAATTGGCTGTACAGACACAGGACATTCAGGCCTCAGTTCCCTATTATGGAATGCAGCCTGGGGCAATTGATGTTCCTAAAATAAAAGCAGCTCTCCTTCTCCATTATGCCGGTCTTGACGAGCGGATCAACAAAGGTATCCCAGACTTTGAAGCAGCCCTGAAATCAGCTGGTATTGATTACAGGCTCTACATGTACGATGGTGCAAATCATGCATTTAACAATGATACAAACTCCTCGCGTTATAATCCGGAAGCTGCAGATCTGGCCTGGAAACGAACCATTGAATTTCTTTCAGAGAAATTAATGGAATAAATGATGTCCTGATTTATTGTGTTATACAGCACCGCTTGAATTTTTTCCCGCTTCCACAGGGACAAGGAGAATTACGTCCTGTTGTTACTGGTTTTTCTTCCTGCTGTTGTATTCGTAAAAGCATTTGAAGCTGCTCAACAAAGGGAAGACAATGTGTAAAGAAATGTTTGTATCCACGGCACAGGTGATTGAGCTTCATGGTTGATCCGGATAGTTTCTGGATTCTGTCCTTGGGGCATCCCCCATTGCAAAAGGCGAGAATTTCGCAGGCTTTACACTGGGATGCCAGATAGGTTTCTTTACTCTTTCCAAACGCTCTCATGGTTTTAAGATTCATTAATTTTCCAAGAGAAGTTGTATTCAGGTTCCCTAATTTAAACTCAGGTCTAACGAAATGATCGCATGGATAAACATCTCCATTTATTTCAACCACGGGGATTTCACCACATGTCCTGCGAAAAATACAAAGCGCATGATCCTGCCCCATAGCTTTTGCACATACTTCTTCAAACATCTGGACTTTGATACGGCCAATATCATGTGCTTTCCATTCATCAAATATCAAGCTGAGAAAAGCGCCGTATTTTTCAGGATCAACGCTATCCAAAAGAGAATTAACCACGGGAAGAAAACCAATATAAACAGCACCGATTTTTTTAAAAAAACGATACACATCAAGAGGATGGTCTACATTATGATTATGTACTACACACAGAATATCATAGGGGATCTGGTTTTTCTGCAGGAGTTGTTGCCCGAGCATAACCTGTGAATGGGTTCCCTTTCCGGATTTTGTAGTTCTATATATGTTATGAAGGTGTTCCGGACCGTCCAGGCTCAAGCCCACGGAAAAGCCCTCTTTTTTAAAAAAGCGGCACCATGTTGCATCCAGCAATGTCCCATTTGTCTGTATGCCGTTCTGGATCAGAACTCCTGCAGGCTGATATTTTTTTTGAAAATCCACGGCTTTTTTAAAAAAATCAATTCCCAGAAGAGTGGGTTCTCCGCCATGCCAGGCAAAGCGGACAACAGGCCCGGGATGTGCTTGAATATGCTGGCATATATAGGTCTCAAGAATATCATCAGGCATCCTTTGGGCAGAACCAGATACGGCACCTTTGGATGAATAATAACAATAATAACAGGCCATGTTGCATAAATCCCCGATGGGTTTGGCAAACACCTGGAAATCGGTTTTGACCATATTTTCATCATCTACTTTTTAAATTTTTTAAGAATAAACCGCAGCAATGCCAGGACAATGCAAAGGCCAAGCACCAGCACACCCACTGCTGCCCAGGTTACCCAGGTGCCGTTTCTCACGAGGTTGACAGGGTTTAAGGACGGTTCTGCAATGATCCTGCCAAGTTTTTTGCTGTATTTTGCAGGGAATTTTGGTATGCCATCATTGGCGGCATCTTCAAAACTGCCTAAATATTCAAAGGGGGCTTTCCATTCTTTAAGTTCCTGAATACCATCCTGGTTCCTGTCCCCATCAATTACAGCCGATGACAAATTTTCAATGGGGGTGCCATTTTTATCCTTGGGTATAATTTCCAGGATATTATATGTGTAGCCGCCAATGATTTTCAAAAATGTGGAATTGTAAATATCAGCAGTTACCCGGATGAGGGATTTATTTGCCCCGGAAAAATCCAGTCGTTTATACCCGTTTTCCTCATCCCCGGTCCAGATATCCGTAACCCGGTCAAACATGATCCGCCTGGGGTTATAGATCACTTTTGCACCGGCTATCTGTAAAAAGTAATCAGAACCTTTTGCAGGATGGATGCTGGTTAAGATTTCAAATCCTTTTTTCAGTTCCAAAGGGGTGATGTACATTGAAATCAAAGGATACCCCAAACTTCCGTCCAGGCCTATACCAAGGGGGACAGACCTGAAAAGATCACAGGCCTGGATGATGTTTGTTTTCCCTTTTAAAAGATTATCCCGGATTACCCCGTTTGAAATAATGGCAACATCGGCAAAGGGGTTAAAATCTTGTGAATATTTCTTTATGACAAAGCGTATGGAATCTGCCAGAAAGTTTCCCAAAGGGGATTCTTCCTCTTTAATCACCAGATCAAAATCGGTCTGGGCCACTGCTTTTCTGAAGGACATCCCATGATCTTTTAAAAACGCCTGGTCAATCTGATATTCATAGGTCTTGATGATATCTGAAATTTCAGGATCGCCGGGAATACTGTCATCAATGGGTATGACCTTATAATCTGACATCCGGACCTTCTTGTTTTCAAGGTCAAGCTTGATATGGCCCATCTGTTTGCCATACGCCCCGGCCTGAACAATCAAGGTGTTGTTTACGGTAATCGGGGTTTCCATTTTTGTGTGGGTATGACCGCTGATGATTACATCAATGCCGTTTACTTTTTGTGCCAGGATCTCATCTTCTGATTTTTCCTTGTCCGGGTTCAGGCCGCCATGGGAAAGGCAGATAATAATGTCAGCCTTGCCCTTCAGGGTCGCTACCATTTTTTGTGCAGCCACAACAGGATCACTGAATGATACTGGTTTTGAAAATGGAGCTTTTTCAGCTGCGTCCATCCCCATGAGTCCGAATATCCCGAATTTGACCCCATCCCTTTCTATAAGGGTATAGGGGGTTATAAGTCCTTTTAAATAGGCCTGTTCAAGGGAATCATCATCAGGGCTTTCTTTACTGAAAACCATATTGGACGAGAGAATGGCAGGCTGATTGTCTTGTTTTTGGGCAGCATCAAGGATCTGGGCCAGCCCCCTGGGTTTTAGATCAAATTCGTGATTTCCAAGGGTGACAGCATCATATCCCATTTTTCCAAGCAGCTCGATTTCAAAGGCTTTTTCCCTGGCCAGCACATGAAAGAAAGAGCCCATGAGGAAATCTCCTCCATCCAGGACCAGGACAGGGCCATTACTTTGATCTTTGATTTTTTTGATCATTGTTGAGATTCGTGCCCACCCGCCAAGTGTATCATCATCCAGAACGGTTTCAGGTGTATAATCCTGGTTGGGAGAAAATCCCAAAAAATGGGAATGAAGATCATTTGTATGAATGATGCTGATCTCTTTTTTAGCAGCATTTGCAGTATTAAAGCAGATAAATGCACTCACCAGGATCACAAGATATTTCATAAAACTATTCATGGCCTGCTCCTTTTTTATAGAATAAATTGGGAATTTATAATATCAGGCTTTACCAGAGGAAGGGGGTGACGTCAAGACTTGCCATTTCTTCCAGTTTTATTTACTCATTAAAATGCATGGTAAGACTATAAACACCGTTTTCCAGTTGAGCCTCCATTGGATAATTTGCCTTTTCAAATATTTTTTTCATTGGCAGGTTATCAGATAAAACTTCAGCTGTCAGCCCCATAAGTCCTTGTTCCTTGGCCATTTGTATCAGGAGATTCAGTATATAGCTGCCAATTCCAATCCCTTGCAAAGAATCATCGATTAGAAAGGCCACCTCTCCGTAGTAGGAGCGGTCATCCCTTACAAACCTTGCTTCCGCGACAATGGTTTCATCTCCTGGATTACCGCTTAACCCAACAATGGACATTTCTTTGCTGTAGTCGACATTGACATACTCCTGCATTTTATCATGGGCCATGGTTTTGACACTATAAAAGAATCGGTAAAACTTTGCTTCATCGGAAAATCGATAGAAAAAACGACGCATCTGTTCTTCGTCAGATGGTTTGATCGCTCTGAATCTTATGGGGATTCCACCTTTAAAGATGGCATTGCAGGCAATATGGGTCGGATAAAGGTGTGTTGAATGACTGATAAAAATCTGGTTGGCGTAAAGAAGGTTTTTATTTTTTGCCTGCTCCATAAGGAATTGGCGATCATTCGGGTGAGCAATTTCTATCATGGCCTGGGCTCTTTCTCTTAAAGTTTTCCACTTCAGATTGGCCACACCAAATTCAGTGGCAATCATATATACCGATTCCCGAAGCCTGAGTTGATTGGGATAGTCCATTAATGAAAATAATATATTGGATTCCCCTTTAAGGTTGCGACTGGTAAGGCCTATTACTGTACATCCCTCTTCAGAAGCTTCCGCACCTTGAAAAAAATCAACCACCTCTCCTGGTCCTGTGATGACCGATCCTGTTAAAGGAAATGCAACGCCACCTAACAGGTCTACCTTTTCCGCCTGATATAAGGCAACAAATTGCGGGATTTTTCCGATAAATATGGGGTTGCAGACAAAGTCAGTGCCTTGAAATTCAACCAAAGGGTTGCGGTGGAGCCATTTCATGAGATTTTTTGACCCCATGGCATAGGAAGTCAGAGATTTGCCACGAAATGGAGTCTTTCTTGAATTGGTAACAGCTCCACTTTTAACAAGCTCTGCCATGGCATCGGTAAAATAAAGAGAATGGATTCCTAAATCTTTTTTACCTTTCAGGTGTGGTACAAGCGCTTCAAACATTGAGCCGTTTGAAAAACCAAGGCAATCCCCATCCTTAATGACAGAAGCTACATTTTCAGCAACCTTTTTCATCTGTTCACTAACTTGATATCGCTCAAGGAGAAACGGCTCTTTGTTTGAGTGAACCAGAAGATCAAAATCTTTTATGGAAACAAAGGTGTCTCCATAGGTAAAAGGCATATCGCTATTGATTTCTCCAACAACCAGGCTGGCTTTATTCATGGCTTCTCTTGCAACATCCACAGCAACACCAAAACTGCAATAGCCGGCAGAATCTGGTGTTGTGATCTGGATAAAGGCCACATCAATGGGAATTTTCCCTTTATTAATGAGTTCAGGAATTTCAGATGAATAGGCTGGAATCAGGTCTATCAGTCCAGATTTAATGGTTTTTGATGAAACAAATCCTGAAAAAAATGTTTTTAAACGATAATTTTGAATGTGGAGATCTTTGACAGAGAGGATTACATTTCCCTGGATGGCCAGTTGAACAAATTCAAGATCCCTGACATTGTTTCCATCAGATTTCAAAAGAGTTTTCATAAGGGTTAGAGGCGCTGCAGGACCGGTCCCAATAAAAATAGTCATCCCAGGTCTGATTTTTGTTAGGGCTTCTTCTGGAGAAACCAGATTTTTTTTCCAGCCAAGTTTTTTGGATCGCGGCATTTATTAGACTCCTAAAAGTTATTTGTTTGGGTTGCTGAATAACAATATTATCTGTAACCTTTGTTTTACCCAAACAGAACGCTTGTTTTTGTAAAAAATGTTCCAGCAATACAGGCTGTCAGCAAACAGGCCAGGGTAGCTGCAATCAAGGCTTTAAAAGCAACACTTGAAACGGCTGCCGTCCGTTCGGGTGCAAGGGCCGTTATGCCCCCGACAAAAATAGCCATCGTTTTCCCCAGGGTCTTGGACATCCCCTCTTGTGCCGCTGGTAAGAATTGCAATCTTCATTTTGTTCCTTGGTGTACAGATTATTTGTAAAACTCTCAAAACATTGGATTCATCTGTTTTAAAATTTCAGCGCTTATATTCTCTCCTCTGGCATGTTTTTCAACCAATGCTGCAACGGGTATTAATGTATTTACAATATCAGAAAATCACTCAGCTCCTCATAAAACCGATCCCAACTGTAAGTATCGCCATATATGATAAAATCAGGCCATGATTTCCTGTTTAACTCCTGGAGATCTCAAAATAAATCAGGTCTGTCTTTTAATGTGTGTATCTGATAATTTATAATATTTATCTCTTTCTTAAACGATGCCGTGTTTATTCAATAATTTCTACAAGAATGTCATTGTCTTTTCAATGAGAATCTTTTTCCAATAGCCTGGTTTCGCCAATCTTCATTTTCCAAAGGGATAACTCACTGTAACCCTCTTTTTTGCCGGCTTTTAGGAATCTTTCAGGTGCCTCAAAAGCAGGCGCCTGGCTTAAAACAATTGAACCCCAGTGAATGGGTATCAATTTATTGATCCGCAAATCCCGACCTAATTTTACTGCCTGCTCTGGTGTAACATGAGCATAATTCTTCATTGGATGTGGTCTATAAGCCCCTATGGGTATCAGTCCATAATCGAACGGGCCATAGTTCTGACCGATCTCCTTAAAAAAAGAATGATAAGCAGTATCACCACTGAAATAAATTTTGGTTCTATCGTTAAAAATGGAGTATCCAGCCCAGAGGGTCTTGTTACTATCAGATAAACTTCGCCCTGAGAAATGAACCACAGGAAGGGCGGTTATTTTAATAGCTCCGGATTTTATAGTCTCAAACCAGTCAAGCTCGGTTACCTTTTTATATCCCAGCTCAAGACAGAACTTTCGAAGCCTTAAAGGTACAATTATATGAATATTATGCCGATCAGGAAGTGCCTTAAGAGTTGCGCTGTCCATGTGGTCATAATGGTTATGGGAGATGATAATCAAATCTATTTCGGGTAATTTTTCTAAGGGGAGCCCTGGAGGGGCATACCGTTTTGGGCCAAAGGGCGGTACTGATGTGGCATAATCTGACAAAAAAGGATCAAGAAGGATATTGGTGTCAGATAAACGAAGCAAGAAGGAACTATGGCCCAGCCAGGTTATTTTATCATCATTGCCGGTTGCCAAAAGCTGGTCTGCTGCCTGGTCATGGCCAATAAAATGATTCCCTGGAATTTCAGGCACATTTCCGGAGATTTCATGCCAGATATGCTTGACCCAATTTGTGATACTGTGTTCATGGATCGGACTGCCAATAGGATTCCTGAAGCCTTCAGGTGTGTGATGATAGGGTCTGCCCGGTAATGTTTCAACTTCAGCAGCTTGAGACAGGGGGGTCGAAGAACCACAGCCTGCGGGCCACCCGGCAAATCCCATAATCGCAGCCAGCAGACCCATTTTTTTTATAAGCTTTAAAAACCGTCGTCGGCTTGTCAATTGTGTTACCTCATATCCCTGGTCCATGCCCTGGCAATTTTGGGATTACGCTCAAAAAAATCTCTTCTGACTTGATCTTCAACCCTGTTCAACGGGCATGCAAAATTCATACACTGGGAACAGAGAAAAGTTCTTAATGTCATGAAAAAACCTGTGACTGTAAGAAGATATACAATTAACAGAAATATTTGCAAGTCCAAAATCAGGAAAAACAGAGGAAATCCCCACACAAGAGCAAAACCTGCGAAAAATATAACCTTTTCCCAAAACGTCATTGGACCGGGTCGATATTTCCATATTTTGGGTGCACCGTAATTTGCCCAGCATTTTAAAGAACTTACGTCTTCAGCATAATGGGGACAATGTGAACACATCACCCGGATTTCAACAAAACCAAAATATCCGATTATTATAATCACCCATGGAATTAACCACAATTGATCCATGTGATAAATTCCTGCTCCACCTATCAGAAATGAGGGAGAAGCGATTAAAAGAAAATGTATTAAATCACTATGTGAAAAATGACAATGCAGGGTTTTGCTGACAGTGCAGTCATCACAGGTCTCAGATATGCAGGTTGCTATAGGTTTGTTTGGATTTAAAAACATCATTACTTCAGCTCTTCATTAATTATCGAGGCCTTGGCCAAATGATTATATAGCCACCCAAACAGAGCGCCGATGATAACACCGTCGAAAAAACCATAGACCAGACCAAACAAGCTCCCTAAAGGTGAAATTGTTAAGCCGGGATATACCATGCTCAATAAAGTCTCCTGGTTTGAATATCCCCGGCCCATTAACCACCAGGTGCTGACTAAAAGAACAAAACCATAAATCAGGCCGCTAGATATTGCAAATGCTCGGATATTGAATCTCATAATTCCTCCTTGTGAAACAATTTGTGATCAAATCTCAGCTTTGGGCTGAGCATTAGTTTCTGAATCTTGTTTTATAATCTGGAGCATTTTTTTACGTATCACACCACTAAAAGGCTTAATAATAATCCAGTATAAGCCAAAAGTGAGTTTAGTAAATGGACTGATACATAATACTCTTGTCTCAGTACTTAACCGGGTCTGATTTGAACTGAGCTCTTCAAGGTAAAAATTCCAGACAACCTTTACTCTTGCCTGATAACTATTATTGATAAAGTCATCAGGGCTCGTAACAGGTGCAATTTTATATCTTGCCCAAAATCCTATTAAGTTCTCTATTGGGATGTTTTCTTCGATATTGGTAAATCCCATATCTGAAATAAATCCCTGCAGATTCATTCTATTTGTTGGCAACCCCCTGATTTTAAATAGCCACTTAATCAAATTCGATTTTGACAGATCAAAATTTTTTGCCTTTTTATATACTTTCTCAATTGGACTATTAATTAGAGTCTCATGATATTCTTTAAACGAATATCCTGGTAAATACTTATCAATTAATTTTACCTTAATCATGATTTTTTTCTCACTACTCATATCTCACTACTTTCATATAAAATGTCCTGAATTTAATTTTTATTTGAGGCGACAACTACCCTGACACATAGTGATACTGGTTCATTGAAAAGCAGATAATCCAGTATATCAGCACACAAAAAACATAGGCTTCTACATCATATCCAAGCCACTTTGGGTTTTGTGCAGAGGCTTTGATCATCCCTGAAAAATCAAGCAGGCCCACAATTATCACAAGGGATGTGTCTTTGAAGAGGGCCACACAGCAACTGTTAAGGGATGGGATAACATGGCGCAGGGCCTGGGGCAGCACAACTAAAATTGAAGCGAGCACTTTGCCTTCATCTGAATCTTTGTTTTGACACCTGTCCTCTTTTAAAATACAATTGGTTTACAAAAGAATACATTGATACTTTTCGGAATATATTATGCCTGAATTAAGCTCACAGATCATCCTTGTTTCTGTTATTCTCATAGCATCATTAAGCCTTCTGATAACTGAGAAAATAGCAGTGGATAAGACCGCTATTGGTATTATGGTGGCCCTGGCAACTACCGGCATCTTAAGTCCTGCTGAAACTATTTCCGGCTTTGCCAATCCGGCCGTGATCACTGTGGCTTCCATGTTCCTATTAAGCTATGGTCTGATTCGGACAGGAGCGGTTGGGTTTGTCAGCGAGCTTATTCTGCATTTTTCAAAAGGGAACAAAAACCGTGCCATAATTCTTATTCTCTTAACAGTTGCTCTCACCTCCGGGTTTATCAATAACACTCCGGTTGTTGTTTTATTTATCCCTATTGTTATGGGGTTGAGCTGTGAATGCGATTTCTCACCGTCCAAACTGCTGATTCCAATATCCTATGTTTCGATCCTTGCCGGCACTTGCACCCTGATCGGTACATCCACCAACATCCTTGTCAGCAACCTTTCAACAAGTTTTGGCTTTGAACCTCTTTCCATGTTTGAACTCAGCCAGGTCGGCCTTCCCATAGCCATCGTAGGCATTACTTTTCTATTTTTTATTTCTCCCAGAATATTACCCGGTCGGACAGCACCTGTCTGTGAACTTGATGAAACCAAATTAAACAAATATATTGCAGAACTCATTGTCTGCCAAAACAGTCCCTTGATTGGTGAAGGACACATCATTGAGCATGCCCAGGAACAACTAGGTCTAAGTGTCATTGAAGTGTTTCGGAATGGAAATATATTTGATCCTATCCGAAGCCCACTTACCATCAAACAAGATGATATCCTTCTGGTTAAGGGCTCTGCAGAAGATATTATTTTATGCCTGAAAAAACAGATCCTGGAATTGGCACATGGAGAGGAAAACATAGCCTTTGGCAGCGGCCTCAAAGATGACCTGATTATCGAACTGATCGTACCGCCCCTGTCCGGGTTACTCCGGGAAAAACTATTGTCCACGGAACTGCAAAATGATCCAGAAATTAAGATTATCGCTCTCCGGACCCGCCGCCACCATTATTCATACCGAAAGATAAAAACGGTAAAGCTTAAAATCGGTGATACTATACTGGTGCGTTGTCCCAGGCAAAAGCTTTCCAAAATACGAAATTCCAATGAGTTTATTGTGGTTGAAGATATCCATCATTCTATGATCGATAAGGAAAAAGCCAAAATGGCCGCTATTATCTTTATCGGCGTAGTACTATTCGCATCAAGTGGTCTTGCTGATATCCTTGTATGCTCTCTGACGGGTGTATTTTTGATGACACTCACCCATTGTCTCAGCTTGAAAGATGCCTATCGCTCCCTTGAATCCGAAGTCCTGCTGCTGATTGTCAGCACCATTGCCCTGGGGGTCGCCATGCAGAAAACCGGTGCGACAAAGCTTTATGCTGATGCTTTTTTAAGTCTGTTTGATGGTAAGAGTCCCAATACAGTCCTTCTTGGGGTAATTTTTCTCTCCAGCCTTTGTACCCATATATTAAGCAATAATGCCACAGCCGTTCTGTTGCTTCCCATTGCCGTGACAACGGCAACAGCCCTTGGCGCCGATCCCAGGCCCTTTATTATTGGTATCTGCTTTGGCGCCAGTGCCTGTTTTGCCAGCCCCATCGGGTATCAAACCAATTTGCTGGTGTATGGTCCGGGGCGGTACAGGTTTTCAGATTACATAAAACTTGGTATGCCGCTGAATATAATTGTGATTGTCCTTTCGGCCCTGTTGATTCCTGTTTTTTGGCCTTTTTGAAAACTCATTTTTTCTCTTTCTTATCATAACAAAAAGATCTGCGCAGCACGGAATTTGATGTCCACAAATCTCGACAGTCTCATGAGAGGGATGATATTGCATCCTTTAGTTTTGCCCCGGCTTCCTTAATATGTGCTACAGTTTCAGAACTATTTTCCCATTTTTGGAAGAGTTCCGGTATAATTTTTAGATCCCGGGCCTTGGGACCCAGCCAGTGGTAAGCCCCTCCGATTCGACATTCAGTATGACGACCACACTTGAAGCAGGGAGGGATTTTGGAACAAAATTGCACACTATCCAGAACCTTGACCTTGAATGGTTCAAGTGCTTTTCTAAAATCATCCGGGGCATTGTGTGATTCGTGTCCGCTGGAGACGGCTAGGATAAATGGCTTCTCTTTAAGGGAAAAATTTACATGGCGAAACCCCCAGAGCCGGGAAATAAAAGCCAGCATAGTGGCACTTATTGTGTTGAAATGAACCGGACTGCCCAGAACTATCGCATCTGCTTCTTTTACTTTCTGGTAATAGGGTAGCAGCGCATCTTCAAGTCGGCAGACCTCTGGAGTGGCGCACAGCTGAACACAACCTTTACAGGCAGAGAAGTCGAGTTCAGTCAGTTTGACGAATTCTGTTTCATGGCCGGTCTCTTCCATAATTGCCTTTACCATTCGATCCACGTTTGAGTTATGCCCGATTACTCCTGCACTAAATCCAATAATTTTCATCATTCAATTCCATTTTAAAATATGTTTAAGCCAATAAGGTACAGAATCGAATTTCTTGACCTCTTTTTACAATTTTTAACCCTCTGCAGTTTTATCATTAATTTTTAACATCTGCGATTTATCCGGAGGTTTATTATAAACAGCAGCGTTTAATCAATTTGCCATGGGGGTTTTGGTTTCTTTTACTCAACGCTCAAGGCCGACCTTTCCAGTTTCAATTCTTCGATCGGGACACTGGTGTTGCCGGTACAGAGCAATTCTGCCACGAGTTTTCCGGATCCTGGCCCCAAACAGATACCATGCCCATTGTGGCCGGATGCCATGATAAAACCTTCAACCCCTTCCACAGGGCCCAAGATCGGCAGATCATCCAGTGTGTGTGGGAAAAAATTGGCAAAGGACCTGATAACGCGAATATCCTTTAACGACGGCATGGCCTCAATATTAACTATTGCAATACGCTCGATCTCCTCTTGAATGGTTCGCTTGTCAAACCCGGCATCCCGCCAACACGCACCCAGAAGAAGGTTACCCGACACCTGCTGGCTGGCAATCAGACCCGACCCCAGCCCGCCTTCTTTGCCGGTGTCCTCTTCCACCATGTACGATGCCCCCATGATGGGGTGAAAGATGCAACGGGGGATCCGTTCCGTGACCAGCATGGCCATTTGAAAGGGTGACACGGGAACGGTGATGCCGACCATTTTTCCAATATGGCCTGCCCATGACCCGGCCGCATTAACGACACAGTCTGTTTTGATGGTTCCCCGGTTAGTGGTAACGCTCTTTACCCGTCCCTGGCTGACATCAATACCTTTGACCTCAGTATGATGATGAATCTGCACCCCGAGTTTTTCAGCTTCCCTGTTCAGTGAGGCCACCAGCAATATGGGGTTTGTGGTCCCGTCCACCGGGTTCCACACCCCGCCCAGTATTCTGTCGCGGTTCAGCATGGGTTCAATTTCCAGTACCTGTTTGGCATCGACCATTTCCAAAGGGTGCCCGTCTTTTTCTCTCTGGTCCAGGTGTTCTTTTACAAACGGGACCTGATTTTCAGCATCCATGATCATCAGCCCACCGCTGGCCCTGTATTCAAAATCAAGTTCCAGTTCGGCCTGCAGCTGCTGATGGATTGAAATGCTGTGCATGGCAAGCGTTATATCGATACCGGCTTTACGTGTCAGGGACCAGACCCATGCGGCATTTCCTCCGGAGGCTTCTCCGGCGCTGTGTCCTTTTTCAATTAACACGACATTTTTATTTTCTTTGGCCAGAAAATAAGCTGTAGCAGATCCGACAACGCCGCCACCAATGACGACCACTTCAGCTTCTTGTGAAAACATGGGAATTTCCTTTCATATTTTATTGATTATCTCCGGCTCCGGCGAGCACCCCTAAAGAAACTGGTTTGACGGGTGGCCTGACGTTTAAGCCGTCCGGTTGTTTGGATACCTGCATGCCCAGGTTGCGGAGCAGTTCGATCAGTATGGGGCCGCACATCCTTCCGCCGCATGATCCCATGCCCACACGAGTCCTTCGTTTTATATCTTTTGCTTTGATTCCTTCTTTCTGAATCAGCGGCTTGATCTGTTTAAAGGTGATATCCTCGCACCTACAGATAATGGTTTCATCCTCTGCCAGCTCATAAAGGCCAGGTCTCGGCCTGCTGATGTCATCCAGCACTTGTCTGAGCCGGTGATGCCTGGCCAGCTTTTTCTGCAATCCTGCCAGGGTTTTCTTTTGCTCGGCACCGGATGCACGCCCAAGCGCCTGTACCACGGCAATGCCGGCAATTTGTCCTTCAGTCAGGGCTACCTGGCTGCCGGCAACACCGGCACCGTCACCCACGGCAAAGATTCCCTTCTGGCTTGTTTCCATGGTTTCAGAACGCACGGGCACATATCCGCCCAGGCCACTGTCATATGTATGGTCGCACTGGGCAAGGCGGGTCAGTTCCGTGGATGTCACAAGTCCGTATCCAAGGCAAACCGTATCCACCTTCAGGCTTTTTTGGGTACCGTGTATCACCCGCCAGTCCTTATCCACCCGAGCGATGACGGCCTCTTCTACATGCTGGTTTCCATTGGCACGGGTTATGATATGATTTTGCATGATGGGAACGCCTGCTTTATGGATTGTCTGCACATATCGCAGGCCGTCTCCGGCATAGCCCCAGTTGCCCCACATCCCCTGCATAAGCTTTAGCCACATGCCTTTAACGTCTCCAACTTCCAGGATTGCCGCAATATCAGCGCCGGCCTGAATGAGCTGGTGAGCCACGACCAGTTGAAGGGGACCGGTTCCTGCCAGAAGAATTTTTTTCCCCGGGAGTATCCTTTGGTTCTTGACCAGGTTCTGGGCCCCTCCTGCGGTTAAAACCCCGGGCAGTGTCCAGCCCGGAAATGGAACAGGTCTGTCATAGGCACCGGAAGCGATGACAAGGTTTTTATATTCAATGGTTTTCGATTTTCCGTTTCTTCCATAGGCGATCCTGTGATCGTCAAAAATACCCCATACCGTGGCATGGTTTAAATAGTTGATCCTTGACGCCACCTTTTTGAACTGCCTGAACAGATCCACGCTTTTTTGATAGTCCCGTCCCATTGCTTCCGGGTTTGTGAGTGTAAACCCCTTTTCCAGCTGGCGGAAAATCTGACCCCCGATCCGGGCATTTTCATCCAGAATCGTGACGTTCACGCCTGATCCGGCCGCTTCAACAGCTGCGGATATGCCACCCGGTCCTCCCCCGATAATTGCAAGTTCTGCCTTTTCCACTTCAACACTCCTTTTCAAAGGACTTCTTTATGATTCCACACAACATTCAGGTGTTGCCAATGTCTTACAGGCCTGGATATTGGGGATACCGTTTACGGTTACCCTGCATTCCTGGCAAACACCGATACCGCAGAAGATTCCCCTGGGTTCTTTTTTTTCAGTGCTTGTCCGGAGGATGTATAATCCGGCTGCCATCATGGCAGTCCCGATGGTCTCTCCCTCATATGCGGTGATTCTCCTGCCATCCACAATAATTTCGAAATGGTTACCGCGGCTGACACCTTTTTCTATTCTATGTGCATTGCCTGCCATTTATTGACTCCTTTTCAGATTCTTTATTGTTCACCAATCTCGACAGTCTCACGAGAGGAATGATATCGCATCTTCGAGCCGGCAGACCCCTGGAGTGGCGCACAGCTGAACACAACCTTTACAGGTAGAGAAGTCGAGATCAGTCAGTTTGACGAATTCTGTTTCATGTCCGGTCTCTTCCATAATTGCCTTGACCATTCGATCCACGTTTGTTTTATGCCCGATTACACCTGCACTAAATCCAATAATTTTCATCATTCAATTCCATTTTAAAATATGTTAAAGCCAATAAGGACGTCTGTCCCATAGTTCGTTATTGCCTTTTTATATCCCTCAGATGCCATCGGTATAAGTTTTGACAAAGCCTCTTCAGCCGGAACGCCCCGCAGGAAATTGACCGATTTTTTACTATTTAACTCACCCATTTTTAACCCTCTGCAGTTTTATCATTAATTTTTAACATCTGCGATTTATCCGTCAGCATGTTCCTTGTTATGTGGATACTATTGCTTGATCTACTAAAGAAGAGAGTGTCTTCATGAATTTTCCAAATTCATTTTCAGTTATTATGAGAGGCGGATCAATTCTAAGGAAAGCACCTCTATTACATACAATATATCCGCTTTCTATCAACCCATTGTATATCTTTTCTGCTGTTTTCTTGCTCATAAAATCAATGGCAAACATCAGGCCTCTTCCACGAATGTTAATCTTGCTTCTTTCAAGGGTTTTGAGTTGAGATAAAAAAATCTCTCCTTTTCTAGCCGCATCTTCAATCAGGCCATCATCTATTATTGTATTAATAACTTCATTTGCAACAGCTGCTCCCATTGGATCATTCTGATGGCTCTGCGAGTATTTAAAAGTATGTAATTCACTAATAACACTCTCGGAAAATACAGCCGCACTCACAGGATATCCATTTCCAATCCCTTTTCCAAGGGCAATCATATCCGGATTTATATCATAGTGTTGATAGCCAAACCATTTACCTGTACGGCCTATTCCTGTAGTAACTTCATTTGCGATTATTTTTCCTCCATTACCCCGAATCAAACTGACTATTTCCTGGATAAGCGCTTTGGGAGGAAAGCCTACAAGGCCTGCATCACTTCCCGGTTCAAAGATAAATTCTGTTACGTCTTCAGGAATTTTATCAAGTTCTTTACTGTGCAAGTCGCATACACTGTTGTCCGTACATTTATCACAATTTTTCCATTCAAAGTCATACCAGCCATGCTCTCTATCTGAGAGTGAATCATAAGCACCAAGTTCGGCATCATGCAAAACCAATGTTTTTGAATTTTTTACTATATGCTTTGCAGCTTGCCTAAGTATTTCTACTGCTTCACTTCCAGAACTTAGAAATACGCAACGCCCATTTTTCAAACCTGTTACTGACAAGATTGTTTTAGCCGCGTTATCTACTAAATCACTGGAATAGCAAAACCCAGCATGCATGATGCTATCAAGTTGTTTTTTAATAACATTGTTAATTCTGATATTTTTATGACCCAGAGACGTACACCATATCCCAGATTCCAAATCCATGTATCTTTTCCCTGTGGTATCAAATAAATATACTCCATAGCAATCTACGATATCGGGGACCCTTAGTTTATGGCCAGTACAGCCAAGAATATTTTTCATATCACCTCTAATTTTATCTGTGTTCAACTCTTGTCTTGAGTGTCGTTTTCCATGTTTACTACATCCCTGAAAAGGTCTTTGTTTTGGTGCATTTTTAAGTTGGAAGAATCTTTTCCTTCGTACCGTTTCCGTACATAGAGTGACCGGCCGATGTGCCTGTCAGAGGTGTGGAGGATGTTCACGCATTTCTCCAGACCAGCAGGCTTTCCCGAAGATGGATCGGGCCGAGGCAGAACCGCTTGCTTGTCTCCTGGGTGATCCAGCTCCTCCTGATCTTCAGGTTCGGGGACCGCCCGTCTTCACACGGCAGGATATGGACATTGTCCTTCATTCCCCGGATGGATACCCGCCGGTAGGAATCAAAAATATAGACCCATTCCTCATCCATATCAAGAATCAGGATATAATGCTCTTCTTTGGGAGTCAGGAACATATTGCACAGGACGATTCCCTTATCCTGGAGACAGGTATGAATCCGGCTGCCGGCTATCAGGCTGATCTCATATTTTTCAAGGAACTCAGTATAGACTGAAAATTTTTTCATTTTATAGGAACTGAGCCAGTTTCCAAGAAGGCGGGCCGCATACTTGCTGGTCCCCCCGATACCGAACATGGCGTTTCTGCCCACGGTATCCAGGCTGTACAGGTAGATATGGCTGATCACCATGGGGGGAATTTCATTTCTCTCAAACAGATAGGTGACGGCATTAATAAATGCTGTCGGAACACAATCATATTCTGAAACCTGGTAATGAAGCGGGACATACATTTTGATTCTCCAGACGACCTGTTGCCTTTCTCTTGTTTTTTTTATCAAGGCAAATAGTATAATATATTTTTAAGGTCCTGTCCCCTTAAAATCCACAACAGCTTATTTTCATTTAGCTCAGGAATCAATCGTTTTCAACAATAGTTTATCCAGATTTGCAGCAAACAGGTTCCGGGTTTTCTGGCTGACATTTCCGATTATTAGAATTGTGTTAAAATTGTGACTGTTGGTTGATAAATTGGACAAAATGGTCTAAATATGGTGTCAAGTATTAGAAACATATCAGGGCTGATTCTATTGACAGCCTTTTTTGAATAAATTTTAAATATAAAAGAGAGAACATGATGGGTCTTCAACTATGCTATGTGATTGTCGGCATGCTGATATTGTTTGCCATATTTGATTTGATGGTCGGTGTTACCAATGATGCCGTTAATTTTTTGAATTCAGCCATCGGTTCCAAGGTTGCTCCTTTTTTCATCATCATGATCGTTGCAAGCTTAGGAATTTTAGCGGGTGTTACCTTTTCCGGCGGTATGATGGAAGTGGCAAGAAAAGGAATTTTTCATCCCCAGTTTTTTACCATGCCGGAACTTTTAACCATCTTTCTGGCTGTGATGATCACGGATATTTTGTTGCTTGATCTGTTTAATACTCACGGATTGCCGACTTCAACAACTGTATCCATTGTATTTGAACTGCTGGGAGCAGCAGTGGCGATGTCTATCATAAAAATCATGGCCGCATCAAACAGCACCATGGCATTATGGGATTATATTAATACGGCTAAAGCCCTGGCCATTGTGGGCGGCATTCTTTTGTCCATTGTAATTGCCTTTTTCGCCGGTGCCCTGATGCAGTTTTTGTCCCGTTTGATCTTTACATTTGACTATCAGAGCCGGTTGAAAAAATACGGGGCATTATGGGGCGGCATGGCCATGACCGCCATTACCTTTTTTATTCTTGTGAAAGGCTCTAAAGGTGCCACATTCATGGATGCCGGGACAATTATCTGGATAAAGGGACATTCCGTTATCATCATGTCCGGCATTTTTATCGTCTCGGCCTTTATTTTCCAAATTCTGATATCACTCTTTAAAATTAATATTTTGAAACCCATTGTCCTCATCGGGACCTTTGCCCTTGCCATGGCATTTGCAGCAAATGATCTGGTCAATTTTATAGGTGTTCCCCTGGCCGGCCTCAATGCCTTTCAAAATGCCATTGCATCCAGTGATCCCTTAAATATAACAATGACCGCCTTAAGCAAGAAAGTCCACTCCCAGACGTATATCATGCTGATAGCCGGCCTCATAATGGTTATCACGCTATGGTTATCAAAAAAAGCAAGGACGGTTACAGAAACGGAAATCCGCCTGGGCCAGCAGGATGAAGGGACAGAAAAATTTGAATCTATCTGGCTGTCCAGAAAAATAGTCAACATGTTTGGATCTACATTCGACATTATAAACAATCTCACTCCTGAAATCTTTAGAAAAACCATTTCCCGCCGCCTTGCACCGGTTGTGGAAAGTAAAAAAATCTCCTCTGTCGAAAGACCGTCCTTTGATCTGATTCGCGCTTCCGTGAACCTTATGGTGGCCAGTGCGGTTGTTTCTTTTGCCACATCCTTGAAATTACCCTTATCCACAACATATGTTACATTTATGGTCGCCATGGGAACCAGTTTTTCTGATCGGGCCTGGGGCCGGGAAAGTGCTGTCTACAGGGTTACTGGTGTTCTTGCTGTCATTGGCGGGTGGTTCATGACAGCCTTTATTGCCTTTGTGGTTTCCTTTATCTTTGCCAATATTCTATTTTATCTTAAAATTTATGGATTTTTTATTTTACTCTCATTTGCCGGATATATGATCGTGAAAAATCACCAGAAACATAAAAAACAGGAAAATGACAAAGAGGAAATGAGCATCTACACCCTGCATAATGTTAAGAACTTCACGGAATCCTTATCACAGACATTTGATCACCTGGCCTTCCTTCTCAAAGGCATCAGAGAGTCCTTTGATGTCACCTTTGACTCACTCTTTGAAGAAGACCTGTATAAGCTCAGGCAGGAGCGGATGCGGGTCAAGCACTTTCAGAACAGCACCAATATCATCATTGCCAATATCTTCAAAGTATTGCGGTTGCGCTCAAAAGAAGGCCAGGAGGTTTCCTATAACTTTTACCAGATCATCAGAAGACTTCAAAAACTCACGGACGGTCATCGGGATACGGTGATCCGATCCAGTATGCACGTGAGCAACCATCACAAGGGATTGCTGGACGTTCAGATTGCAGAATTAAAGGAAATCAAAACAGTTTTTCTCAACATCTTTTCTCTTGTAGAGACCGCCTTTCGGGACAAAGAAATCGTTGACTGCCAGGAGGCGGTTAAACAATTTCATTATCTAAGTGAACTTGTGGATGAATTTAATGAAAACCAGGTGGGAAGAATCAGGGATGATTCTTCAAAAACCCGGCTGAGTATTCTTTTTTATGCCATAAGCGGCAACTGCGTCATGATGGCCAAACAGAATGTTAAGCTTTTAGATATTTTCAATGAGTCTTTTAAATTGAACCAGGACTGCAGGATATAAAAAAGAGGGCCGTCGCTTTTACTAAGAAACGCTCCTTTTTTAATATTTTTTATCACCACAGGGCATGCATTTGCATCAACCCATATCCTTCTATCATCCATCAAGTCCCCCCGAATTTCGAATTCAGCATCTGAGTTAATTTGCCTGGTTAGGTGCTATCTCTGATTTTTCTTTTGCTTCATTACATTTTTAATTAACTTTCCAAACTGTTTGTCTTTTTGTTTTTTCTCTAAATATGACATTTCATTATAAATTGATTCTTTTTTCATTTTTAAATAATTTTGATATCTTTTTTCCGGCACTTGCCCAGTTTTCACTGCGTTAATAACGGCACATCCGTTTTCATTAGTATGGGTACAATCATTAAATTGACATTTTTCTGATAGCTCTGCAATTTCAGTGAATGTTTCATTAATACCTGTTTCTACAGAAAAATTACCGAGTTCTCTCATTCCTGGAGTGTCTATCAGCATTGCTCCGCAGTCTAACTTTATCAGTTGCCGGTGCGTTGTGGCATGCCTGCCTTTGCTGTCCTTTTTTCTAACGGTCTTTGTTGTATATATAGAGTCGCCAACTAGATTGTTTAATAAGGTTGTTTTGCCAACACCGGAAGATCCCAACAAACAATATGTTTGCCGAGGATACAAAAGATCTTTAACGTTTTTCAAACTATCTTCATCTTCATTACTAAATGGCTGAACCTGCAAAAAGGGCATTATTTTATGGATTTCTGTTACCCTGTTTTCGATGTCTTTTTTGTCGAGAAGATCACTTTTGCTCAACAATACAATTGGCTCGATATTGCTATCCCTGACCATCACCAAATATCGCTCAAGTCTCCTGAGGTTAAAATTGGTATCCAGAGATTGGACAATGAGTGCAACATCGATATTCGCGGCAATTAATTGAAAATCAATTCTTTTCCCTGGCGTTTTCCGTTTAAGTAGTGATTTTCTGGATAATACATTATGAATTATTGAAAAGGTGTCTTTATCATAGAAAGTTGCTGAGACCCAATCCCCTACGGCAGGGAAATCAATCGGAGAAGCTGCACTAAAAAGCATTTTTCCAATCAGTTCGGCAAAAACATCATTCTCGCCATTATTTATGATATAGCTGTCTTTATGAACAGCCATCACTCTAGCAATAACATTACTATCCAGACCCACTGGATCAACATTATCCTGAAACCATTTTCCAAAGCCAAGGGCTTCTATGCTATTTGAAATCATATTCAAGTGTTAAAAGAATAACCTTCTTGCAGTAACGCCTTTTCGGCAACAGGCAATTTTTTTGATTTTACCAGTATGTAATCTGTATCAAAGGTTGATATTATAAAATTGACCCTCATAGATCTGTTTTGGGATTTCATGATCTGGTGAAAACCTGTGGGGGCCTGGATGATATGCGTATGATATCATCCCGTCCTTTTCAGGATATCAAGGTAGTCGTCTATGAGAATGCCGCCTTTATATTTTTCATCCATTGCCGGTGTATTTTGAAAATCCCGCCAGTCTGCATTGATAAAAGTCCTTTATCAGATGAAATGTCCCATGTAAAGGGTTCGATCTCAGGGCGCGTATCCGGCCGAGCCATCATATCAAAGGCCCAGCACCTGCGGCCCATGGCAAAGCAGGTGTCCGGGGTCACGCCGCCTCCGGCCATGGGATCAAGGATCAGTCCAGCCGTGCTTTTCAGCCACCTGAGCAACGGTGAACCCCCTGGATAACCTGAAGGTTACACGTAAATCTGCATTTAGAAGTTTTGGCAATGCTGCCATTTTTTCTAAATGGTGATGTTTTCGGCAAATATACCCACACGCCTGTGATCGATTCCCTTTCTCGGATAAATATCTTCATCAAGGATAATTGAAGAGAGGAGAATTTTTGTTGTCTTTTGAGTCATGGCTTTTTATTGGAATTGTTGGAGTTCAGAGGGCCACCGAACAAAGTCGAGTTTACTTGGCAAACATTTCTTGCAGAATATCTAAGACTTTATTTTGAGATTTGCTGTCGATTGAACCGAGTTTTTTAATAAGCCTTCTTTTATCAATTGTTCGAATTTGATCAAGGACGACTTGGCCTTTCTTGTCTTGAAAAGAAGACATAACCCTTGTTGGGTAGTTTCGTCCTTTAGTTGTCATCGGGGCAACAATTACTGTGCCTATATTTAGATTCATTTCATTTGGAGAAACGATTAAACAGGGCCGAGTCTTTTTGATTTCATGACCAATGGTTGGGTCAAGATTGATAAGATAAACTTGAAACCGTTTTATTTCCATTCCCACTCACTCTCGTCCCATTCAGTTGCGGAAATATTTTCTGGATCTAATAGTTGGTCATCGCCATTTTTAGCCATTTTTTTGAAGGCAGAATCCCAATTATGACGAGAGGATTTTATGGACTTGACAATAAGTTGATTGTTTTGGACTAAAAATTCCACTTCTCCTTCAAATCCACATTGGGCGATTATCGGTTTTGGAATTCGGATGCCTTGTGAATTGCCAATTTTGATTAGTGATGCTTTCATATTTGATACCTCATATTGAATTTTTATATGTACATTGTAATTACAATACTGGGGAGTGTCAAGCCTTTAATCCAAGCAGTTTCTCTTGCCAGAAGGAGTCTGGGTTTATCACCTGTCCCTCGCATTAATTCATCCCATTTGAAAATATTGATAATCCTAATCGTTTAATTATTTAACTGTCAGCACAACTTTCCCCAGGTTCTGTTGATTCTGCAGTATGGCGTGGGCATCCTCTGCCTGCTTGACAGGCAAGGTCTTATGGATAAGTATTTTTATATCACCTGAGGTGAATGGCGGCCATAACTTTTCTTCCAGCTCAGAGAGGATTTCAGCTTTCATCTCTGAAGTACGACTACGCAGTGTGCTACCAATCAATTTAACGCCTCGCATAAGGAAGTCCAGCATGTTCAATTCGCTGATTGTCCCGCCAAGGGTCGCAATCACAATCCAACGTCCACCGCGCGCCATGGTCTCTATACATGGCCCAAGATTTTTCCCTGCAACGCAGTCCATGGCCACATCAACCGGATGGTCTTTGAGCACAGTTGCAATATCTTCTTTCTTGCGGTTGATCACTACATCGGCACCAAGCTCTTTGACAAAAGTCTCTTTTTCCTCTGAGCCGACGGTGGTAACAACCTTTGCACCAAGTGCTTTAGCAAGCTGAATCGCAGCCATACCAAGCCCGCTCGCACCAGCCTGAATAAAAACCGTATCGCCCGATTTCATTCCGCCTTCAATGCAGAGATTCAGATAAGATGTGGCAAATGCTTCAGGAATAGCCGCAGCCTCTTCAAAAGACAGGCCATCTGGAATGGAGACAACCATGCCAGATGGTACGGCAACTTTCTCAGCGTATCCTCCTCCGCCAAGAAGAGCGCAGACACGGTCGCCAACATTCCACTTCACATTATCCGGAGCATAAGAGATTACGCCTGCCACTTCCAGCCCCATCCACTGGGGCCATCCCGGTGGTGGCGGATAATTTCCTTCGCGCTGCATCAAATCCGCACGGTTAAGCGCAGCAGCTTTTATATCGATAACCACCTCGTCATCTTTCGGTTGAGGATTGCCGACATCACTCCAGACGAGATCTTTGTTTTCTTTAATCAGTATTGCTTTCATTTTCTAACCTTTCCATTGGGTGTAGTCAGAAGCTGTAAGAAGGGACCGCCCCCTTATTCTTTATTTATAAGCATCAAGAGATCGTTTGCTGCAAATGATTAATATTTATATAAAAATTTAATTCTATTCATTTCAAGGTTTTTTACAATATTATTTTGAAAAACAGACATGATCTTTTTATTTCCCATGAATTCTGTTATTGAATGATTCCGATTCGATTGTGTTGAGATTTTCTTTAAACCTATAGCTTAATGACAGCCTGTAATTATTTTTTTTAAAAATTCAAATAATGAAACAAAAAGCAGAATTAACATCAGGCCCGATATCAGCAAAACTTATTAAGCTGTCTTTACCCATTATTGGAACATCATCATCTTTTTTTGCAAACCGCTTTTTTCTTTATTCTCATACTCGGTTCATTTTTTTGTTGAATTGAATTGCTTAAGCATTCTAGTCGATCTTTTCTTTATCACAACTGTGATATCCTCTATCAAGCTGTTCTGTTGATATCTGTTTATAAATTCCGCATAGGTGCTGTCAATTTTACTGATCACGTTAAGACAAAAATCCAATAATCTTTTCTTGAGAATCGGATGATTTATTTTTATCTCCTCTGCAAATCTTTCCCAGTGTCTTCCCATGATCCATTCGGGTCTGTTCTCCCCTCCAATTTTCATAGCAAGTTTTTGTGATAGGTCATCATATATGTCCGTACACAACATGTCATAAAAAGGTGCCAATCGAATCTGTTTAGCCTGATATATAAAAGACAAGTTTTTTGCATGCCCATCCATATTCCCGATCAGATAATTAAAAAATACCCATTGCATCAGCTGCTGAAAATCTTTAATCGGATTTGCAGAGTATGATCGAACGAGATCAAAGCATGCTTTCAGACCAGGACCACCATCAGCCTGATATTTTAGTTCATGTGAAAGCCCCATGGCCTGACAAAAATCTTCCTGGTGAAGACGCTTGAGAATATCATTATCCAATATTCTATCATATCTTTTGATTAACAGAACCTTTTGATCTTCTTTTCGAGCAATCATAACAGGCGGGACAGCCAAGCCAACAGCATTGGCAAGCATCATACAAAAGCATTCATTTTCAATGGAAAACTGAAAATGCGCCATATTCGGTTTTAAGATAAAGTTACTTGGCGCACCATTTTCCGGGATATAAAATGAAGGGTCTTTGTAGAAAAGTGCCAGCTTTTCCTGTGCCCCTGCAAGCGATATTCGAATACCTTCCTGCCCAGCAAGTAAAGGACGTCTGGGGATGTCCTTTATCAAATCTGCCAATTGCTCGTCTGATAAAAGACGATATGTGTATTGATCCGGTGATTCAGGTATTTCTGACTCAGGTTGAATTGTTATTGCCCCGGCACACTCTCCCCCAATACGTTTGAGAAGCATAAAATCATTTTTATCTGAAATTCCAAGTTGCTTCGCGATTAATATTCTAACGGCAGATTCAGGTAACAAGTTGGAAAAAAATGATTTTACTTTGTCATTTGAGATAACATCTTCCTGCATTGGCAAAGAAATAGATATTTGAAAAGCATCAGGTGATGTCAACCATTCCTTGGAATATTGAAATGAGAACTGTCTCCTGTCATTAATGCTTAGGGAACCGACTCTGGTTTGTTCAAAAAAAACATTCAAGGTATCCAAGGTCAGCGATCTCCACGTTTAATGAGATGGAGTTCAAGGCCAAGACTGTTTAATAATTCAAATACTTTTCCTAGTTGGGCAGTTGCCTTACCTTTTTCAAGCTCTATAATAAACTTTCTACCAACATCACTAAACTCAGAGATCTCTTTTTGAGTCAGCTTGAGACTTTTACGTTCTTTAAGGAGATGCTGCCCTAATTCTTTAGGATTATTAATTTTTGTTGAAGATTTCAATTTGCCACCCATATAAATGTTTCCGACAGGATACTTTTAGCGACTTTATAAGCGAAAAGCAATAAAAAGTTATCGATCAGGGACTTTTTACTTTCTTTTGATGGAATCAACTTGAAAAGTAACCGATCTGAAACTTTTAAGGTAAATACAACGCCAAAATCACCGGTGAAATCCGGTTCATTTTCATTGTTGAGTTTTTCTTTTCATGAAATATCAGTAATGTGGCCTAAAGATAAAACAGAAATATTTTTTTCTACAGGGTAGGTATGTTCTCCTGGATATACAATCCAAAGATGCTCTAATTTTAAATCCTCACAGGCAACTCGCATTGATTTTGTGAGTTTAGGTGCCTCATTGAATTTAAATTCAATACCATATTTCTTACCACCTTTGAGGAACATTAGATCCAGTTCGGCTCCGCTATAGGTTGCCCAGTAATATACTTCACCCGGATTTGAGGGTATTTAATACTGCGAAAGTAGCTTAAAATCAATATTTTTCAATCCATCAAAATTATTTTCAACCCACAAAAGATTCTGCTTTCTCCCTAAAAAATTCATAAATCCACCTTTAATTTGGACACAAACTCCTCAACTTCATCCTGCTTAAAATTTTTTTCATTTTTTTTAAAAAAAAGCTGGCGTCTCCAGTTTTTATCTGATATACGATCATTTATGGAACCTTTAATTATCAGAAATCGTGAAATTACTGGCCAGGATTTAATATTTATTCAATCTGTTGTTCATGAACACTGGAATAAAGGAAGAACCCATATTTCAAGAGTGCTGTGTCAAAAATGGAACTGGGTCCAACCTAACGGCAGGCTTAAAGACATGGGCTGTAGAGAATTGCTTTTGACCTTGCATCGAAAAGGCCTGCTTGATTATCCCCCTCCGAAAATTGTACGCCCGAATAAAAGAAAAATCGTTAAGAACATTGAAGTTGATACCACTCCTATATCCTGCAATATTTCTGAACTTGGACCCGTGCAGGTTAAAATGGTCAGGCATACTGACCTGGAACCACTCTATGATAGTCTTGTAGATCAATATCATTACCTTGGTTATGTCCAGATTGTTGGCAATCATCTCAAATACATGGCTTTTGCTGGTGATACCCCTGTTGCATGCATTGGCTGGGGGTCTGCTGCCTGGGCAGTAGAATCCCGGGAACAATATATTGGCTGGACCAAGCCAGTTAAAAATAAGAATCTTCATTTTGTCATGAATAACACCCGTTTCTTAATTTTACCCTGGGTGGTGGTCAAGTGTCTTGCTTCTAAAGTTTTGTCGTTGAACATTAAAAGAATCTCTTCGGACTGGATCAAAATTTATCACTATCCTTTATATATGTTGGAGACGTTTGTTCAGCAAAATAAATTTAAAGGAACCTGCTATAAAGCCGCCAATTGGATACACGTTGGTGAGACAAAAGGAACGTCTAAAAAGGGTCATAAGCATCTGAAGCATGGCAACATTAAGGATGTTTACCTTTATCCCCTTGATAAGAATTTTAAAAGGCTGTTGAGGAGTGACACCGTTTGCTAAATTTAATATCAGCAGTGTCAGTAAAAAACTCAATAATATTAATGTTAAAAATTCAGCAGCCAATGATAAACCTTTTCCATGTCTTGTTCTTCTTTCCAATTACCGGTTCACAAATCGGTTTGTGAAAATTATATCCAACGGAGATATCCAGGGTGGGTATACAAAAATGATCACCTCTCTGATTGATTTTTCCTTTGTCAGATCTTTGACTGCTTCTTGTTACAGCATTAAAAGTCCTCCGTCTTACGATCCTGTCTCTATTTTCCTGCTTGAACTTTTCTGGTATATTGATCAGCATTAAAATATGAATAGTTTCCTTAAGGTTTTGCGTGATAAGGATAGGGGAAGGGCGTATAGCAGATATGCAGGTCTCTGCGAAGATCGTATTCCCTCCAGGGGAACCTTTTCCAATTTTAAGGCCAGACTTGGTGAAAGCCTGTACAACGATCTCATTATGTTCCTAAATCCATATTAGCACTTCTCCAAAGGGAGTGACGTTTTCTTGTTGGACTGGCTTACCTCTTTTTTAAGGGTCATATACTGACTCAACAATCACCTTTTGCCTGATGGCACTTTCCTGACACTATTTTTGTGTTTTTTTGTTTGCCCTTCCCCTATTTTTGAAGAAATTTCACCTGATTTGAAGTTGGAATGCTCTCGTGCCGACAAAAGCTTCGGCATAACTGATTTTTTGCTGCTGTATTAAACATCCTCTGGTTCTGTGTATCTTACAAAGATTTTTTTATTTGACAGCAGAAAACAAGTCAAGTATGAAAATGCTAACTGGATAACAAACGAATTTGAACAGTATCAAAATTTGATATCATGATCAAAATACCTGAGGCCCTTAAAAAAAATATAATCTGCTGTTGATGAACAGTGATATTGCTTTGGATCAATATAGCCATTGCAAAAAGTGGCTCCGGTATTATCTGGATTTTTGATGGGAGGGCTTGGCAAAGCTCCGCACTGTCGATTACAGTTTTGATTATCGGCACAAAGGGAAAAAGGCCATCTTAATTGACAATTTATTACTTATCTCTGCACTGGGGAAAATACAATAAATAAAAATACTTATTTTTTAAACTTTTTATGGATTAAAATGACTGGATAAGGTTTTGAAAACAAAGGATATTAAAAAAAATGGTCCAGGGTCTTGAACAGACCCTGGACCATAAATGATGGATCAATTGCTTGTGATGTTACTCCTGGGGTTTGCCCATTACCTCGGCAAACATGTCGTCATCCCACAGTCTGGAATCTGCAACGTTCTGGCGAAATTTAATGAAGTCTACTGTGTCCTGACCCGTAATTTTCT
>JACNHV010000235.1 GCA_014383445.1 Candidatus Desulfobacula maris | reverse complement strand
CCCTGGATAGCCAGCATGGGGATATCAATCCTGGTTAAATATTTTTCAATATTCCAGTTGATAAAATTAGGGCCAAGCCAGACATCGTTCCATCCCCGGAAAGCATTCTCCGTATTTTCACCATGATATTTTTCAAGACGTTGTCTTAAATCCTGCTGTTCGTAATTAATTTTTGCCTGTTGGATGCAATCCACAGTTTTTTGTTCGCAAAAAACATGTGCTGCCTGTGTGATCAAACCTTTCAATCCTTTTGCCTTAGGACTGCCGCTGAATATAATCCCAATGGAACCGCCATCTGAATGCCCCACCAGAATATAAGTTTTTATACCTGCTTTTTTTATAATTTCCGGCAGTATGCTCAAGGCTTGTTTGTGCATGAAATTTATTTTCCAGGGAAGAGGGCAGGGGTCGGATCTGCCATATCCAGGTCTTGAAAAAACCAGGGCTGGGCAGCCTGTTTTTTGGGATACTTTTTTGGGAAAATCTTTCCACATCCTTACACAACCAAGACCTTCATGCAGAAAGATCAGGGTTGGCTGGTTCTTCTCTCCTTTTCCATGCCATTGTATCTCAATTTTTTTGGAATTCAGTTTTAAAAAATCTGTCATGTTTTTAATTTGTTTTATCTGGTTAATATATTGTTGATCTTTATTTTTTCATTAAGGTGTCATAGGCATTTTGGATTTCTATAAATTTTTCATTGGCAAGAATAGAAAATTCTTCACCCAGATGGGATAGCTTATCTGGATGGTATTTTTTAATGGCTTCTTTATATGCAGCCTGAATTTCTTTTTTTGATGCATTGGGGCCAATACCTAGAATTTCATAAGGGGTTTGAATGATTTTAGATGATGTGTACTTTTGATTACCTGGCCCATTTGTCTGCCCGTGTTTTTTATCCGAGGCAGAATTTGCAGTTTTCTGGTTATAGGACTGTTTAAATGGTCCCTTTTTTTTAAACAGTAAATTGGGCAGTTTTCCATATCTTATAAGATAATAAATCGTACCAATAACAACACCATCATCAATCCACCCGATAAATGGCAATAATAGATCCGGGATAATATCCACCGGGCTTATCAGATATAAGAAGCCGAATATTATTAAGATTATTTTGAGATAAAAATTCAAATAGCTATTTCCTGTTTAAAACATCAATCATGGTATAGAGCTTTTTGGGATTGCCTGGTTCGGCAAGCTTGTCATTCAGGAAAAGAACAGCATCAAAGGTACCGCTTACATAAATATCCCTGCCATTGATATTGTGTTTGAATTCAAAAAAGGCTGACCCATCTTTTGCTGTTAAGGTATAGGTATGCCATCCATGACCGGTCAGGTACTCTTTGGGGATTTTCCATTCTTTTTCCTGTAGTTGCGGGTCTCTTACCATTTGAATGTCGTTGACATTAAAATCAGCTCCCAGTTTATTAAAGTATCCCACCATTGCCCTGGCAGTGCCTGAGGTGTCTGCTTTCCCTTTCTGGTGGCTTTCAACTACGTTAAGGGTGTATCCCTTAAAAAGATTTGGAAAGGTGTCTGCCGCATATTCCATCATGGCCTGGAATCCGACAATCTGTTTTGCCATATTTGGCGCAATAACAGCTGGAGTTAAAGAATTTTTTACAACCTGTTCGAGCTGTTCCCTGTCCCCGCCCGTGGTTCCCATAACAAAGGGGATTTGGTTCTGGGTATAAAAAAGTGCGTTTGAATTAACAGCCAAAGGGTGTGTATAATCAATGGCAATAAAGGAGACAAACCATGATTTGATCTCTTGGATTTTTTTATCCCGGGTGTCTGGTTTGACAAGTTCAAAACTAATTGAATCAATTGTTTGGGTTTTGCTTTCAATTTCCTGGCCCGTAAGGGAAAAGGGAATGACATTAAACCTTTCATCTGCAATGGCGAACTGTACCATTTTACTGGAAACGTTGCCGGGCAGGCCATTGATCATAATATTTATTTTTTCCATTTAAACATCTCCTTAAAGGGTTTGAACAAGGTTGGATAATTTGGGAAGTTTGTCTTTATCCAAACTTTTGATGATGTTTTTTAACGAGTTTACAGCATCAGGGATAGAGTTTTCAAAGCTTTTTTTCTTTTTGATGTGGCTTAAAAAACTGAAAGCACCAAGAATTTGTAAATTTCGTGTTAAGCAGCAATAATGATAGCACTTTAAAAATTTTTGTTTTTCCTTTGGCCTCAATCCTAATTTCTCCGTGGTGTACTGCAAAAGATCATTTTTTATTTGATCGTTAAGATTAACATAGGGGTCAATCAGTAAAGATGCAAGATCATATTGCAAAGGCCCTATTCTTGCCGATTGAAAATCAATAAAAAAAGGTTGGCCGTTGTTTATCATAATATTTCTTGACTGCATGTCACGGTGCATTAAACCAATGAATCCGTGTTTCAGTGCGTGGTCAGCAATATGATCAAATTCTTGTGAAAAGTCATGAAGACAGACATCTTTGTTTAAATAGCCCTGAATAAATGCATTTATAAAGTAATTACATTCTTTTTCAATAATCAGTTCTTTTGAATAGGTTTCAGTCTGACACGCCCATTCTTTTTTAAATCCTTGAAATCCTTTAAAGGAAAAATCAATTAAACAATCTATCACTTTTTTATATAGTTTTACAGTGAACAGGGAATCATTTTTTTGTTTGATCTGGGTCTCAAGATGGACATCACCCAGGTCCTCGAGAATAACCATCCCGGAAAGCGCATCATGGTTCAGGATGCAAGGGACAGGAATGCCCTTTGAAAAAAGATGGTTCCCAATATGAACAAAGGCATTAACCTGTAAAAGCTCAACACTTTTGGGCATGCAAATGCCGTGGTCTGAGATAATAAAAGACTTGCCCCCATATCCTGCCCTGTACCAATTCCGGTCTGATCCGTCGCCGGCAAGTTTGTCAATGTGAAGTTCTTTTATTTTGTTCTGTTTAATCTGAAATTGGGCAGCAGAAAGTATCTGAAGAGATGTCATTGAATAGGTATCTTTTGTCCCGATATCTGACCAGAAGAGATCTTTTTCTACAAATGCTTTTATCTGTTTTTGACTACAGAGATGTTGATATACCTCTATGCTTGAAAATATTTTTTTATCGGGAAAATAATCATAAATTTTGGGGGACAAAACCTGGATGCCGGTAAAGGCAAGGCCGTTTGTTTTTGAATCAAAGTTTTGGATATATCCCTGGCTATCAATTTTTACTTTATTGAATTTGTCATAATCATGGAGGACAAGGGTTGCCAGGGTATTTGATTTTTTATGAAAAACATACACCTTATTCAGATCAATATTTGAAATAATGTCAGAATTAATGACAAAAAAAGGGCTGTCATTTAAAAAAGGCTTTGCATTGGCAATTGCGCCGCCAGTATCAAGAATAGCAGGTTCGTAAATCGTTTGAATGCTGACATTATATCTAAGTTGCTTAACAAAGGCTTCTATCTGGTCGTGCAAATGATGTGTATTGATCCAGATTTGTTCACACCCATTGTCCACAAGCTGTTGAATGACATGCTCAAGTACGGATTTAGACACCAATGTAAACAGCGGCTTTGGGATTTTCCGGGTATAGGGTAGGAGCCTTGTGCCAAATCCTGCTGAAAGAATCAGTGCTTTCATGGTTTTAAGATGCTATCAAAAGAATTAATCGGTCAAGAATATTCTTATAGTATTCAATCTGTATATGATCCTGGGGTCCTGTAACCCCATTTTTGGTAAAATAATTGGCAGCATTTTTATAATTAATCTGTGAAAGGGATTCTTTGAATGTGATGATTTTGGTTTTATAAAGTTTGGTTCCCATGGAATGGATTTTTTTAACTCTTTCTTTTGCATCATGCTTTTCTTCTTTATATTTCTCAAAATAAAGAAGGGTGGTTTTATAGGATTCAAAAAATGGTTGTAAAAAGGCGGCAACCCATTTGAGTTTCCTTAACCCCTGGGAAGTGATGCGGAACATATCTGATTCAGACGAATCCGGCACAAGTATTCCTTCATTAACAAACCATTTTATACATGTTGAGATATCTTGTTCATAGGTGGTTTCTTCATCAAAGAAAAATTCATCTGTAAACATTTTTTCCAGGAATTTATATCGGATTACAAGATCTGAAGAAGAAAATTGGAACCTGTCAGTTTCAAGAATTGCAACGGCAGTGTATGAAAAATAGACAAAAAAGGAAATTACTGAATTTTTATAATAGTCCAGAATGGCCCGTTTGTTATCCTTTACAATAAAAACGGTATTTTCAGTGATATCTTTATCATCCTCGTCAGCAAGTTCTATAAAGTCCCTTGAGATAAAGTCGTTAATAACTGCGTTCAAGGCATTGTCAGGATCAACCAAAAGAGCATCAGAAACCTCTGTATTCAAGAAAGTCAATATATTCATATAGGTAGTCACACGGGCAATCATCTGCTTTTTTACGAAACTGTTTTTTGAACAATTTAATACTGCACTGGCGACGATACCATGGGGGGTGGCAACTGCGTTGGTATTAATTGCATTGATCAGCTTGTATCCAAAGGTTTTTACAAATCCTATGTATTCTTGTTTCGAGATTTTAGAAAGATCAATATTTTTATCCTGTATATAATCTTTTAAGGAGATGGGCTCATTAAACTTCATATATACCTTGCCGTATTTTTTCTTTAGAAATTTACGGGCATTGATAAGGCCTTTCAATGTTTCCGGTTGTTTTTTACCACCTTCGATTTCCTTTAGATATGAATCTTCTTCAAGTACATGATCATACCCGATAAAAACCGGCACAAAATAAAGGTTGTCACAGGCACCATTATTATAGGCATTAATCAGCATGGCAAGACCGCCGGGCTTTGGAGCTAAGAGTTTACCGGTCCTGCTTCTTCCGCCTTCAATAAAAATTTTTATATTAAAACCTTCATAAAGAAGTTTTTCCAGGTATGCTGCAAAAATTTTTGTATAAAGCGGGGCTCCTTGAAAGGTTCGCCTGAGAAAAAAAGCACCACCTCGTCTGAATAAAGGACCTAATGGCCAGAAAGACAGGTTTTTGCCTGCAGCAATATGGGGGCAGGGCATATTGTTTTTAAACATGACATAGGGCAATAAGAGGTAGTCTAAATGGCTTTTATGGCATGGCACCAGGATAAGCGGTGCTTCAGTGGATTTTTCCCTCATCCGGTTGATTTCTGTCTGGTTGACAACCAGATCTTCAAATATATTTTTAAACACCCAGGTTAACAGCCAACTGGCAAAATTGATCACCTGCAGATTGTAATTTGCTGCAATCTCTTTTATGTATCCGGCAGCTTTTTTATGGGTTTTTCTTAATGTAAGATTGTTTTCCACGGCATATTGGGCCAGGTATTCACGTAAAGATTTCCGGGTTAAGATATCTTCAGTGATTTCCTGCCTTGATTTTAAAACAGGACCTGTTATGCTTTTTCTCTGTCTGTTCAGTATCTCTACTAAATGGCTTCGTAATCTATGGGTTTGAAATTCCGAATCAAGCTGTTCAATTTCAGGTCTGTTGATAAAGTCTTTTAGATTAACAGGGTTTGCAAGCTCAACCCTGATTTTTTCAGGTTGCCTTAGTATGATAAAAAAGCGTTTTATAAAGCCCGGCTTTTCATGGGTTCCAAAAAGAATATCCGCTAGTGTCGGCTCCTTTCTCATTGGTTTTGTAACATAAATAATATTTTCAGGAATAATCATTACAGATTTATCAATGCTTTTTTGAAGCTGTATCAAAAGGAAGAGGGGGTCTGGGGTTGATTTGATAAATCGTTTATAAAAATCTTCTTCTTCAATAAGGCAGACAAAACCGGATCTGCCGTTTAATAATTCTTTTGTGGCATACCCTGTTGTATAAGGATCTTTAAAATTAAAATGGTGGAAAAAATAATCCATATGACAAAGAAAGATCTGTAACAGACGCTTAACAGGTAAAAGAAAAAAGAACCTGAAATCAAATCCAATCTGGGGATAAGGCAGGTCAAGGCCTTTCAGCTTAGTATGATAATATAAAAAATCTAGAATTCTTTTATTTTTACTGGCATAAACAACAATGCTGTCCTTATGGATGTTTTTTATCTTTTCTATATTGTGATCATCAAAATTAAGCTTATTGATCAATCGTTTAATCAGTTTTTGGATAAAATATCCTGAGTGGCTCGGGTAAAAACATAAAAAGTAATCATAGGTGTTGCTCAGCATGCAGTTGATCATTCTGCGAAGCTTAAGCCTGAAATTTATAATAAGGTCTTTAAGCTTTTGAAATAATTTCATTAATTCGTCCTTATAAGGATTTTTCTGTAAATAATATTATCCTTTATTAATTATCAAAGGTTAATTGGAATGGCAATCTTAAAATAAATAGCCTTGATAAATATAAAGGCTTATGCTATTTTTTTTCATTCTATGGTGATAATTTTTAAATTTGTTGAATTGTAAAAGAATAATTTGTTATTTGAACTAAATTTTTAGGAGGATTTCTTATGAAAACGTTAATTGGTGGAGCTATTGCGGTTCTTCTTGGTGTTGTGGGGATAGCTGTTTGGTTTAATCAGTTTTTAATCCTTTTAGCAGGATGCATTCCACCTGTTCTTCTTCTAGGCGGTGGACTTGCTCTTTATCTTGGATTTGACGAACTGAAAGATTCATGGAAAAAGGATGATGGTGTTGATGCACCCGCACCCAAGGATGATAAAGCCAAAATTGAAAAACTTGAAAAAGAACTTGATGAACTGAAAAAAGAAAAATAGACCTTTTATATACCATCAAAGAGGGCCTGCATTATTGCGGGCCTTTTTTGATTGCAGATGTTGCAAGAAAAT
>JACNHV010000254.1 GCA_014383445.1 Candidatus Desulfobacula maris | reverse complement strand
TGATTTGATGACCTGAATGTCCATGGTGCTGCCCATGTTGATAATGATATTTTGACGGGATATCTGGTCTGAAATATCTGACAGCACCATGTCATATTTTTCCAGGGTAAGTCTTTTTCTGAATCTTGAAAAGGTTGAACTGTCAGGGGCAGGTTCTCCCATTGGAAGACTGATGAATTTTTTAAATGAGAACCGATCATTAATAAGGCTTTCCAACTCAACATCGGATTTGATTTGAAACCAGTTCCTGAGCAGTAGGCATTTGAACAGCATTAAAGGAGGATAGGCCTGGGGTCCTTTTTTCTTTTTTCCAATGGGATAGTTTTCCAGCAGGGTGGATTCAATGGGATCCCAGTGTATGCTTTGATCCAGATTTTTTAAGTGTTCAAGAGTATTGTTTTTTACTTTTGTCTGGGATAATTCCAGATCTGAAAATGAAAGCGTTTGATTATCAGGTTTAAAACTCATATGTCACCTCACTTGGATTGACGATGGTTATTCATGACACGAATTATAAAAATGTTCAATCATTTCAAGAAATTATTTTTTATTTTTGGAAAGGCTCATTTTAATTGTATTTTGATCAATCACCCCAGCGCTGGGACGGGACAATATTTCCCGTTGAAGTAAATGCAAGTTTTTTACAATTGGCAGACAAAGAGTACCTGGTGGCCGTTGCCCGGGATATCACCCAAAAACAGGTTGCTCATGAGAGAATATCTAGAGGGTAAATAAACCCTTTACTACAGACAGGGCAATGGCCCACATGGTCATTCCCACAAGAGTATCCAGAACTCTCCAGGATGATTTTTTTGTAAATAAAGGCGCAAGCATCTTTCCGCCAAGGCTCAAGGAAAAAAACCAGACAAAGGATGCCATTACAGCACCGGCACCAAAAAAGAAGTGGCCGGGCTGTTTAAACTGACTGGAAATGCTGCCCAGTAAAATAACTGTGTCAAGATATACATGGGGATTGAGCAGTGTTACGGCAAGGGTTGTGAGAATAGCAGTTTTAAAAGATGATTCAGTTTTTTGGTTCGCAGAAAGGCTTCCTCCTTTGATGGCAGATCTGAAGGATCCGATCCCGTATATGAAGAGAAAACCAGCTCCGCCAATGCCTGCGATTAATGAAAGGCTTTTGCTTGAAGAAACAAGGGTTCCCATACCCGTTACCCCCAGTATGATGAGAAGTGCGTCACAAATAGCGCAGATCAAAGGAATAATAATATAATGGTTTTTTCTGACTCCCTGGCTTAAAACAAATGCATTCTGGGCGCCAATAGCAATAATCAGGCCGCTTCCGACTCCAAATCCTTTTAAGAATGTCAGCAGCATGGGCCCCCTTTTTTTAAAAATTATTAAACAATTGGGCTAAAATAGGCCAATCTTCATACAAAGTAAAATTATTTATTTTTTTTATAACCCATAAATAGTGTGTATGCCCCGTGGCAGAGCCTTCAGCCGTTAACACATTTGAAATCTTGGCAGATCAGTCTTCAGGACACTTGATTTATTTTTTTGCAGCGTGTTTAATTGTACCGATGTTCATTAAAAATGACTTGATCAAAGGAGAAAATTATGTCTACAGCTTTAGAGCTTGAAATATTTTCAGACTATGTTTGACCCTGGTGTTATTTCATTACCGGGAGTATTGAAAAGTTAGAAAAAAACTATGATATCCGCATCAAGTGGCGGGCGTTTCCCCTTCATCCGGATACGCCTGAGCAGGGTCGTACCCTGGAAGACCTGTTTAAACACAAAAAGATAGCCTTTGATGTGAACAAAATGATGGCGAACCTGAGAGAAAACGCGGAAAAGCTTGGGCTTGCCCTGGGTGACAGAAAGATGACCTATAACAGCCGGCTTGCCCAGGAGGTTGGTCTTTGGGCAGAAACAAAAGGTCATGGCCACCCGTTTCACATGGAAGCATTCAAGGCTTATTTTGTGGAAGGAAAGAATATCGCTCAAAAAGATGTTCTATTAAACCTGATAGAAAGCTCCGGCCTTGATCGCGAGGAGGGTAAGGCAGTTATTGAAACCCGGGAATTTTCAGATGCCGTGGATTCAGACTGGGAACTTTCAAGGACAAAAGGTGTCACAGCCGTACCCAGTTTTTTTATCGGGCTTGACCGTCTTGTGGGGGCTCAATCCTATGAAAACCTTGAAAAATTAATTGTAAAATACGGTGCAAAGCCAATTTAACAGGAAAACAATCCTCTGGCAGCCATTTATCAATCAGAATCCTATTACCGGAAGATCCTGCATCTGGATCTTAAATCTTGATCCGTCTTAATTATTTTCTTTTACTATTAGTTCTGCTAATAACAAACTATGAAACTAAGATTAAAAGATATCATTGATCTGGATTATTTTATCAGTATGGATGATGCTCTTGATTCTCCCGAAGAGATTCAAGAGCAATTGGTGAGGGATCGTAAAATTTATAATCAGTGCAGGAGCACCGCCCAGACAGAAAAAAACCTCTTATTGAAATGGCTGGCTTTTAGAAAAGATGAATTTTTTAAGAAAAAAGATAAAAAGGGATTAACCCTGCTGCCCGGCACCATTTTTTCAACCCTGTATTCCTGGATGATCTATGCCATGGCCTTGACAGGAGGAGTCACTGGAGTATCCCTGGCATATTCATTCCTTGCCTATCACGGGAACCGCCCCATCAATGTATCGATTTTTATTGTTTTGTTTATTTTGTTCCAGGTACTGTTGATATTATTAACCCTGATCCTCTTGGTGCGAAAGGCCATTGGAACGAAAAGATCAGAAAACTTTTTTCACAATTCCATCATCCATACATTGATCTCATCATTATTTTTTAATGTGCTGCCAAAAATTATTAAAAAAACAGGGCAGACCATTTTCAAAAAAAGCCTTGATACCCTGGAATATACCTCGTTGCTCATCCGGGTGAAGAACAGGGAATATAAGGATCTTTTTTTCTGGCCGATTTTTATTATGACATCTGTTTTTGCCGTAAGTTTTTCAACGGGAGCCCTTGGCGGAACATTTTTCAGGGTGATTGTCAGCGACATGGCATTTGGGTGGCAGTCCACGCTCACAGCCTCAAGTGACAGGGTTTATGATCTGGTTTCATTCATAGCTCTTCCCTGGTCCTGGTTTGTGCCGGAATTCCTTGCCCACCCGAGCCTTGAACAGATAGAAGGGTCCAGGATTATTTTAAAGGACGGCATCTCTGTCCTGGCAACACAGGATCTGGTATCCTGGTGGCCCTTCATCTGTATGGGAATCCTGTTTTATGCTGTAATCCCCAGGGGATTTCTTATCATTATCGGGATTTTAGCTCAAAAACATGTCCTGCACCATTTTAACTTTAAAAGGCCCAGGTTCAAACTATTAATTGTCAGAATGCAGTCTCCTGTCCTGGACTATAACGCTGATAAAACTCAGGCAAGCCAGGTCAGTGAAGAAAACCTGAACAATAATATAAAAGAAAACTCTTCTTTTAAAACCAGACAGGATGTGCCAGGCCAAAAGGCATTGCTCCTTTTATCAAAAAACGTCTATTCTGATGAAATAATTAAAAGCGTCATCAAGGGTATTGAAACTCATTTATTTTTTAATGTGAAAGAGGCCCTGGGAATCAGTTTTGATTTTAACGATGATGCAGATATCATCCGGCAGAAGAGCCAAGAAGATGTGGATCATGTGATCCTGGTCCATGAAGTCTGGCAGCCGCCCATAAGAGGGCTGCTCCATTATATTAAACAGATAAAGGCTCTTATGCCCCAGGGCAGACTCTTGTGGATACTGTTAACCCAGGATGCCGGCCAGGCAGATCTTTCAGTTGACAATACAGATATTAATTATGATGTCTGGAAAAAAGCTGTGTTTAAACTTGAAAATCCTGACATAGTAGTGAAAAGGTTTATTTAGCAATGATACTTGAATTTGCCGTATTGGGCCACCCCAATGAGGGGAAGTCTTCCGTGGTCTCCACCCTGACGGAGGATGACCAGATAAAGGTCAGCCCTGTCCCAGGCGAAACAACTATATCAAGGCGTTATTCTGTAACAATTGACGGGGAAGACATTATCCGGTTTGTGGATACACCCGGTTTCCAGGTGCCCAGACAGACTCTTGCCTGGTTTAAGGCATTTGATGGCGACCCTGCCAAAATTGTTGACCGGTTTATTGATACCTTTAAAAATGATCCTTTTTTTGCAGATGAGTGTGAACTTTTAGGTCCCGTGGCCAGGGGCGCAGGTATTATTTATGTGGTGGACGGTTCAAGGCCTGTGCGGGATGATGATCTGGCGGAAATGGAAATTTTAAGGCTTACAGGTCGACCGAGAATGGCTGTTATTAATTCCAAAACAGATCAGAATGATTATACCCAGGATTGGAAACTTGAGTTTAGAAAGCATTTTAATTGTATTCGTATTTTTAATTCAAACACAGCCAATTTTACAGAGCGTATTAAAATGCTTGAAAGCCTTAAAGCCATTGACCAGGAATGGGAATCTGTTCTTTCCCGGGTGATCCTGGCATTTAAAGAGGACTGGCAGAAAAGAAATCGTCTGGTTACAGCCTTAATGATCCAGACCATTGAAAAAAGTCTGTCATTTTCCATATCTGAATCCATCACCTCATCTTCTGATCAAGACAAGATCAAAGAAAAGCTCAATGAAAAATATCAGGCCCATATAAAAGATCTGGAAAATAAGATGTTTAAACAGATCAGAGCCTTGTTCAAACATCATGTTTTTGAATATCATCTGCCAGAGTATTCAATTCTTAAACACGATCTTTTTTCAAAAAAGACCTGGGAGATTCTGGGCCTTACAAAAGGACAGCTGGCAGCAGCAGGCGCCATCATCGGCGGCACCATGGGGGCTGTGATAGATACGGCTTTTGCAGGACATACATTGGGTGTATTTACTGCCCTGGGAGGGATTTTAGGGGCCGGGTCTGCCCTGTTTGGCGGGGAAAAAATAACACAGAAGAAAAGGGCAGGCATCAGATTTGGGGGGGATAAACTTAAGCTGGGTCCCAACAAGAACCTTCAGTTTCTCTATATTCTGATTGACCGGGCATTGATCTACTATTCCCTTATTATTAAACGTCCCCACGGCAAAAGAGATTTGGCAGACCTGCCCGGGAATACAGACACCAAAAAAAAAGGATATTCCACAGGCTTTAAAGCAAGCCAGAGAAATGTTTGTGCAAAGTTTTTTAAAGCAGTGACGGGCCGTTCCTTCATAAAGGAGAAAACAATAATGTCAAAGTTTGAAGAATTGATTGAATCTGTTTTAAATGACATATCCAGGGAATAATGATGGGTAATCCATTCATGTCCTTCTGGATATGGTAAAATACAAGTTTTTTTAAAAAAACTTGTATCCAGATGGAAAATCCGCATATATTGATTTTTCTGGACATATAAATTTGGATTTAAAAATAATTCAATAATAATTTTCAAGGATGTTTAACAAATGTTATCAAACCTTTTCAGCCCGATTCAGATCGGCAATATGACATCAAAAAACAGGCTTTTAATGTCTGCCATGAGCATAAATTTTGGTGTAGATGAAAACTGTTGTGTAACGGACCAGCTGGTTGAGTTTTTCATTGAAAGAGCCAGGGGCGGTGTGGGCATGATGCTGGTGGGGGGAGGAAGCGTCCATCCCGGAGGTCAGGAACTGCCTGATCTTCCTCAGATGTATAATGATAATTGTATTCCAGCCTTAAAAGATATGGTTCAAAGGGTGAAGCAGTATGAAACCCTGTTCGGGGTGCAGCTATTGCATGGAGGACGTCAGTCCTATCTTCCTGAAAAAGTGGCACCTTCTCCTATTCCAGCACCTGCCGTTGTAAAGGGTCCGGTCAGAGCCCTTGAGATTGGTGAAATAAAAGAATTGACATCCTGTTTTGGAGATTCAGCCAGGCGGTGCCGGGAATCAGGATTTGATTTTATCGAGCTTCATGGTGCCCATGGTTACCTGATCAACCAGTTCATGGCACCCAATTCCAATATCAGAACAGATAAATATGGGGGATCTTTTGAAAACCGGACACGGTTTTTGTTTGAAATTATTGAAGATATCCAGGCAAAGACAGGAAAAGATTTTCCCATCGGTATAAGGATCAATGGAAATGATTATATTGAAAATGGCTGGGATCTTAAAAGTACGGTAAGACTTGCACCTTTGCTTGAAAAGGCAGGGGTTGTATACATTCATGTTTCAGGCGGGGTTTACGGATCAAGCGAACTGACCATTCCCTCCATGTACACCCCCCATGGATGCTTTGTCCATCTGGCCCAGGAAGTTAAAAAACATGTTAATATTCCCGTGATTACCGTGGGGCGGATTAAATATCCAGACCATGCCGAAGAGATTATTAAAGAAGGAAAAGCTGACATGGTGGCCTTGGGCAGGTCTTTTCTGGCTGATCCCTATTATCCTGAAAAAGCCAGAAAGGGTGAATTTTCCCGGATTCGTCCCTGTGTGGGATGCTGTCTTGGGTGTATTCATGCAGTACTTGCCAAGGAGCCGGGTTCCTGTGTGGTTAATCCTGATGTGGGAAGGGAATATAAACTCAAAAACGAAACCAGGCCTGAACAGGCTTTGAAAATACTCATTGCTGGTGCAGGCCCTGCTGGCATGGCAGCGGCAAGACAATTTGCTTTTCAAGGGCATAAGACCATTGTCTGCGAAAAAGGAGAGGATACAGGAGGGTTGCTGTCCCTTGCTTCAAAAGCACCCGGTCGCGGTGAACTCAATGATATCCTGGATTTTTTCAGGAATGAAATGGCAAGACTGGATGTTGAGATCCGGTATAATACAGAGCTGACCCTCGATCTTATCAATGAAATTAATCCTGACAGGGTAATCCTTGCCACAGGTTCAATGCCGGATATGCCAGTGATAAAAGGGCTTTTTCAGACAAAAATGGACCTTGTGACCAATGTTGATGTGATCAGCGGCAAAGAACAGGTCAAAGACAAGGTTATTGTTCTGGGTGGCGGCATGACAGGTTTGATCACAGCTGATTTTCTGGCAGACCAGGGAAAACAGGTTGTTGTTTTGAACCGGAAAAAGAGTTTTGCAGAGGAAATGTCCAGCAATGACCGGTATTATTTGAGGGAAAGACTGAAAAAAGGAAATGTGGCCCTGTATAAAAATGTGTCAGTTAAGCAGTTCGCAGATGACGGGGTTGTTTTTAAATCCAATGGGGAAAATATCACATTATCCGGTTTTGAGTCAGTGGTGATTTCTGAAAAACACAGCTCCATCAGGGAAGCAAAAAAACTTGAAAGAAAAACCAGGGTTCCGTTTCATCTCATCGGCGATGCAAAATCTCCACGACATCTGATGTACTGCATCAGTGAGGCTGATGAAATTGCAAGGTCGGCATAGGACGCGTTTTTTCGACTATAAGAGTGATGGCTCCCCAGTTTGAGTCAATCTTTCCATAAAGCAGATAGGGTCTCCCATAATCCAGGCAATGGCAGAAAACAGCATAGGGTTTTGGGAAAAAGATTGTTTCAACAATACCGGTTTCATCCTCAAAGGTCAGAAATTTCATGGGATCTCCATGTTTGGTTTTTACGACTTTTCCTGTTATGAGCCATCCGGCAAATATTATTTTTTTATTGACAAACCTTGGCAGGTGCTTTGCTTTGACCGTGCCATGCTGCTGTATGATGTCTTTGAACAGGATAATGGGGTGGCAGGCGCATAAAAACCCCAGGACCAAAAATTCTTTTCGAAGCTTTTCAATGGGATTTTCAGCAGGAAGTTTTGGCATATTGGTGCCGGGTCTGTTGTGATTAAATCCAGGATTGTTAAACCCGCTATTGTTAAACTCGTTAAGGCTGAATCCATTAAGATTAAATAAGGAAGGCTGTTGATCCTTTTTTTTTTCCTGCTTTTGCCAGGATGCAAAGGCCCATAAAAGACCGGCCCTGTTGCCTTTATCATCTAATGAATCCAGGCTGCCGCAATGGACCAGGGCCCGAACCTCATCTTCCCTGGGATTGACCCTGGCAAAAAAATCTTCAAGATTTGAAAATGCAGTTTTTTTTCTTTCTTCAATAATGGTTTTCATGGTTTTAAAACAAAGATCCTTGATGGACAACAATCCAACCCTGAGTTTACGATTGTGTCCTTTCCAGCTTATATGGCTTTGATTGATATCAGGGGGAAGAATTCTTACATTCAGTCTCCTGGCTTCAGATACATAGGCAAAAGTGGAATAAAATCCACCCTGATTGCTGATGACGGCTGCCATGAACTCTGCTGGAAAATGGGTTTTTAAATAGGCAGCCTGAAAGGACACCCTTGCATAGGAGGCAGAGTGGGGTTTGCAAAAAGAGTAACCTGAAAAGCTTGTGATCATGTCCCAGATCGACTGGATCTCTTTTAGAGGAACTTTTTTTTCAAGGGCGCCTTTTTTAAATCGGTCATAATAATCCGCGATTTCAAGCTCCCTGTCTTTTTTTGATATGATTTTTCTTAAGCCATCGGCCTGGGCATGGGTAAACCCTGCCATTTTTATGGCCACCTTTGAGACATCTTCCTGAAATACCATGATGCCAAAGGTTTCGTTCAATACACCTTCCAAAAGAGGGTGAATAGGTTTCCAGACTCCCGTATGAAGTCGCTTGATGTATTCCTGGATGAACTCATTGGCTGCCGGCCGGATAATGGAGGAATGGATCACCACATGTTCAAAATCACCTATCCTGGACTTTTTTTGCAATAGACGCATGGCAGGGCTTTCGATGTAAAAACATCCCATGGTATTGCCCTGGGCCACATTCTGCTGGGTTTCATAATCATCTTCCGGGTCAAGACTGTTAAAGTCCTCAAATTTGCCGGAAGATTCCCTGATGCTGTTTATGCTGTCCCGGATTACCCCGAGACTCCGGTTGCCTAAGAGATCTATTTTAACAAGACCTGCCTCTTCCGTGCCATCTTTTTCCCACTGGATAAGAGGCACTCCTTTGGGGGCTGTTACCACTGGTACATAGGTGTCAATGGGGTTGGGGGTAATGACAATGCCCCCGGGGTGGACGGAAAGATATCTTGGGGTTCCTGTAATGGCCTGGGCATAGCCCATGATTTCAGGCCATGGCTGTGGGAAATCCATAAACTTAAATTCAGGACGATGCTTTATCCTGTTCAAAAGATCGTCTTTGGCTTCATTTAGTTTCCAGAACCAGGGAAGTCGTTTGGATACCTTACCGATTTCCGCCTCAGGCAGCCCAAAGACCCTTGCCACCTCCCGTACCGCCATCCTGGGCTGAAACAGGATATGGCTGGATACCATTGCGCTATGGCCTTTGAACTCATTTAACACCCAGGTTAATATATCGTCCCTTTCATCCCAGGCAAAATCAATATCAATATCTGGGGGATCTGGTCTTTGAAGGTTTAAAAACCGTTCAAAATACAGGTTGTGTTTAATGGGGCAGACATTGGTGATGCCAAGGCAATAGGCCACAATGGAGGCTGCGCCGGACCCTCTGCCACAGATTCGTGAGGCTTTTTTAACAATTCTTTCAACAACGAGAAAATATTCACAAAAATTCTTTTGCCGGATGATGGCAAGTTCATGGTCAATCCTTTTGATGACACGACCTGACAGGCTTGAGCCATACCGAATTTTTGCTCCCTGCAATGTCTTTTCATATAACAGTTTATCTGCACCAAGACCTGTGTCTTCTTTAAATGGAGGCATGACAATACCAAAATCCGGTCCCTGGAATTCCAGTTTTTCTGCCAGGCTAAAACTGTTTTTTATGGCATCTGGAAATACAGCAAATTTTTCCTGGTATACCTTTGGGCCAGCCAGGAATGCCGTATCCGGTGCCACATCCTTATGGGTCAGGCGGCTTAAGCAGGTGTTGTTGTCAATGGCCCTGAGCATGCGATGAACTTTTAGATCTTCTTTGTTCAGGAAAAAACTGCCGGGCGTTGCCACCATGGGAATGCCAAGTTTTCCGGCTGTCACGCACAGGGGATGCTGTCGGGACAGGGGATTTCGACTAAGGTTGACGGCAAGATCTACATTGTTTTGATGCCAGAAGGGTAAAAGGTCGTGACTTTTGGTCAACACCACAAGCCCCTGGGAAATGGCTGGCAGGGCTGTTTTCAGAGAAAAGTCTTTCTCCCTGTGTCGCTGGGTGATAAGCCGGGTCAGATGGCTGTAGCCGTTGCTGTTTTTTACCAGGCAGACCGCTCTGTGGGTTGTATGGGGATCTGTGATCTCCGCACCAATAACAGGGGTTAATCCCTGATGTCTGCAGGCCTTGATAAACTGCCACATGCCGCATAAATTGTCTGTATCTGTCAGGGCTATTTTTTGATATCCAAGGGTCTTTGCATGGCAGCAGAGATCTTTTACAGAACCTGTGCCCCACATAAAAGAATAATGGGATCTTGTGTTCAAGGCAATCATTGGTGTCTGTCTTTGTCAATCATTCTTAGCCCTCATTCTTAACCTTTATTGTTAACCCGGCCTTTATCGAATTTTTGCCGAATTTTTCATTGATTTTGTCCATTGCCAGGATCAGTTCACCCTGCTTTGTCTCTTTGGTCCCCGTGGAAAACAGGTCTGCCTGTATCGCGCCCTGGCAAAGCTTTTCACACGTCAGGCGCATGTGGCGGATTCTCACCCTTCTGGTCCATGCTTTGTTTAAAAGCGGGATACATTTTTTAAACATGGCCATATCATTGGATGTGGGTGGAACAAGTTTTAGCCTTGAGGTGGTTTGCAGCCCATCTGAATAGGAAAGGATAATTTTTGTGACACCACCTGTAAGTCTTCGGTTCCGCAAGGTTTTGCATGTTTTTTCAACCATGAGATAAAGGGCCCTTTTAAGCAGATCAGCAGTGTTGGTGTCATCGCTGAATTCATGGTCAAAGCTTATGATGGAAAGGTTTTCGCAAAGGGTTGTGACGGGTGTTGGATCAATACCCCTGATCCAGTCGTAAATCAGGGGCGCCCGGAAATGAAAAGGGATCTTAAGCTGTTCCAGGGTAAGGACTCTTGCCTGGGAGATAAAAAAAAGATTGAATTCAAAAAATTTTGTTAAATCTTTTTTTATAAGGCCGGGTATCAGATTGAGGGGTAATGGGGCAAGAAAAGCTTTTTCATCACCTGGTGCGACAATATACTCTCCCACAGGCTTGACAACCCGGGTGGCCACTTTAGCCACAAGCTTGTTGGTGGCAACAGACCAGATGGGATCAAAATTAAATGTTTTTTTAAACGCCTTTTTAAGTTTAAACGCCACATCAACGGAAGGGCCAAAAAGTCGTCCTGAACCTGTGACATCCAGAAATATGTGGCCGTCTGATGTTCCTGATTCGATGAGCGGGGTAAAGGCAAAGGTTTGCTTTAAAAGGTCTTTCATGACCCGTTCATACCGGTTGAAACTGGGCGGCAGAATTTTAATCTTTTTATTGATCCGCTTTGCACGGGCCAATGCCATACCTTTTCTGATACCTTCTTTATATGCCTCATCGCTCATGTCATACACCACGGCCCGTGGTGCCCCCAAAGGAGCGATAACCAGGGGATATCCCTTGAGGGACGGCTGTATATTGCTTTCCACTGCAACGGCAAAATCTGCAATGTTTAAATGAATGATTGAGCGGCTCATGTCTTCTGAAGGTGATAGTCCTTGAGCAAAAGATCGATCAAGCGTAATGCATTTTTCGGGGCCTGGCCCCTTACATGATTGTTAAAAAAAATACCACCTGCTGCAGCCTGGGCCATCATGGTTGTTTTAATGGTGGCTGCCCATTTTTCAAGTTCCCTTTGGGCATAATCATAGTCAAATTGTTTCTGCATGTTGCCTGATCGCCATCCCTTGGAATTCCTGCCGTGAAAACGGACATAAAAAAGGTCTGGGTTGGTCACAACATCAAGTGGTGGAAAAAGGCTGGGCAGATCAGGCTCATCCACTGACACCAGAGTAACCTTCCTTCGTTCAAGTTCTGAAAATACTTTGTCATTTGCCCAGGAATCGTGCCGGAACTCTACTGCAACAGGCAGACCCGCAAGTTCATCCAGAAGTGCTGCAAGATAATTTCTGAAATTGATGGATCGCTCGAAATATGGCGGAAGCTGTATGAGAATACATAATAATTTTTGAGACTGGATTAAAGGCTCTATACCCTGGCGAAAGAGCATGACTTGTTTTGTCCATTGTCCTTTTTTTATCTCATGGGTCATGGTCCGTGTGAGTTTTGCAGCAAATTTGAAATTCTTTGGAACTTTTGTGCACATACGTTCAATGGCCGGGGCCTTTGGCATCTGATACCAGGTATAGTTGAGTTCTGTTGCATGAAAGATCCGGGTGTAAAAATCAAGCATATCGGACGAATGGGTGCCGGAAGGATAGAAACCTGAGTCGATCCATTCTCCATAGGAATAACCGCTGGTGCCGACAAAGAGCTTGCATGCCAGACAAGGTTTTTTGGTCATTTATATCTCCAAACCAGCAGGTCCGCGAACAATACCGATGACCTTGCCTTGTATCAACACTTCATCAAATTCATATTTCTGGGATCTGAAATCCGGGTTTTCAGGCCGCAGCTCAATACAATCCTGGTGAAGGAAAAATCGTTTTACAGTGGCTTCTTCGTGATGGATCAACGCCACAACAATCTCTTTGTTGTGGGCATATTGACGGGGCTCACAAATGGCCAGGTCCTGGTCAAGAATACCGGCATTTTTCATGGAACTGCCTTGTATTTTAAGGGCAAAAAGATTCTGGCCCGGGTATATCTTTGCATCCACCAGAAGACTGCCTTCCCATTCCTGCTGGGCATACATGGGGATCCCTGCTGCGATGTTGCCGATAACAGGAATATGCTTTTGTCTTTGCGCAAGGTGTAGCTCACCTATATTATCCAGGATGTGGATGGTCCGGCTGTACCGGCCGTCTCTTTTGAGATATTCTTTGTTTTCAAGGGTTTTCAGGGTTTGTGCAACAGCAGCATGGCTGATGGCAAGTTCAGCGGCAATTATGCGAAGGCTGGGAGCGATGCCGTTTTCCTTAACTTTTTGTTTTAAGAAATCAAGTATTTTCTGCTGGTTCTGGGTCAGTTTTAGCCTCATATTCTTAAACCTTATTTTTTATTTGATTTTGTATAGTGTGGCCGCCTTTTGTTTAAATGTCAATATGAATGTAAAGATTTTGTAAATATAAAATATGAACAAAATACAAATCATAATTTCATAAGCTTTTTGAACCCTTAAAGGAATTTCGATTATATATTGACAATAAATCAGACAAATTGATAGACTATAAGGGTTCAAACCGATGAACCTCAACTGAAACTGAATGATCAATTTTCTTAACTCTGGTATTTTTTGATTTTTTTGCTGCATTCCTGTCGGCACTTTTGCTCTATCATTAGTTGGTTTAAAAAAGGAGGGTATTATGGCAGTTTCCATTATTATCAGACGAACGGTAAAGGATGCGACCATGGCAGGCAAACTGGCGCCTTTGATCGTACAACTCAGATCCCGTGTCACAGTTCAACCAGGATTTCTGACAGATCAGACCTTCAGCTGCCTGGACTGTGATGGGGAGTATCTGATCATCAGTTCCTGGAATACCCTGGAAGACTGGAACAAATGGATGCACAGCGATGAACGCATGGCAATCCAGCGCCAGATTGATGAGTTGCTGGGGGAAAAAACTCTTTACCGGTATTATGAACCTGTTGTGGGCGGGATCATCCCCCGGTTTAAATCGGCATGAGTCTGAGGGGTCACGCTATAATCGGATGATTTCAAACTCCTGATTACAGTGGTCCAGGAATTTTATCAGATCTTTAGAGGCAATGGTTGTTGTTGCAGTATTGACCAGGGGATGGAAGTTGAGAAGTTTGTTTTCCATCAAATCTTTGTCCAATATCACTTTGATATCATGGTTTTGGGCATTGACAAGGGCAAAGGGAGTCACTGAACCTGGAATTACGCCTAAAACCTGGGCTAAAAGATCGGGCTTCCCAAAGGACGGACTTTTGGCATTGATTTTTTTTGCCATTTCCTTGATTATTATAGTCTTTTCAGAAAGGGTGACAACTAAAAACAGGTTTTTCTTTTTATCTTTAAAAAACAGATTTTTACTGTGGGCACCTTCTATGCCTCCGTGATGCAGGTCTGCTTCTTCAACTGTATACACGGCTGGATGTTCATGGTTTTTATATTCAATGTTGATTTGAGTAAGCACATTGAGCAGTTCTTCCTGGGTTTTTAGCATGTTTTTTCCAATTATTTGGGTTCAAGGTTAAACAGGACATCATTTTCCAGATAAACCTGTTCCAGTTGTTTTTGATAATTGGTCAATTCCTCCCCTTTCCTATTGGCCAGTTCCTGGACAATATACTGGATTACGGCCAGTAGGCCCGAGACATTGCCAATGAAGGGGATGGATCTTGACGGGACTACAAGGGACAGGTCTGCAAACCCGATTACCGGGCAGATGGAGCTGTCAGCCATGGTTAATAAGGTGTGGCCGCTGCGGCGGATCATCTTGCTTAGCTTGATCAGTTCATTGGGATACCGGGAAGTTGCCATCAGGATTACCAGGCAGTTGGGGTGGGCATTGGTCAGCATGTCAAAGCAGGTAGAGTCACTGCCTTTCATGATGTGTACCCCTTTTCTGATCTTGGTCAATGACCAGCCCAGGTAATAAGCAAATGTATAGGACAGCCTTGAGCCGACAACATAGACAGAATGGCTTTTATCCAGGTGCTCAACAAATTGGTTCATCGTATCAATATTAATATTTTCATACAGATATTTTAGGTTGTTCAATTCTTCCAGGATACCCCGGTGAAGCCTGTCTGTCCCTGGCTCTTTAATGCCTTTGATGGCAGCTCTTTCAGGAAGAGAAAGGCCTGTGTTTACAAAATCCTTTAATGCTTCCTGAAATTCTGAATACCCTTTGTATCCCAGGGTGCTGACAAATCGAACCACGGTGGCTTCACTGATCCCACAGGTTTCAGCTAGCTCCTTTGTGGTCATGAAAACAGCCTTGGAAGGGTTTTGCATGATATAGGTCCCAAGAGTCTGGGCTTTGGGGGTAAGGGACTCCAGTTTATTGGATATATCATTAATTACCGGATGTGTTGCTGGATCATTCATTATGGTTTCAACCTGTTATGAGTATTATGTTAGAGTAAGCAATCATCATTATAGCATCCTAATTTTATTTATTGTTATAGAATAGAAATGGGTTTGTCAAGCATCCATGAAAGAAATAATGTCATTTTAAAAATAAGTGCTTGACAGGAATCATTTCATCCAGTAGTGAAGAAAATGGATAAGGAGTAATTTGACAAAAATCCTTAATTTTAAGAGAAGGCCAATGTTTTTGAAAAAAAAACCCATGTGGGGAAAAAAGACCAAGCTTAAATCAAGTTATGACGTGGTTATCATTGGAGGCGGGCTTCACAGCCTGGCAACGGCTTATTTTCTTGCAAAGGAACATGGCATCACGGATATCGCGATTATAGAGAAAAACTATATCGGATTTGGCGGTGCTGGAAGGAATACTGCTATTGTTCGCGCTAATCAGCGCACACAGTATAATGTTCCCCTTTATAAGGAAGCCCTTGATCTCTGGCCGGTTCTGACAAAGGACCTGGATTACAATTTAATGTTTAACAATTGCGGGAATTTAAACCTCATGCACTCTGAAGCTGCCATGAAGGCTGCCCGCATGACAATTGCCACAGCTCAGTTTCATGGAGTAGAAAGTCATCTCATTGATGCAAAAGAAGCAAAAGAGCTGGTTCCTGCCTTGAATATTTCCGAGGATATTACATTTCCCATTCACGGGGCAATGTTCCACCCGCCAGGTGGTGTTGTTCGCCATGATGCAGTGGTCTGGGGGCTTGCAAGAGGTGCTGCCAAAAAAGGTGTTGAGATTCACCAGCAGACCGAAGCCTTAGGAATTGGTACGCAAAACGGTAAAGTAACTTCCGTAACCACAAGTCGCGGGGTCATCAATACCAAACAGGTATTGATTTCAGCTGGAGGCTATTCTGCTGCCCTGATCTATGACATGCTGGGAATCAAGCTTCCCATCAGTGTTTTGACAATCCAGGCCATGGTGACCCAGCCCTTGAAACCAGTTCTGGATCATGTGGTTTCTTCGGGCGCCTACCATTGCTATGCCAATCAAACCTTGAAAGGTGAAATCGCCACGGGTGCACATATGGATCCCTGGCCTAATTATACCACCTTGAATACGGCTCACTACATCAAACATCAGGCTGAAGCATTGTCTGAATTTTTACCCTGTCTAAGAGGTGTCAGGTTTATGAGAATCTGGGGCGGGCTTGCTGATATGACACCTGACATGGCACCGATCATGGAAGGCAACAACCATGTTGAAGGATTTTTCATGGATTGTGGATGGGGCTATTTTGGATTTAAATCCTGCTCTGCCGTGGGTAAATACATGGCTGAATACATGGCAACAGACGTTTGCCCTGACATGTTGAAACCCTTTGCCCTTAAACGATATCAAGAGCACAAGCTCATGGGTGAGACGGCTGAACTTGTGAGTTACAGCCCGGACAATTAGAGGAGAAAAACAATGGCATTAACAATCACATGTCCAATTTGCGGGAAAAGAAACGGATATGAATTCAAATTTGGCGGAGAGGAAAAGGGCCCAAGACCTGATGAAAAAGATCTGACCCCGGAAGCCTGGTGCGATTATGTGCACATGAATAAATGTGTTGCAGGGGTCCAGCAGGAGTGGTGGTTTCACAAAGATGGATGCGGGTCATGGTTTCCCATTTACCGGGATACGACCACCAACCTTGAAAAGCCGGAACCGGGAGGGCAAAAATGATGAACAGGTTTAATCATCTGCCTACATTGAAAGTAGATACAGCCCAGAAAATTGCCTTTATATATAAAGGGAAAAAATATTATGGTGTAAAGGGCGATACCGTTGCAACGGCTTTATATGCAAATGGGATCAGGATATTTGCCAGAAGTCTCAAATATCACAGGCCCAGAGGGCTTTATAGTCTTGATGGTGAATGCAGCAATACCTGTATGGAAGTGGATGGTATCCCCAATGTCAGGTGTGAAAACACGCTGCTTAAAGACGGTATGGTCATTAAAGAACAGAACGTAAAAGGTTCTGCAGAAAATGATTGGATGTCTTTCCTGGATAAACTGGACTGGATGATGCCGGCAGGATTTTATTATAATGTCATGCATAAGCCTGCAAAAATCTGGCCCATTGCCATGAAGCAGATCCGGAAAGCTGCCGGACTTGGCAAAATCAGTCCTGATTTTGAGATGCCTGGAAAATTTGATGAAATTTTTCTGAATACAGATGTCTGTGTTATCGGTGGCGGACCTGCCGGAATGATGGCTGCTCTTGGCGCAGCCCAAAAAGGCTTGCGGGTCATCCTCATGGAATCCCGGCCCTGGCTGGGTGGATTTTTTGAATACAGGTCAAGCCAGTACAAAGAAGGAGAGACCCTTCACAACAGGGCAGGCCAGCTTGCAAAAGAGGTGGAATCCTTTGAAAATATAAGGGTATTTACCCATACAGCTGCTGTTGGAACCTATAACAACAACCTGGTCACCGGGTTCCAGATCGGGAAAAAAGATGATGTATTTAACGAGCGGTATATTGAGATTCGAGCCAAAAGTGTTGTTGTTGCGGCCGGATGTATTGAACGGCCCTTGATTTTTGACAACAATGAAAGACCCGGAGTCATGCAGATCAATTGTGCCCTGCGCATGGCCAAAACCTATGGCCTGCTTCCCGGTAAAAAAGCTGTTTTCAGCATAGGTCATGATCTGGGCCTTGAAGCTGCACTGGAACTCCACGATCTTGGTCTTGCCATTTCCTGCATAGCAGATATCAGGGAAGACGGTCAGGACCCTGTTCTGTTGAAAAAAATACAGGACAAGAACATTTTGTTTTTAAAAGGGTGGGTGGCCACAAAAGCCCATGGCAGAAAACTTGTAAAGAAAGTCAGCCTTGCAAGTGTTGACGGCCAGGTGTCAAAAACATTTGACTGTGACCTTGTTGTGGCATCAGCTGGAATGACACCTGTTACCGGTCATATTACAGTGGCGCAAGGCACGCTTAAGTATGATAACCATACGGGTTTTTTCCTGCCAGATCAAATGCCGGATAAAATGCATGCAGCAGGTCGTCTTTTGGGGCTTAATGATCCCTTATCCATTGAAGCGTCAGGCATGCTTGCCGGTTTAAAGGCTGCCTTTGACTGTGAAAATTGCTCCATTGGGGAAATCGGTGAAGCGAAAAAAGCCCTGGAAAACCTTCCAGGACCTGTCCGGGGAACAAAGCTTGTAACAGCACCTGTGAAAGGTCGTAAGAGCTTTATCTGCTTTGACGAAGATGCAACCATTAAAAATATCAAACAGGCCATTGAAAAAGGATTTGACGTTCCCGAACTGATCAAGCGGTTTACAGCAACGGGATTAGGGCCTGGTCAGGGAGGTATTCCCGGCCATAACCTGCCCTTGTATGTTGCTAAATATCAGGCTCTGCCCGATATTTCCATCAGACCCACCAATGTCAGACCGCCCCTTGTTCCCACACTGATCTCTACCTATGCCGGGGTCAATCACAAGATGTTTAAAATAACGCCCATGGATGAGATGCAGAGAAAAGACGGCGGAATCTTCAGAAATATCGGCGTATGGCAGCGGGCCCGGTATTTTTCAAATGATTTATCCTGTAAAAAAGAGATTGAAAATGTCAGATCCAATGTGGGAATGCTTGATGGATCAACCCTTGGTAAGTTCAGGATTTATGGGCCGGATGCATTAAAAGCACTCCAGCGGGTGTTTGTCTCAGATATGTCCAGGGTAAAACAGGGCCGGATCAAATACTCAGCCATGTGCAATGACGATGGCTGCATGATAGATGATGGAGTTGTCATCAAACAGGGAGAAAATGACTATTATTTCACCACTTCAAGCGGTCGTGCAGGACAGACGGCGGAGTGGATCAGATACCATACCCGGTATGATGGATGGAATTTTGCCCTGGTTAACCTTACTGATGCCCTGGGGGTTATCAATATTTCAGGACCCAATGCCAGGAAGGTGCTTGAAAAAGTTGTGGATATTGACATTTCAAATGAGGCTTTTGGGTATTCTGAATACAAAGAGTTTAAAATAAGTGATACTATTCCTCTAAGAGCCATGCGCCTGGGTTTTGTGGGCGAGCTTTCCTATGAACTGCATGTGCCCTCTTCCTATATGAAGGCTGTCTGGCTGATGCTCAAGGAAGCTGGAAAAGAATTCAATATCCAGAATTTTGGTGTTGAAGCCCAGAACGTGCTTCGTATGGAAAAATGCCATATTATTCTTGGTCAGGAATCTGAACAGAGGACCAATCTTCTGGATGTGGGTCTTGGGTTTTTGTGGGATCGGAAAAAAGCAGATGCAAAAACTATTGGTGCAGTGGCATTGCACCAGGCAGAGAAAGACCAGACCCGTCTTAAGCTTGTTGGGTTTAAAATGGAAAACAATTCCCGGGCTCCAAGAGATGGCGCATTGATTGTGGATGATAAGGTCAGGGGATATATCGCTACTGCAAGAGACAGTTTTTCATTAAATGAAGCAGTGGGAATGGCCCTGGTTGAGGCACCCCTTTCCAAGATCGGCACAAGGCTTACGATTTTCGAAGATGAGTGCGGTGATGATCGGATTTACGGAAAAGTGGTTGAAATGCCGTTTTATGATCCAGAAGGTAAACGGATGAAAATGTAAGGAAAAATCATGAAAAAATTGCAAAGAGTTTCCCCCGTTGTATTTAAAAGTACACCTCTTAAAACAGAGTCAAGGGACAACTGGGAAGTGGTTATGGAGTATAATGGAGAAGGAGACGGACCATATCTGGTTGACTTGAGTCACAGACCGAGGTTTGATCTGCAGGATTCCAACCTTGCAGCTCAAAAACCGTTTGGAATTCTTATTCCTGAAACACCGGGCGATTGTGTTCTTGAAAACGGTATTCTTGCCAATCGCATGAACCGGACCCAGGTTTCATTGTTTAACCTGGATGCCGACGATACCGTCAGTATGCCTGATGAACCAGGATATACAGAGGTCACAGAATCGACTTTATGCGTTGCGCTGATCGGGAAAAATGTGTTTTCAATTTGTGAAAAATTGACTGCCCTTGATTTTATGGATCAGCTAAGAAAGGCACCTTTCCTGTTTCAAGGCCCTTTTTCCCATGTGCCGTGTCAGATTGTAACGCTGAACAAAGCAGGTGACAAGTCAGGGCTGATATTGACCTGCTCAAGAGGGTATGGAAGAGATATGATAGATTCCATACTGCATGCAGGTGAAGAGTTTGGATTGAAACCAGCCGGCGAAAGCAGGTTTGCAAAATGGATTAAAGAACTTTAACAATGGCTTTCGCCAGTAAATTTGATACAAGGAGATAAAAAAATGAATCAAAAATTTGATGCAATTATTATTGGAGCCGGTGTAATCGGATGCCCCATTGCCTATGAATTGTCTAAAATGGGATATAAAACCCTTAATGTTGACAAGCTTCCAGATGCAGGAGAAGGGTCTACAGCCGGATCATGCGCCATTGTAAGAGCGCATTACTCCACGGCCGACGGTGTTGCCATGGCGTATGAGGGATTTAAATACTGGCTGAACTGGGAAAACTATCTGGACAATGTGACAGATGAAAAAGGGCTTGCCAAATACATGAACACAGGATCTCTCCTGCTCAAGTCCCAGGGACACGACTGGAAAAAAGTTCAGAAAAATTATGATGAAGTGGGTGTGAAATATGAAGAATGGGATAATGATAAGATAAAAAAAATGGTTCCTGTAGCTGATCTTCACGAATTCTGGCCCGTAACCCGACCTGAAGATCCGGCATTTTATAATGAACCTGTAAAAGAGCTTGAAGGCGGAATTTTCTGCCCTGAAGGCGGTTATGTAAATGACCCTGCCTTGTCTGCCCATAATATCATGAGAGCAGCCGAAGCAAAAGGTGCCAAGTTTATGTTCAATGCCGAAGTAGTGGATATCAGAAGTGAAAATAAACGAGTAACGGGTATTACATTGAAAGACGGCACCCAGATTGATGCAGGAATTGTTGTTAATGTGGGCGGGCCCCATTCATTCAAGATCAATAAGATGGCTGAAGGCGTATGGGAAGGCTGCAACATCAAAACAAAGGCACTTCGTCATGAGGTTATGTATTGCCCCTCACCTGAAGAATATGATTATCTGAACAAAGGATATCACATGTCTGATGGGGATATCGGCTGTTATGTCCGTCCGGAAGTAGGCAACACATTTCTGATCGGCAGTGAAGATCCAGACTGTGATCCCCAGGAATGGGTTGATCCGGATGATTTTTATGCCGGCAAAGGCGGACATGGCAAGGATAATGTCCTGACCGAAGAACAGTGGAAAGCACAATGCTACAGGCTTGGCAAACGGATCCCGACACTTTCCGTACCCAATCAGCCCAAAGGGGTTGTTGATCTTTATGACTGCTCTGATGACTGGATTCCTGTTTATGATAAGTCAGATCTGCCAGGATATTACATGGCAATCGGGACCAGTGGCAACCAGTACAAGAATGCACCAGTTGTCGGACATATGATGGCCCAGTTGATTGATGCTTGCGAAAAGGGTCTGGATCATGATAAAAAGCCTTTGCAATACAAGTTCAAGTATACAGACAGGTCAACTGATGTGGGTTTTTTCTCAAGAAAAAGAGAAATCAACTACAATAGCTCCTTTTCTGTAAACGGATAAAAAGGTTTTATAAAAATATCTTTACCATGAACGACATGAAGAGCACGAAGAAAGTATGATTTTTCTCTTAGCTCTTCATGTTATTCGTGGTAGATAAAGTATTGCTCGACCGAAAACCGCCAATTTTGGAAGCATAAGCTCCTTTGCGAACCGATTAAAGCCCTGGGCTCAAATTTTAATGGTGAAATAACAAATGCAAATCTATATCTGCGTTAAACATGTTCCTGATTCTGCGGCTCATATTACCATTCTTGATAAAAATCGTATTGATGAAAGCATATCCTTTCTATTAAACCCCTATGATGAACATGCCGTTACTGAAGCTGCTAAGATTAAAAATAATACTCCGGATTCTGAAGTTATAGCAGTCTGCCTTGGTAAAAATGATGCCGAAAAAACGATTCGGTCGGCGCTGGCCATGGGGGCTGACAGAGGGATTTTGATTACATGTGATAAAAATTACGACAGCATGGTAACGGCCCTTGCCCTTAAGGCTGCCATTGAACAGGATGGAACCCCCGGGCTGATTTTTACAGGCAAAGAATCCATTGATGCCGAAGGAATGCAGACCATGTTCCGGATCGGGGCAGTATTTGATTTTCCTGTTGCCACAAACGTGGTTAAGCTGGATATTGAGGTGGACAAGGCCGTTGTTGACTGTGAACTATCCGGCGGCATTACCAATACCTATGAAATGTCTTTGCCCTGCGTGCTCGGGGCTGGAAAAGGGTTGAACACCCCAAGATACCCGACTTTTCCTGATGTGGTTAAATCCAAAAAAAAACCGGTCCAAAAAATTGTTTTTACTGATTTGAATATTAAAGATTCTCCGGCAGGAATGCGCATTGTTGAACTGGAACCTTTGCACCAGGCCCGGCAGCCGAAAGAGATAAAAGGTGATGCCGGTTTTGTTGCAAAAGAAATTATAAGAATTCTTAAACAAGAGGCAAAGGTTCTATGATGAAAAATATCGGTGTCATAATAGAACTGGATAAAGGGAGAGTTAAAGAAACCAATTTTGGCATGATCACTCTGGCAAGGGCAAAGGATACACAACTTTTTGCTTTTGTCATGGATGCGGATGCAAAAAGTGTAAAAGAGGTTCTGGAATCTTTTGGCATCACAAAGATTGTTGAAGTTTGGCTTGCCCCGGATCAGCTGAACAATCCGGTAACAAGAGCAAAAGCAATGATAAATGCCATTAAAGAGTTTAATATTTCCATGGTTTTCGGTCTTTCCACGGCAATGGGAAAAGATCTTTTGCCGCGGATAGCAGCACATCTTTTTGCGCCTCTGGTCATGGATTGTTTTTATGTTGACCTTGAACAAAAAATAGCAAAGACATACCAGTATTCGGGTAAAACCATTGCCACGATACAGTTAACAGGGGAGGTACTGGTGTTTGGTATCAGACCCAATGCCATTGAACCTGTCAAGGCTCAAGAAAAAGCCCAGATGTTGAAATTTGATTCAAGTCACATTGTTGCCACAGGTTTCAGGGTTATTAAATCAGGCGGAATAGACAAGACCACAAGAATTAACCTTGCCGAGGCTGATGTGATTATTGCCGGAGGAAGAGGGATGAAAAACAGTGAAAATTTTAACATCCTTTTCCAATGCGCAAAAAAAATAAATGCTGCTGTAGGGGCTTCCAGAGTTGCAGTGGATGCAGGATGGGTACCCTATTCCATGCAGGTGGGACAGACGGGCGAGAAAGTAAGCCCAAAGGTTTATATTGCCTGTGGCATATCCGGATCTATCCAGCATTTTGCCGGTATGAAAACCTCGGGAATGATTATCGCTATAAACACGGATGAAAATGCCGCCATCCTGTCAAACTGTGATTATTATGTGAAGGCAGATGCGTTAGAGATTATTCCAACGCTTACAAAAATTCTGGACAATGGCTGAGAAAAAAATATGACGGCAAGACTTTTGTATGATAAGAGACAAGCCTTAATAAAATTCAGTCTGATGATGAATAGAGAAAGGAAGATGGGTTGGTAAAACAATTTGGTCAACTGCTTAATGTAGATCTTAATTCAGGTCTTTGTGGTCTTTCACCGTTCCCTGAACCTGCAGTGGAGTTTATGGGCGGCCGCGGATTTAACATCTGGTATCTTTATCATCATCTTTCTTCAGGAACAGATCCTCTGGCCCCTGAGAATATTCTGCTGATATCCTGTGGCTTTCTTACAGGCTCATCAGCGCCGACCTCATCAAGACTGCATCTTAATGCGCTTTCGCCTTTGACAGGAATATTAGGAAGTTCAAATATCGGCGGATATGCAGGTGCCTGGCTCAGATCCTGTAACATTGCCTCTATTATCATCACTGGAAAATCACAAAAACCAGTCTCTCTTTATATTGATTCCAATGGAGCCCGCCTTGAGGATGCATCCCATCTGTGGGGACATGATACCTTTGAAACCCAGGAGATGATTAAACGATCCCATAATGATGAAAAATTAAAGATTCTCACCATCGGTCCCGGCGGTGAAAGCAAGGTCCGGTTTGGCGCAATTATGACCGAAAAAGATCATGCTGCCGGCAGAACGGGAATGGGATCGGTCATGGGATCAAAAAATCTTAAAGCCATTGCGATTTCCAAGGGAACCCATAAACATTTTTCTGCTATCACACCCTTGCAGAAAAAGGCTGTCAGCGCCTATGTATCTGAAATAAAGAAAGCACCCGAATTCGGCTTTTTTTCAAAATATGGAAGTTCAGGATATGTAAAATGGGTAAATGACATGGGGATCATGGGCAGGAAAAATTATGGTAAAATCGGAACGGAGAAGATTGAACAAATAGACACAAGACAGCTTGATAAAAATATTGTCCGGTCCAGCGGCTGCTTTCGATGTCCTGTACAATGCAAGGCAGATCTCAAGCTGGAAGGATCGGATAAAGAGACACTTTTTACGAGACCGGAATTTGAACCTGTCCTTAACCTGGGACCCAAATGCGGTCTTGAAGACCTTACACAGATCATTAAACTGGATAATCTGTGCAGCCGTCTGGGAGTTGACAGCACCTCGGCAGCCTCTGTTATTGCCTTTGCCATGGATCTTTTTGAAAAAAAATTATTACCGGAAAATCTGGTTGGAGATCTTGATCTTTCATGGGGCAATGCAGACACCATGGAAAAATTAATCGTTCAGATGGTTGAGGCTAAAGGCCTTGGCAAAATTTTACGCCTTGGTGTCCGAAGGGCTGCCCAGCTCATCGGCAATGGTGCCTCGAAATATGCTGCCCATATCAAGGGGCTTGAACTGACCGGCTATCATCCGTCAGCTATTATGGGAACTGCCCTTGGATATGCTGTGTCCAGCCGGGGAGGGGATTATAATAATGTATATGCATCCCTGGAATACAGCTGGACCAAAGAACAGGCAAAAAAAGAGTTTGGAACCCACGAAGCAGTTAATATTAAATCCATCTGTGCAAAAGGGCTGGTGATAAAAAAAGCCGTTACCACCAATATCATTATTGACAGCCTGGGGCTTTGCAAGGTGCCGGTGCTATCTCTTTTAAGGTCTTTTAACCTTGAAAAAGAAGTCAGACTCATCAATGGACTGACCGGTTTAAACATTTCAACAAAAGATCTTTTTGATGCAGGGCAGAAAATTGCAAGTCTTGAAAAGCTTTTCAATATCCGCCATGAAAAAGGGAATACTCAAGACAGGCTTCCTGAAATGTTTATGAACAAAGAAAGCAATCTGGGATTAACCCGGAAAAATTTTGAAACCATGTTACACGAGTACTACAATGCCATGGGGTGGGATGAAAAAGGAATTCCTCCTGAACCGGTCTATAAAACAAATTTTACCAAATTGGAGGGGAAAAAATGATTCAGTCTTCAAATATTCAAACAAGATCCGTTGGTATGAAGATTTTCACGGATGACCAGATCTGGGAAATAAAACAGGCGGCCTTTGATATTATTGAAAGAGTTGGTTTTAAATGCCAGCACAAAGAAGTTCATAAAATGATGAAACAGGCCGGGGCCTGGATTAAGGACAACAACATTAAAATTCCAAGGCATATTGTTAAGGAATGCCTGGTCACAACCCCCAATGGCTGGACCATCTATGACAGAAACGGCAGGCGGGCAATGGAAGTGGAAGGGGAAAAAAGCCACTATGGCACATCCACAGCCAGTCCATTTACACTGGATGCATTTACTGGGGAATTCCGGAATACCAGTATCAAGGATATTGAACTGGGTGGAAAAGTTGCAGATTACCTGGATGGCATTGATTTTGTCATGCCCATGGGAACGGCTCAGGATGTGCCGGCAGATGCCGCAGAAGTCCATGAATTCCCCGCCATGGTTTCCAACACGACAAAACCTTCTGTTTTTATAGGTTATACTGCCCTTGGCTGTGAATATGTTTATGAGATGGCCGCAGTGATTGCCGGAGGACAGGATAATTTAACTCAGAAACCCTTTATTATTGCCTATCCCGAAGCCATTGCACCTCTTTTTTTCCCGAATGAAGTGGTTGAGCGTATTTTTGTTGCAGCAGACAGGTTTATGCCCCAGCTGCCGGGTTCAACCGTTCAGGCTGGTGCCACAGGGCCAGTTACCCTGGCTGGATTGATTACCCTGATCACGGCAGAATCGCTCATCCATATCACCATTGCCCAATTGAGAAAGACAGGATGTCCTGTTGCTATGAGCGGCAATGTTGGTATCCTTGATATGAAAACAGCACTCATGGCAATGGGCGCACCGGAAAACAACCTGGCTCTTGCTGCCCAGGCAGAGGTGGCGCGATCCTTTAATCTGCCCACCTGGGGCTTAGCAGGTGCAACTGATTCCAAAATGCTGGATGCCCAGGCAGGCATTGAAAGTGCCTTTTCAATATTGAGCCAGGGCCTTTCCGGCCTTAACCTTATCCATGATGTCGGGTATATGGCTGCGGGCATGGCATGTTCCCTTGAACAGCTGGTCATGGGCAACGAAGTGATCGGTATGACAAAGCGGTTTGTACAAGGTATCACAGTAAACAGAGAAACCATTGCAAGGCAGATCATGGAAGATGTAGGGCCTGGTGGTCATTTTCTCGTACAGCAGCATACCATGAACCATTTTAAAAAAGAGTTGTGGAATGCTAAACTGATGAACCGCCAGACCATTGATGGGTGGAAAGATGCCGGCAAACCCTCAATGGAAGACAGGGTGAAACAAGAAGTCAGAATGATTGCCGAAACCCATAAACCAGAACCTTTAAGCGATAAAATCATTTCAGAGCTTGACCGATTGAAAAGAGAAGGTGAAAAGGAAATCCTTGCCAAATTAAAAAAAGGGTAATTCCTGTGTCACCCAGGAAAAGATGAATACTGCCCTGACCGAAATCGAGGAAATTGATGGTTTTCAGGTCGGTGCTAAATTAAATGTACAAAATTAATAAGGATTCACTCAAAAATTAATGTAACTATTCAGCTCTTATGTTTGAAACCGCCCTATCTGATGGATATTTTTGTTCGATGCTAAACGCTTAACCTCCTGCAAATATCCATCAGACAGGGCTTTGAGATAACTTCTTTTAAACGGGCTAAACAATTACAAATTAATTTTTGAGTGAATCATAAGCTTTGGAGAAAAAGAAATGACCCAAAAAAAATATGATGCCATTATCATTGGTGCCGGGATTATTGGAAACAGCATTGCCTATGAACTGGCCTTGAAAGGCTATAAAACACTGAGCATCGACAAGCTGGGCGGTTCGGGCTTTGGTTCTACAGCCGGCTCCTGTGCCATTATCCGGCTTTACTATTCCTCGCCTGAAGGGGTGGCCCTGGCCCGGGAAGGTTATTATTACTGGCTGGACTGGCCAAAATACCTGAAGACCATTGATCCTGCCGGCATGGCCTATTACAAGAATACAGGTGCCATGGTCTACAAATCTGAACACAACAAGAATCTGGCCCCTGTGATGGAATCCCTGGATGCCCTTGGCGTGGGTTACCTGGAACTTACCCCGGAAGAGATGAAGCAATATCTGCCCAACCCAGATCTTCGCTCTTTCCATCCCCAGAAACGCATGGATGATCCTGATTTTGGAAAGCCCACGGGAAAAAGCATCAACGGGGCTGTCTATGTTCCTGAATCAGGCTATGTAAGCGACCCCAAGCTGTCCACCCATAATGTGGAAATTGCCGCCCGGAATGTGGGTTCTGATTTCATGTTCAACACCCAGGTTGTTGATATCCTGAAAAAAGAGGGCAGGGCAGCCGGAGTGGCCCTGAAAGACGGCACTATTATAGAAGCACCTGTTGTGGTCAATGTGGCAGGCCCCCATTCCTATATTATTAACCGCATGGCAGGGGTTGAGGATAAGATGAACATCAAAACCCGGGCTTTGCGGGTGGAAGTGGCCCATGTGCCAAGTCCTGCAGGAGTGGACTGGGAAAACACCGGAATTATTACCTCAGATTCTGACACGGGTGTCTATACACGGCCTGAAGTCGGTAATCACGTCCTCATCGGCAGCGAAGAGCCTGCATGTGATCCCCTGGATTATGTTGACCCTGACGATTATAATAAAAATTTTACAGACCAGCTCAAGACTCAGGCCATGCGGGTAGCCATGCGGATCCCGGACCTGCCCATCCCAAATAAAGATCAGGGGCTGGTGGATCTCTATGATGTATCAGATGACTGGTATCCCATTTATGACAAGTCAGATCTTCCTGGATTTTATCTGGCCATAGGCACCAGCGGGAATCAGTACAAGAATGCACCTCCAGTGGGTTCTTTTATGAGTGAACTCATCCAGTATTGCGAAAGTGGCAATGACCATGACAAGACACCCCTGCAATATAGGATGAAATATATTAACCGCACATTGAATATTGGTTTTTTCAGCCGGAACCGGGAAATAAACCAGGATTCCAGTTTTTCGGTTATCGGATAAAAACAGCGCTATAGAGCCTTAATAGGATCTGCTGCTTTCGGCACACAAATATTTGTTTCAATTTCCCCTACCTGGCGCAAATAAGAACTGGGATATCACCGGGGACCTCATTATCAGGTAAAGGAAAACTGAAGGATTGCAGGGAGTAGTCCGGGGTCTTTCTTAAATTCTAAAAAGCTTAGACGTTTGCCAAAGTCTGTTGTCAATTTTTTATAAAGAGTTTAAAGATGGGAAACGTCTAAAATTAGGACTATTCAGGAAATATAGTTGATTTTTAACGTTAAGGGTAACTTGTCCGCGCCAATGAACTAACAGCGACAGCGCCGCCAATGTTAACGCGGTCAAGTTGACCCGCTGGTTAGGTGTTTCTGATATTTATCTTTTTGTACACTGAGCGTTGGTGCTCATCTACTGCGTCTGTTGTATCTTTAGGCCTTTAGACAAAAGCCATATACCGAATAATAATAAAAATCCATATCTTTCAAGGCGGAAAAGGTGGTTTTGAATGCTTGGTGATGCGAAACCCATAAGAATTTTAGGACAACAATCGATCCAAAAAAAGAGCACCGAACGCCAATAGCATGTTCGCGATGATCCCTGCGGAAGAGACCAATATCATACCCATGCGCCAACTCATGAAAAATTATAGCATACAAGAGCGGTATGGCGATGAGGATTAACCCAAGCGGATCTTGAAGCAACAGATTGATCAGGCCTAAGGATTGTCTCCTTAATTAATAACGAAATTTTTTAAACCCTTAAAATACATTTGCTGTTTCGTCGATAAAACAGATTTAACACTTCGGGGTCAAATATTCAGTTATTATTTTTTGTATTAAGATTTACAGATAAGGGTCCATCCTTTCGCCATGCCCAGCAGGCATCAACTAAATATTTTTCAATATCCAAAACAGATTCTTCGCTTCTTTGTGTTTTTCGTGCTTCAAATATCCAATATCCTTGAAGTGCTGCTGGCGCCATAGATAAAAGTAAGGTTGTCAAATGAACACATCCTTTTATACCACCTGCAATCTTTTTGATTTTAGATGTAAATCCTGGTGCGATGTTAAGTCCTTTTATTTTATCAAGACTACTTTCCATTTCTCTACAGATTTCATCATGGGGAGCACCTGGAATTTTAACATGAATATCCACAATCTTTAATTCAGCATTTTTGACGAGTAATTGAATTTGCATATGATGAAAAATATTTGGTTCTATTGGTTCACCAGATCTCTCATAAACCGTTATCAGATTTCTTTCTTTGAATTCTCCTGCAATTAAAACATGCTCTTCATCTACAACATAGCTCGAAATGTCTAAATTTCTATTATGTATTTTCTCAAGCTTATCTACTTCTAAATATTCCATTAAATATCTTATCCCTTTTCTTTAGGAAAACTGTCATTAAATCCGAATCATGAAAAATAACGAAAAATATGTCAATAAAATTTTTATCGAACTACCAAAAAAATTATTATACTTAAGATTTCCCTGCAGGGCCGGGTCAAAAAACACTCTCAAGGGAAAAAACTGATTATCCAATCAGATTCAATTTTTTCAATCGATCAAAAGCTTGCCTGGCTTGGGCTGCAATGCCATTGAGTCAAATTTCACTGCTTTACACTTTATCGAACAAACAGATCGTCTGATCTGCACCAGAGAAGGCGAAACTTCATCCAGCCAATTTAATCTTGTTCTTTTTTCCTGTCAGTGCTAAACAGAGTTTTTCTCAATTCCTTTGCCGGGATATAAGGAAAGCCAATGACACTACTACCTGCAAGATTACGGATGATTAATATGGAACCCAGGGTTGCAGGACCGGTTCTCATGCTTTTGGCAGCCTTTTTGTTCACCATCATGAGTGTCCTGGTCAAGCTCATGCCTCAAAACTATACCGTCTGGCACTTTGGATTTATTCGATTCTTCGGGGGAATGACGGCCTTGGTGATATCCGCAGATTTTCCCGGGCAGGGCACCCGAAGCAACCCTTTTTCCGGCCATAATATTCCATTGCTGATCCTGAGGGGATGTGTCGGTTCCATTGCCTTTTTCTGCGTTGTTACTTCTTTACGGATTCTACCGATATCAACGGCCTGTGTTTTGTTTTACTCCTATCCAGTATTTGCAGGCCTGTTCGGATTCATTATCTACCGGGAAACCATAAACATTTGTCAAATAGGATGTGTTACCCTGCTAGTTGCCGGAATTGCAGTTCTCTTTGACTTCAGTTTCACTGGCAATACCTATGGCCAGATAATGGCCATTATTGGCGCCTTGTTTGCCGGACTTACCGTCACTTTGATACGGTTCCTGAGAGCTAAAAACGGCCCGGTCATCATTTATCTTTATTTCTGCACCATGGGAACCTTACTCACCCTGCCCGCTTTTATAATGAATCCAATATATCCGGCATCTGCTCTGGAATGGGCCATGATTTTGGGAATTGTTTTTACATCCCTGGGAGCGCAACTTCTCATGAACCAGGGATTTTTCTTCTGTAAGGGCTGGGAGGGCTCGGTCTACATGTCCAGTGAAACTGTTTTTACAGCTATTGTGGGTATTATGTTTCTTAATGATCCGGCTACCTGGCGTTTCTTTGCCGGTGCATTGCTCATTGTAGGATCTGGCCTTGCCTTGAGCAAACTGGGACAACGAACCCCTTAGCAAAAGCTGCCTCCGACAAATTATTGATCAAGGAATTTCATGGCAGATACCATCCATTTTTAAAGATAAACGGCAGAACCGAATCTGCTTGAAAGGGCATGGATAATTCCTGTAGAAAAGTATCCACAGCGGCACTTCCCATGTATCACTTTTCCAGGGAGCCTTGTTGCGGCTCCTGAGATAGAAAACCTTACCGCACATATCAGGTACTCCACTATAACAAAATATTGAATTTTTCTCTTATGGCCTTGTCAATCTCTTCCGGGATATAAGATGGTTGAGGCGTTTCAAGCAATTTTCTGGCTATGGCAAGTGCTCTTTGTCTGGTATCAAGACTGCCTGCTGCTTCCCATTTCCCCCGGGCTTTTTTGTCCGTGACCCCGTTTCCTATATAATATTCTTTGCGCAGATGGGACATGGTGTGTGGAGAGGTCATGAAATCGCCTCCAGGACCTACTGAATGAATCACCTCCAGAGCCAGGTGTTCTTCATCCACCTCAATCCCTTTAAGCACCTTGCAGCAATTTCCAATGATTTCATCATCAATGACAAATTGTTCATGGGCTATGGTGAGCATGGATTCCAGCATTCCGGCTGCGTGGTGGATATAATTGGAACCGCCCATGGATGCCAGAACAGATGTAAAGGCTTTTTCATACCCGGCCTGGGCATCTGGTACTTTGGAGTCGGAAAGACCGGATGAATTATAATTGGGGACTTTAATATGACGGGCGAGCTGGTGAATGGCTGCATTCATCATTCCGAACTCCACAGCGCCGCCTGAATATCCCATGGTTTTGAGATTTGCCATTCCTGGAATTCCTCCATAGAGCAGAGGAGCCCCTGGATTTGTCAATTGGCAGATGGTGATACCGGCCAATTGCTCGGCATGGAGCTGGGCCAGGGTGCCTGCCATGGTCAAAGGAGATGTGGAACCAGCCATGGGTGCGCTGGACAATGCCACGGGGATAAAATTACGGATGGCTTCCTGCATGATCCGGGTGGACTGGGTACAAAGTTTCAGGGGACTTATGGCAAAACAGGCAGTGATCGAGATGATCGGTCTTTTTTTGAGCTTTTCCTTTCCACCCATGATCATGGCTGCCAGTTCCATTACCCTGTGGAGGCCCTCTTCATCGTTGACTCCAGACATAACATGCTTGCCTGATGCGGCCAGGCAGGTATAAAACATATTGATATCATAGTCTTTTTCATCGATATCCGTTGGAATACAGGGCCGAACCAGAAAATGAATATTGGAAAGCTGGTCAACCAGGCGGGAGACTTTGTACAGGTCATCCAGGGTGGTGGAACGTATTTTACCCGTATCCGGATCCAGGATCTTGATGGCAGCACCGCCGGTTCCCAGATGGACACGGTCCTGTGTTAAATTCATATCATTTTCAGGGTCCAGACCGCAGAGCAAAATTTTTTCAGGGGCCTTGGCCACCTGGGTGGTGACCAATTCTTTTGGAAATCTGATTCGTTTCTGGTCCTTGTCAATGGAGGTGCCATTCTTTTCCAGCATTTTTATTGTTTCCTCCAGCCCTGGTTCATAGGTAATCCCGGTGTGCCCCAGAATTTTTAAGGATGCTTCATGTATAGTTTTAACCTGTTCCGGTGACAGAGGCTTATATTGTCCTCCCTGTAAACCCATTAAATTCATGACGATCTTCCTGTGTTTTTGCTTGTATAATGGTTGATGGTATATTTTTTAATAGTTTATTGCCTAAATGCCATGGGGTTAATTAATAGTCAAGCAAATGGGTGCAAGGCTGTCCTATGCGCCGGCATACTATATGGGTTGGACCCTGGCCAAAATCAGAAAGGCAGTATCTGCTCCACACCTTTACCGCTGATATGGGAGATGCAGTGAAAAATCATCAGGAGAAACTGGAACAGGCCTACCTGAAAAACGATATCTGGTTTAACTAAGTCACTTTTGGAAGGATGTAAATATATTTCCATTCAAGGATTATTCAGCATGAATACGCTCCGTTGCTTTGGGTATTCTGATGACAGGCTCTATCTTACTCAATTCTGTAATGGGTATATGACACTTGATGACATGCCGGTCTTTTACCAATTGTTCCAGTGGAAGCTCATTATCACAAATATCACCAATTTTCCGATGGCACCGGGTGCAGAACGGGCACCCTTTAGGGGGATTCATTGCACTTGGCAGGTCTCCTTCCAGCACTATTCTACGTTTGGTTA
>JACNHV010000136.1 GCA_014383445.1 Candidatus Desulfobacula maris | reverse complement strand
TTGATGTCATCAAATGTGCAGACCACATTATTGACCTTGGACCTGAAGGCGGGGATAAAGGGGGAGAAATCATTGCATTGGGAACACCTGAAGATATTGCCCAAAATAAAAAATCCTATACCGGCTATTATCTGAAAAAAACATTAAACAAATAAAGCCGTCTCTATTGTCCCCTAAAACAAAATTATTCAATCATACAGACATTTGAATCACAGGGACAGGCATCATCTATCTCGCAGGCATATGCAATTCTTGAGGCCTTTTCAAACAAGTTCTTATTAATCAGTTTAAATGAAAAAGATGCTATATTTTTTTCTGCCTTTTCTCTATCTGGTAAATTTTCAAACCCTGTTGAAATTACCTTTCCTGAGTCCCCTTCAAGAATCTCAGCATCCTCACCATTTGTGATAACAACAATCGGGACTTGATAAGGTCTAATTATTCTTGATAATGCCAGAGTAGAAAGTCTCCTGGTGACAAGGGATCCTGGTGCATATTTTATCAGGGCAATGGCTTTTCCCTGAAAATTGATCAAAAAATCAATTTTTATTGCTGCCTTTTTTAGCCCTGCAATAACCTCAAGGGTGATATTGCTTTCAATATCAATTTTTTCAAATTTTCCATCTATTACAAGATTTTTGGCAATTTTCTGCCGGTATCTTTCATCAAGCGTGTCTGCTAAAACAGAACCCGTCAAAAAATCCTTTAGTTTTCCAAGAACCAGATGATGGGGATTTGATTGATTTTCCATTTATTAGATACCCTTTCTCAACATGAATAAAAAAACCTGACAATATCACACATAATTATAATCTATTTTCTCATAGATCCTGTGGTATATATTTTTTTCAGCCAATCCAAATGTTAAGGATCAAAAAAAAGTTTACAAGAGTTTAAAAAAATGTCTGATGGTTAAAACCCTTGGGACCTGCTCAAGCCCCAGGATGTGATATGCCGACATCGAGGTGCCAAACCGCCCCTTCGATGTGAACCCTTGGGGGCGATAAGCTTGATATTTTCCGCCTACTTTACAATAAACTTATTCTCAAATTATGTTTCCCCGCCGGCCTGATAATGAAAAAATCCGCAATACCATAAGGGATACTCACTGTTCCACCAACTGGAAATGACAACAAGCCTAAAAAAAATTATAAATGACTTACACAATTAGGAGATAATTTTTATTTCTTAATTTTTTATTACTACAAATCCAAATAGTATGGATGGAAAAATGATGAGCCCAACGGTGGGTGACAAGGATTCAGCCTGGTTTGATAAAGGTAATGATGCCGGAACCGGCCCTTACACACTGAAAAACTATAAAGACGGTGAATCCTGGATGCTGGCAAAATTAAACGGCTACTGGGGTGGTTGGGAAGGAAAACATGTTGAAAATATACTGGTCAAACATACCAAAGAACCCTTAACCCAGCTTCAGATGCTCCAATCTGAGCAGGCAATGCTGGTTGGCAGAATTTCTTTGGACAGTTATCCGTCTGTTAGGACCGGTAAAAAAACAAAGGTTATGTACGAGGCCGGCTATCAGAATTATATGGCGTTTTTCAACACAAAGCGCCCGCCCCTGGACAATGCAAAGGTTAGAAAAGCGCTGAGCTACGCCATGCCTTATGATGATATCGTAAAAATTGGATTTATCGGGAATGCCAGCCAGGCACGCGGCCCTGTTCCCCAGGGACAGTTTGGTGGTACAAAAGATGTCTTCCAATACAAGCATGACCTTGAATTAGCAAAACAACTTCTTGCAGAAGCCGGCCATCCTGGCGGTGGGTTTAAACTGACACTGACATTTGCCGCTGAAAATGTACAGGAAGCACGATTTGCTCCTCTGATCCAGAGTGAATTTAAGAAGATAGGGGTAGATGTTGAAATTAAAAAGCTGGCATGGACCACCCAGTGGACCATGGCCAAAAAAGATCCTAGAACTGCACAGGATATGTTTGTTCTACTATGGTGGCCAACATACAGTGATCCGTATGAAACGCTTTATACCTTGCTGCGTGATGAAGGAGAAAAACCAGTCTGGAACCTGGCGTATTACAAAAATGCAGCCTATGAAAAAACGATTCGTCAGGCCTATGAAACAGTCGGGTCCAATCCTGAAAAAGCGCTGGGTCTGTATGTGGATGCCCAGAACCTGATTCAAAAAGATGCCCCGGTTGCCTGGATAGCTGATGTTGTTGAAAATTGGCCAATGAATAAAAAACGCAACGGTCTGGTAATGAATCCTGCCTACCCGCAGGTACCTTTTTTCTATGAACTGTATATTGAATAGTAAGAACTTGTTTTAACCCGTCACAGCCCCCGGATCGGTTTGCTGATTATCCTGAGCACCCTGGTTTTCTTTTTTACACGATCTCTGCCAGGTGATGTGGCAGCGCTTTATATCGGCGGAAATGCAAAACCGGAACAAATCGAACGTGCCAGAATAGAGCTTGGTTTAGACAAGCCGTTGTTTGTCCAGTATAAACGGTATATGGGAAAATTGATGCATGCAGATATGGGCATTTCCATAAGAACTCACTGCCCGGTTTTCCAGGATCTGAAGGAAAAGGTTCCCATGTCTTTAAAATGGTTCACAGCAGCTACCGTTTCCATCCCTATTTTTTTTCTTGCCCTTTTATTGCAGCTGATTTTTTTTAATTATCTCGGATGATTTCCTTTACAGGGGAGGATGGATATTCTCAGGCGAATCGTTGACCCAAGAATTAAATAGGGACTTACAAATGGATAAACAAACAGATTCATATGCAGCAATGGCAAAGGAAGTGACCCGGGAACATCGAAAAGTGAAGTGGTTCCAATTAAGGCGCTTTTTAAAACGAAAAGCTGCTTTTTTATCACTGGTCATATTGGTGCTGGCGCTGATGTCAGCCATGTTTGCGCCCTGGATTGCACCATACCCTGACCAGGGTAAAGGAGCACTCAATCTTGAGCAGAGGCTGGAACCGCCTTCTTTAACCCACCTTTTAGGGACCGATGTCTATGGCAGGGATCTGCTCAGCAGGGTGATATATGGGAAGATATATATTATTTTCCGTCATCTTCTGCCCAACATCATGATGCCTGTTATTGTTATGATTCTTCTGGATCTGGGACCGGCGATTATTGCCATCGGCCTGCTAAGCTTTTTAGGTATCGGAACTCAGCCCCCCATGGCAGACTGGGGGTTAATGGTCTGGGACGGGTCGCCCAATATTCTGGCGGAATGGTGGATTTCCATTGTTCCCGGGTGTGCCATGTTTATAGTGGTTATCACATTCAATATATTTGGTGATGCATAAAAAAACATTTTGGATTCCAATTAGTAATATGTTAAAAATCAGGATTAATAAGGAATATAGTTGTGACTGATAAGACTTTAAATGGAAGAGTTGAACATAAATTTGCTGCTGAACCTGTTTTGCAGGTCAAGGAATTGGATGTCGCTTTCAACACTTCAAGGGGTCAGGCAAAGATTCTTGAAGGAGTCAACTTTGAACTGTTTCCAAAAGAAATACTGGCGCTTGTAGGAGAAACAGGGTCACGTAAGAGCGTAACGGCAAAATCGATTATGAACCTTATCCCCAGACATTCAAGAAAGACTGAAGGCAGGGTATTGTTTGATTCCAATGAGTTATTAACTCTGTCTGCCAAAGAACTTCAAGTCATCCGCGGAAAACGAATTTCCATGGTGTTTCAAAACCCTCAGTCGAGTATTAATCCGGATTTTAAAAAACTTGCCGAAACCTTGCCCGGTCCCATTAGTGATTTTTGTTCGGATGTTGCAAAAAAGCATAATATCTATTTCATCCCGGGATACATATATGAGAAAAAGCAGGGCAAGATATACAATTCAAGCCCAGTGTTTGATGATCAGGGAAATATCATTGAAATTTATCACAAAATGTATCCCTGTCGTCCCCATGAAAAAACAACGTCCGGAGACAAAACCCTGGTATTTGACATGCCAGGGGTTGGAAAAATTGGCCTTTGCAATTGTTACGACCTATGGTTTCCGGAAGTTATCAGGGATCTTGTTTTTAAAGGAGCTGAAATCATTTTCATCCCCACTGCAGCTGGAACCCAGAACCGTGATCAGGAAATTATTCTCGCCAGGGCTGCTGCCATCCAGAACCAGTGTTATGTTGTCAGTGTTAATGGGCTTGGGGTTAATGGCGTCAGTTCCGGGGGCAAAGGCAAAAGCCTGATTGTAGACCCCGAAGGGCATATTGTCCAGAAAGCAGGACAACTCCAGGAGAATTTGATTGCCATGGTTGATCTGGCAACTGTTCAACGAACAAGGGACTATGGGATCGCTGGTGTAAGCAGACCTTTGGCCTCTTTTTTTCATGAGAAACACAAATTTGAATATCAAAGTCAGTCCTTTGAACAAAGTCCGATATATAACCAAAATCAATTAGAAAAAATGAAATAGAGGAGGAAAAATGAACGGTTACCTGACTAAAGAAACTCTTACAAAGATTCGACAGCAATACATGGCCAACGGATTTGCCAGTGCAAGGCCCTGTTATGTAAAAAAGGCTAAAGGTGCATTGGTCTGGGATATGGATGATAAAGAATATATCGATTTTGCCGGTGGTATTGCCGTTATGAATGTGGGCCACTCCCATCCTGCAATTGTATCTGCTGTAAAAGACCAGGCCGAAGATTTTATGCATACCTGTTTTATGGTACTGCCCTATGATTCCGCCATAAAACTTGCCCAAAAACTTTGCACATCAGTACCTGGGACGGCGCCTAAAAAAGCAATGTTTGCAAATTCCGGTGCCGAAGCTGTGGAGAATGCAATAAAAATTGCCAGGTATTATACCAAAAGAACAGGTATCATTGCACTTGAAAGTGGTTTTCATGGCAGAACCCTCATGGGCATGAGTCTTACCTCCAAGGCAAAACCCTATAAATTGGGATTCGGCCCCTTTGCACCTGAAACATATAGAATCCCCTATGCATATTGTTATCGCTGTCCTTTTGACAAAGAATATCCATCATGCGATGTAAAGTGTGCCGACCATATGGAAAATTTTTTAATCTCCCATACTGCACCTGAAACCACAGCCGCTTTTATCGCAGAACCCATACCGGGAGAGGGCGGATACATGGTCCCACCGCCTGAATATTTTCCAAAACTTAAAGCCATTTGCGAAAAACACGGTATCCTGTTTATTGCCGATGAAATCCAGACCGGTATGGGAAGAACAGGAACTCTTTTTGCCATGGAACATTGGGGCGTGGAAGCAGATATTACAACAACAGCTAAAAGTCTTGCAGCAGGCATGCCCCTGAGTGCAGTTGTGGGGAAAGCCGAAATCATGGATTCGGTGCATCCCGGTGGTATCGGTGGTACATACGGTGCAAATCCCTTGGCCTGCAGGGCTGCACTTGCAGTTTTTGATGTCGTTGAAAAGGAAAATCTCCTGGAAAAAGGGAAGGCGCTTGGAGATAAATTATTGTCCGGCTTAAAAGAGTTTGAAAAGAAATTTGATATTATCGGTGATGTCAGAGGGATGGGACCCCTTGTGGCCCTTGAACTTGTTAAAGACAGAAAGACAAAACAACCTGCACCTGAAGAAACCAAAGCTATTACAGATTATTGTTTTGAAAAGGGTTTGATCCTCCTTTCATGTGGAACCTATGGTAATGTTTTAAGGTTTATGATGCCCCTTGTCACCACGGATCAGCAGATGGAAAAGGGAATGGGCATTCTTTTGGATGCTTTTGGGGCAATTGCAAATAAATAGAAAGTTTTTGGGAGATATTGCCATGCACGGTTTTTATAATCAGATTTTGAACATTGACCTTTCGACACAGAAGGTTGATATTCAACCGGTTAAAGATAAGATTTATTCAACCTATCTTGGTGGAAAAGGGCTTGCTTCCTGGATTCTATCGGAACGAAATCCAAAAGGGGTTGACCCGTAGTCAGGTGAAAACCATTTAATTTTTGCCACGGGTGCTGTTACCGGGGGTATGACATGGGGATCATCAAGAGATGGTGTGTTCACAAAGTCGCCTTTAACTGGTCTTTATGCGGAATCATACTCTGGCGGAAGAGTACCCGAGGCAGTTGGCGCTACGGGATTTGATGCCATAGTAATAAAAGGTTGTGCCAAAGATTTATCTGTACTTGAAATAACCCCTGAGGGCGCTTTATTCCATGATGCATCTGATCTTTCGGGCAAAGATACATTTGAAACCGAAGATACTGTTAAACAAAAATAATGTGATTACAAAATCAGTTTCGGAGATGCCGAAGCAGCAGCTGTTCTCCTCAGGCTCATATCCGATCGTAAAGACTTAGGAGAGACGCTGTCCAAAGGCATTCGTCATGCAGCAAGAGTTTTCAGTATGGAGGATCAGGCTGTCCATGTAAAGGGGATGGAGCCCATGGCTTATATAATTTAATGAAAATCTCAAGGCTGAAAAAACCCTATATACCATATGTGGGGTGCCCAAATCTTGCCTGGACTGAGTCTTTAAAATACCAGTGAATGCTGTTAATTTTCAGCTGAGACCCCATATAGATAGACATTACAGTTATTCCAATCTCCCCTGAGTTTAGCTATTAATCCAAAATCTCTCAATAGGCTTTGACTTAAGGCCTTTTTCGCCATTTTTTTTGCTCGCAAGCACTTATGGTATTATCTGTCAGGAGTCAAATTCGGTAATTTACCGAGCGCTTCTTTCACCAGTCAGGGCTTTTCAAAGGATTAATCTGGCAGCGTTCTACTCTCCCAAATTACCAGTCTTATTGCAGTACCATCGACGCTAAAGACCAAAACATAAAATCTGGCCTTCCGTGTTCGATATGGGAACGGGTGTGACCTCTTTGCTATAGCTACCAGATTAAATCGGGATCCTGGACTTTACCATTTAAAAACAAAAAAAGGTCCA
>JACNHV010000137.1 GCA_014383445.1 Candidatus Desulfobacula maris | reverse complement strand
TTGGTGTTTAAATACTATAACAGGATTTAAATTATGATTGAAAAATTATTTATGCACCATAGAACCATTTTAAGTTCATTTAACCGCCCGTTCAAAAGATATTTTTTAAAAAAGAATGCTCTGAAAAATAGATTTTCAATTATTGCGGGTCAACGCGGAGTTGGAAAGACTACGGCAATGATTCAATATATCTATTCTTCTATCCAGGAGGATATTTTAAGCAAGCAAGCCTTGTATGTTCCGGTTGATCATTTTATGGTTGTTGGTCATTCTCTTTATGAAATTGCAGAGGAGTTTGTTAATTATGGCGGACAACTTTTATGTCTTGATGAAATTCACAAATATCCGAACTGGTCAAGAGAGCTAAAAAGTATTCATGATTCTTTCCCGAATATCAAACTGATCGTATCTGGTAGTTCTGCGTTGGAGATACACAAAGGAAGCCATGATTTAAGTCGACGAGCTGTCGTTTATAAAATGACAGGTCTTTCTTTAAGGGAATTCATTGAATTGAAATATCATATTGAGTTACCGGTCTTTGATATTTTATCTATACTGTCAGATCATGAAAAGTATTCCCTTGAGATTACCCAAAAATTAGATTCGGAGCATTTAAAAATACTACCCATATTTCAAGAGTATCTTCGACATGGATATTTTCCTTATTTTCTGGAGCATCCGGATGAAGGTACTTATTTAAGAACGCTGGAGCAGGGTTTGCACACGACAATTGAAAGTGATCTACTTTCAATATATCCCAGGTTAGCGGGTGTCAGTATTAAAAAATTAAAAATGCTGCTTTCGACAATCGCAAGATCGGCTCCTTTTACTCCAGACATGAAACGATTAAAACAAATAATTGAGGTCGGAGATGAAAGAACACTAAAAACCTACCTAACTTATTTAGAAGATGGTAAAGCCATTACTTGTTTGTCAAAAAAAAATAAAAGCATTAGAGGATTAGAAAAGCCTGAAAAAATTTATTTAAACAATCCAAACCAGGCACTTGCAATATGTGATAAAGAAAAAGTCAATTCAGGCACTATAAGGGAAATATTTTTTACTTGTATGCTCCAAGAAGAGCATATGATTGCTATTCCTCCTAAAGGTGATTTTATAGTGGATGACAAAATTCTTTTTGAGATAGGTGGTAAAGGCAAAACTTTTAAACAGATCAAAAACATCCCTGATTCATATTTGGCCTTGGATAATATTGAACATGGTATGAATGCCAAGATCCCTTTATGGATATTCGGATTTTTATATTGACTTACAAGATCTCAGCAAAAAAATCCTGACGGATAAACCGCTTATTTGGAGCGTTTACGCCCTGACTTTATCGGCATATATTCCGAAAAAGGCTTGACTATTTCGGAATATATGCCAAAATAGACGTCATGAAACGATACTTGGAAAAATATGTTCAGGAAGATTTAGATAAAAAAATCATATTGTTGACTGGGCCGAGACAAACAGGAAAGACGACGCTGTCTAAAATGTTGAATAATAATTTTGATTATTTCAACTTTGATAATCTGGACGACAGGGTAAGCTTGCAGGAAAAATCCTGGGATAGATCAAAAGCCCTTGTTATTTTTGATGAACTCCATAAGCTTAAAAACTGGAAATCATGGTTAAAGGGGGTTTACGATACCGAAGGCATCCCGCCCTCAATACTTGTAACAGGAAGTGCCAAACTTGATACATATAGAAAGGTTGGCGATTCATTGGCTGGAAGATTTTTCCAATTTAGAATGCACCCTTTGGATTTAAAAGAAATCAATGCTTTTATAGAAACAGACAGCCTTGAAAAAGAGCTGGATAAACTATTATTGTTTGGTGGTTTCCCTGAACCATTTCTGAATGGGACAGTCCGGTTTTATAATCGCTGGAAAAAATCACACCTTGATATCATTCTAAAACAGGACATTATCGATCTTGAGAATGTTCAACAGATTATTCAAATCGAAACTCTGATCCAACTATTAAAAACCAGAGTGGGAAGCCCCATATCATATAGCTCGTTAGCCAGGGATCTGCAATGCTCTGACAAAACAGTTAAACGGTGGTTGACGATACTTGAAAACATGTATGTTGTTTTTAAAGTACCTCCTTTCCATAAAAATATTGCAAGAGCAATTCAAAAAGCACCCAAGTTCTATTTTTATGATACCGGACAGGTCATCGGAGACCTCGGAATAAAATTAGAAAACACGGTTGCCTGTGCCATACAAAAAGAAATACATTTTCGCGAAGACTGTTTTGGTGAAACAAAAAGCCTTTATTATCTGAAAAATAAAGATGGAAAAGAGATAGATTTTTGCATTACATCGAACGGTTCCCCGGCATTAATGCTGGAGGTGAAATGGAAAGATGAAAGCTTGTCTCCCAACTTCGAAATTTTCAAGCAATATTTCCCAAAACTCAAGATGGTACAGATTTCAAAAGAGCTAAATAAAGAAAAAACATTCCCAAATGGAGCCGAAATCAGAACTGCTCATAATTGGCTTGCAGGAATAACCCTGCCTTAAATTTATCAAAAAATTAATAAGATATGCTTTGTATTCCAAACCCAAAAATGCACCGGATTTCACCGGTGATTTTCATGTTCTCGTGCGACACGAAGTCGCGGTATTGGCTGCTTGGCGCAACTTTTCAGAGTGTGACCAAACCCGGTATTCTCATGCCGGTACCCTAGGAGGCATGCTGCCCCGGTGCATCCGGCGGTGGTGTGAAGCCCTTCCGACAAAGTACCAAATCCTGCAAACGCAGGAGGGGTGAAAATAGCGAGACAGACACCTTCCGGGAAGCCTCATCCGGGTAAGGGCAAGGGTTCGAATGATAGGGTCAGCACAGGCAAATGTCTGCAGCACCGTTAAGTAGAACAAGCCTAAGAGGCTGTCAGGCTTGGACCAAAAAGGTAAGCGGCCAGGTTATGGGTCTTTTAACTGCCCATACTGAGATGCAGTGCCGTCGGTGTAGAGGACAGGCCTAAGTCATTCACAAATCGGCAATACCGTGGAACGTGGAAACCCCGTATCTTTGACTGAGACAATCCAGGCAGGTGAAACCGCAAGGCACACTGTTGGAGGTGCGGGAGTAAGATGCAGGAAAAAGCGAATGCCATCCGTATATTTGTGAAAAGACTGCAGATGCGTATTGCAAAGGCTGTTAAAGAGAAGAGATACGGCAGGGTAAAAGCCCTGCAGTGGCTTCTCACAAAAAAGAAAAGAAAACGTCCAAGACATACGAACTCATCCGGGCAATCAGTATACCAATCATGAGGCACATAAAAATCAGGGGGGATGCAAATCCATTTGACCCAAATCATCAGGGTTATTTTGGCAAACGCCAGAATTTTAAAATGTTTAGTCCCCACAGAGTGCTCCCTGGCAAGGTATGGCAATCACTGTAGATTGCTTGAAAGACATATTATGATAATAGCCGGGCGGTCTTGATAGGCTTAGCCTTTGAAATGCTTGAGCCGTGTGATGGGAAACTATCAAGCACGGTTCTTAGGGGGGAAAGGAGCCGTAAGGCTCCTGCTCTACCCGATTAAAATACAAATATCCCATTGAAATGTTTATTGAAAAAATCCAGGAGACTTAATTTTAAATCATTTTTTTAAAAAGCTCAGAATGGGGTCCGGTTCTTTCTAAAATTACAGCATTATCCGTTAGCTGATATATAAGGAGCCAAATTGGTTCAATTTGGCAATCACGATGATTTTTGTTGCCGGTTAATTGATGATCTTTATATGCTGACGGACTTCGCCGTAGATTTTCATATTCTGTTGAAATGTTCAATTCAATTATGATAGTATACTTAAATTATCCCTTACTTTTTATTCGCTGGTCTCTACTCGGGTTTTAAAAGACCAGTGTTGTAGATTAACCTTAATCAAGGAGGACTGCATGGACCAAAATGATTTAAAAAAACTACTGGCCGGCCTTAGTATTGCCGGATTGGTAGCTGGAGCGACACTGACTGGTTTCGGGTGCGCAACCGCCTGAAGTGCTGAGAAAAAAAACGGTGCGGGTAGCACCGAGACACAGCAGACAGATATAGAGAAAAAAAAACCTGCAAAGAGTAGCTGAGGGTAGAATCATCAGTGCAGTCTGCACTGATTAATAATTTCCTGGGCTTTGCAACTGCTGAAAGTTTCAAAGCCCAGAATTCAAAATTCAGAAAACATACCAAATTTACCTTTGCTGGAATGCTGATTCTTCATTTCAGGGGCAAACCAAAACAGAATATCTATGCATAAAACTTTCAAAAACAGACTTTTAGCGGATCAAAAAAATTTTGCTGGTGTGCGGCGATGTATGAATGCTGATCAATTTCGAGAGATTGCTCTCCAAACAAATTCGGTGGATTCATTTATACAAATGCTCAGGGAAAATACGGAAAAGCTCAAACTGCCGGCCTATGTTTCCGAACTTGCTGCCATGGAAGGGCATATATTCAAGCTTGCAAACCGTTTAATCTCTGTCAAACCCTATTCAGAAGGCCATATCATCAATCCTGACCTTTCAGTTTTTTCAAACACCTGGAAACATTTGGCAGGGATACTTATCGGCGCCACCCATGGATGTCAACCTGTGAAAGAAGATGAACAGGTAATGGTCTGGCCAAGCCCCAATGAAAACAAACCAATGTCAAGGGCCATTACCAGTGAAGATTTACTGGTAATGAAGATGACGATGGAAAACCTGAGCTCAAAACAGGTTGCAGAACAAACAGACACAAATATTGCTGCAGTTAACGGTGCCGTTCTTCAGGCCCTGGATTCAGGTATAATTTGGGGACCAAAATCTAAAATTATTAGGGCCCACTCATTGGAAACCAGAAGCGTTTCTAATAAAAACAAAACTGTATCAAAGGCCTTCGGAACCTCCAGGGTGTTTGCTTTGCAGTGGCACATTACCCAGGCCTGTGATCTTAACTGCCGCCACTGTTATGACCGCACACCAACTGAACCATTGACCCTGTCCCGGGAAATTGCAATTCTCGACAGCCTTTACGATTTCTGTAATACCCATAACCTATTTGGACAAGTTTCCTTTACCGGTGGTAACCCTCTTCTGCATCCTAATTTTCATCGTTTATACAAGGAGGCATCAGACCGGGGATTTTTTATTGGTATCCTGGGCAACCCAACAAGTCGTGATGAAATTGAGTCCCTGATCGCCATCCAGCAGCCCTCATTTTACCAGGTGAGTCTGGAGGGTCTTAAAAAGCATAATGACTATATTAGAGGAACAGGACATTTCCAACGTATTCTGGCTTTTTTGAAAATTCTCAAACAGACAGGGATTTATTCAAAAATAATGCTTACCCTGACGCGTGACAATTTGGACCAGGTTATACCTCTGGGCGAGTTTCTCAAAGACAGAATCGATTTGTATACATTTAACCGGCTCTCATTAATGGGAGAGGGAGCGAACCTCATCATGGCTGATCCATCCAAATACAGTCGCTTTCTTGAACAATATATGAATGCTGCTCAATCCCATAAGACCTTTGATCTGAAAGATAATTTATTCAACATCCTTCTTCATAAGAATCAGTCCACTCTATTTGGAGGATGCACTGGTTATGGATGTGGTGCAGCCTTTAACTTTGTTAGCATCCTGGCAACAGGAGAGGTACATGCCTGCAGGAAATTCCCATCACCCATTGGTGACATCTGCAAGCAGTCATTAACAGAAATTTATCATTCAAAGATTGCAGATCGCTACAGGAAAGGAGCTGAAGAATGCAGTTCCTGCCAGCTTAACCTGGTCTGCAGAGGATGCATGGCCTCAGCCCATAGTTATGGGCTGGATGTTTTTAAAAAAAAAGATCCCTACTGTTTTATTTGAAGTCGATTCTCAACACTCCAAATGAAGCGAGTGATACTGCTTATTCGAAGTGTTAAGGGGACTTTTTCCAATTTATTGTTTGGTATCAAATAATTATCAGGAAAAAATCATGATACAATTCGCAGCATTTAATTCTTTTCAAAATTCCAAAAAAAAACTCACCCGGGTAGGTCTGGGTGGAGAAGGTATTCTCCGAACAACCAACCAAAAAGGCCCGGCACATCATGTTATTAAAGAAGCTTGTGAACAGGGCATTACCTATTTTGACACTGCACGGGTTTACATGGACAGTGAGATCTATTATGGGAATTATTGGAAAAATGCATTGATTTTCGTGCAGCCGGAGACTGTAATACGTTGGCACAGAAAAGGTTTTAAGCAATATTGGAAATTCAAATCTCAAAAGCCAGGTAGGCCGTCCACCTCAGACCTGGCGGACATTTTTAAAAAATCACATGAACAATACTTATGCTATAGATTTTTTCACTGTAACAACAGCCAAATTTAAGCTCTTGTATGTGTTTGTTGTTTTATGGCATGAACGACGGAAAGTCATTCACTTCAATGTAACCATGAATCCTACAGCTCAGTGGACTGCCCAGCAAATAACAGAAGCATGTCCTTGGGGTGCAGAGCCGAAATATCTATTAAGAGATCGAGATGGGATTTATGGAAAGATTTTCCAAAAGCGTATACGAAATATGGGGATTGAAGAAGTAAAAACAGCTCCTCACAGCCCTTGGCAAAACCCATATTGTGAAAGATTTATAGGAAGCATCCGACGTGATTGCTTAAACCATTTAATTGTGTTTAATGAAAAACATTTAAAAAACATTTTGTCAGATTATTTCAAGTATTATCATCATGATAGAACGCACCTTGGTCTTTCAAAAGATACCCCATTCGAACGTCAGGTTCAGCCCAAGCCGAAAAATGGTTTATTGGTCGCCCTTCCCAGGTTTGGAGGGCTTCACCATCGTTATGAGTGGAAAGAGGCTGCTTAAAACCTTCACAAATACATTAGAAAAGGTTATCAAAATGATTGCAATTATATTTAACGGA
>JACNHV010000250.1 GCA_014383445.1 Candidatus Desulfobacula maris | reverse complement strand
AATACACAACACCCTATGAATCATTGAAAAGAGCTATTGATTTAGCTGGTGGAATCAAAGAAATTTCTGGAAATTCAAAAGTTTTTATTAAACCCAATTTTGTAGTTTGGTTTGATGGCATTCCCTTCCCTAAATATGGTGTTTTAACTACTGCAAGAATGATTGAGGATCTTGTTATTCTGCTCAATGATCATGGTGTAACGGGACTTATATTATTCGACACGATCCGGAAGGATGTTTTTGGGAGTTAACATTTTATCAAGAATCTAACTGTAAATTTTCATAACAATGAATCTTGTATGAATTTGATCTGTTTATCAATATATTTTCGACTTTTGCGCAAGATCACCCCCATACCAAACGTATAAAGCGAGAAGCGGTGACAATGATGTCTTCATACCATGGATCATCCCAGATTTGTGATATATGGGTCTTCCAACTGCTCTTGATACCCAAGCATCATCACCCTTTACCCAAAATACATCTTGATCTGAACTTAATGGTATATAGACCTCTTCAGCTTCATGACTGTGCTTAGGATACAAAACATCAGGTCCAAGGAGAAGGAACCCACAAGCAATTTTTTCACTGACAATAGGTCCTCTAAGACCTATCAATTCTGCCCAACCATATTTGTTTAAAAATGTTTCTCCAAAATCTTCAGCAGAATAAGTCTGTCCCCAATAGAGATAGTCCGATACGGATTGAAACTGTTTAAAAATACAAGAGGTGCTTGAATTTGTGCCTGACTTAAGTTTCGGCAAATATGAAAGGACAGAAAGTTCATTTTTTTTAACCTTTCTTGTTTCAAAAGGTTCTGATGGAAACTTTTCAATAAATGGAGCAAGACCTTTATCATCAATATCATTCAGATACTCGAATACAACATTTGCAAGATCAGTTGCTTTCATTTCTTTTTATCTTTAGCAGGTCTACCATTTCAATTATTCAAATCCTCTACACCCAGTTTTTTCAGCATGCTCGCTTGATTGTGGATAATTTCGACAATGTTCTGGTTTTAAATCATGAATCCGGCAAATATATTTATCCTGTTTTGGCAACTTTCTCAACCATGGACACCTGGCCACATCATCACCTGTTTTTGGGCTTATCCAAATATCATGAATATAATGGTCTTCGCCAAGATGTATTGAGGTCACCCATTCAAGGATATCATATCGTCCTTCCATTTCCCATAATGCCATTTCTTCATCACTGACACTTGTTTGGAAAGCATCGCTGAGGTTGAGACAGCAGTTACCGCATTGTTTGCATTTGAAAGTTTTTGGAGGCATATTGGTCCTTTCTTTTAAAAAAGTGTTTTCTGAATTTATAACAATAAAATTACAAAAAAGATATCCTCCCTATAGGTAAAAACCCCTATTTTTAACTGGTTTCGCTTTATTTCTTGAAATTCTCTTCCCCAAGTGCAATATACCAATAACAGATTCAGCTCCATATTCGCCATAACCTGAAAAAGGAGATCATCATGTATCTATCTGAAGAAAAACGTGCCGAGATCCGGAAGTGTATTGAAAATCAGCGATCTAATTCAGAGTTCAATTCAGGGGAAAAGAAAGAGAATCATATCAAAGGGTTTCATGATACAGAGGGGGGTAGGAAAGTTTCTCAGATTTTATTTGATGCCAGGGACGGGAAAGAAGTTTTCACACCGTTTTAGATGTTACGGTCTATTTAAAAAGAATTCAAAAATATGTATTTGATAAATAAAGAAACAAATAGTGTTGAAAAAATTGATAGTATATCGTTCGCGAAATTTGGTTTCAAAGAAAGAGATAACCTCCAGGAGTGGATTGTAAAATTACCAAATATTTTTGATGAAGAGCTTTTAATAATTCAAAAAGAATTTGCAGGGTTTGATGATACAAAGGAAAGATTAGACCTTCTCGCCCTTGATAAAAATGGGGACTTGGTGATTATTGAAAATAAATTAGATGACACTGGAAGGGATGTAATAAAGGTGTAACGCAAAGAATCATTTTAGTTGCTGCTGAATTTAGAAAAGAAGTTACATCAACGGTATTGTGGTTATTGAATTATAAAATCAGGATTCAATGTTTTAAAGCAACGCCTTATGAGCGAAATGATCAACTTTTTTTAACAATGGATCAAATCATACCAACAAAAGAAGTGGAAGATTATATGATCCGGATTGCTGAGAAGACTCAAGATGATATTGATAATAAAACTGAATTAAAAAATAGACACATAATTCGGCAAAAATTTTGGGGAGAGTTACTCCAATCAATGAATTTAAAAAGCAAGCTATTCCAAAATATTAGTGCAGGAAAATATAATTGGATAGGAGCTGGTTCTGGTGTCAGAGGTATATCATATAATTTTGGTGTCTCAAAAAATTATGGAAGAGCTGAACTTTATATTGATTTTTTAATTCATTCAAAACTGAAAATCGGTGAAATAAATCAGAATGAATATGATGAAGTGGTTGAGATCCTGGATAAAAAACTTGAAGAAATGTGGGAAAGATTGGATGGGAGTTATCAGATAGATTCTGGCAAATGAAAAAAAACAGAGAGGTACCATGACAAAACGTAAAGTTAAACCCGAAAGAGATCTGGAAAAAGATTATTCTCAAAAAGATTTTGTGGCCAAATTAAGGAGACTTGCTGATTCCATTGAACAGAATGAAAGGTTCCGGATACAAATTGCCGGCGAAAGGATTTCAGTTCCTCCCGATGCTATTTTTAATATTGAGCATGAAAGAGAGGGGAATAATGAGGAAATTGAGTTTCAGATGAAATGGGTGGTGCCTGAGAAATAAAACATGAAATTCAAAGAAAAATATTTTCATTGTGGTGATTTTCTGCAAAACAGCTTGTAAAGATCTTTCACAATTAAACTTAGGTGAAAATAAAATTGATTCCGGGAGAAGCTGCCGGAATGTTCTTTATTGGAGACTTGACGTAATCAGAAATTCTGAATTATCAGCTCATTTGCCTTGGTTGGTTTTATGCCATAGAACAGAATCAGCATGGTCACTTCCTGAAAAGATTTTGGTTCTCTTAAACATTTAGGACAAATAAAACTCCGGGCTTCCACCAAGTTGACGGGGACAACTGTTTTCCTTAAAAGCGGAAAGAATCGCCACAGGTTTTCCTGCCTTACCGATTATTATAGGCTCATCCGTTTCCTGAACTGTTTTAATCAAAAAAGTAAAACTAAATGACAGTTGCTGTTTCTCCAGGGATTCCATTTGAAACAAGAAGATCGCCATTTACATAAACACGAAATGCAGTTGCCATATCAAGAAATTTAAGACTGCAGATGATTCCGGATATGATTGACCTTAAACATGTATGTTTTAGATTACTCGTATCGTTGAACTGTTTCATCACGTTGTTACGCTCAAGTCCGCTCTTCGTACCCTGTCTACAGCAGGCGAATGGTTTGGCCCCTGTCATTTTTCATATTATGCCGCATGCAACAGGAACTCAACTTTCACGGCTTCGTATGGAAAGACGATGCGGCCGTTTTCTGAGCGATCAAGTATTCCAGCGTTTAGTAGTGCAGTAACATCACCGTGAACGGCCTTTACATCACGCCCAACACGTCGCGCTGCTTCGCGAATTGATACAGGGCCTGCTCCGCAGAGAATTTTAAGCAACTCCCATCGTTTTGCAGTTAATACCCGCCAAAGTAATTCCGGCTTCGCAAAGCTTATGCGTGCGGATTTTTGGGATTTTCCTGTTTTCCATGCCAATGTGAACTCTGCCATTGAATCGGCAGGTGTTCGTACATCAAGAGTTATAGTTTTCATGGTTCCACCTCTCTATATCGTTCTGGAAGTCAGCGACCAACTGCTCCGGTGTCGTGAACGCATAGTCACTTTCTTTTCCATCAAAATGCCTATGATCACCCTTCCCAGTCTCATTGTCATAGCGCAAAACGCATTCACCACGCACGATATACGCAAGCCTGTACTTGAACCCGTGTACAGACCCATGCAGTGGCTTTGGAAGCCGCAACAATACCAACTCCGCAAATGTCGATTCAGAATAGACGATACGTGTGCTAATGAGTTTAACAGCTTTCATGTTGGAAATTATAACAACATACGTGTCCGTTGTCAATAACTCCAACAACAAACACAAATAATATCGTTTACCACTACCTTGATATGCTTACCGCTTTTCAAGTCTGGATACTTAATCAGGGGACACCTTACTTAATTCTCTATCTTTAATCAGGGACACCTTGCTTAATTCCTGACATTAATAATAATCTGTCTGTATATTCTATCCATGGCAAGGATAGGAAGAATTGTCGCCCCTGGTATGCCTCACCATATTACCCAGCGGGGCAACAGACGTCAGCAAACTTTTTTCTCAGATGATGATTATGCGCAGGGCCGTTTTGCATCGTACATATTGGATGAGGCCTATTTGCTTGCATGTGCCCGATATATTGAGATGAACCCGGTAAGGGCCAAACTGGTAAAACATCCCGAAGAATAGCCATGGAGCAGCGCAAATGCTCATATTGAAAATAAGAACGATATCCTGGTAAATGTAAAACCGTTAACATAACTCCAACAGAATTGGACAGACTTTTTATCACAGAAAATCGCATCTGATAAACAGAATCATTTACAAAAGCATGAGTTAACAGGCCACTTTTTTGATATATTTGCAATTTTTTAGCACCACTTTTTTGATATTTTATTATTTTTAGCTATCACTATTATTCCCTCCAATGATATTGAATATGATAGTGTCCAGTAAGCTATGCCTGGTCTGCCCCCAGAAAAAACGCTCTGGTTTTGCTGTAACCCGTTGCCATTTTAAGTTTGGCGTTTTCAATCAACGCATAAAGTGTTGGAACAACAACCAGGGTCAATATCGTTGCAATCATCAGCCCGAAAATAACCACAATTGCCATGGTTCTCCAATATTGGCTGGATTCACTGGACAGAGAGAGTGCCATGACATGGAAATCATAACTGATACCCGTGACCATGGGTAAAAGTCCTAAAATGGTGGTAACGGCTGTTAAGATAACCGGCCTTAACCGTGTAGCACCGGCAGCAACAACAGCCTCCCGGATGCCCATGCCATTGTCCCGAAGTTTATTGGTATAATCGATTAGAACAATGGCATTGTTCACAACAACACCGGCAAGAGAAATGATACCGACTCCCGTCATAATGACACCAAAGGGTGAGTTAATCACAGCAAGTCCCAGAAAAGCACCGCCTAAAGACAGAACAACGGAGGTAAGAATAATGACTGGCTGTATAATGGAATTAAACAGGGTTACAAGAATTAGAAAAATCAGGAATACAGCAATTAAAAACGCTTTGGACAAAAATTCTTCAGATTCTTTCTGAGTTTCATCCTCACCTGTAAATTTGTATTTATAGCCCACTGGAAGCTTCATCTCCTTAAGCAGTTCCTGGGCATGCATTCTGGCAATAGGCCCTGTGGTTTTTGATTCATCTACATTTGCTTTTACAGTGACAACACGTTCATGGTTTTTTCTGACAATATTTCCTATGGTTCCGGCATATTCGATACTGGCCAGAGTGGTCAAAGGAACGATTTCTCCTGTGGGTGTCGGGATCAAAAGCTTATGAAGGACATCTGCCACCTGCCTGTCGGATTCAGCCAGTTTTACCACGATGTCATAGTCATCGTCGCCTTCATAATAGGTAGAAACATCAAGCCCGTTATAGGCTGTTTTTAATGCATTTCCAATGGCGCTTGTGGTCAGGCCGAAAAGGGCGGTCTTCTGGCGGTCAATTTTAACCTGTACACTGGGGAGCCCCCCCTGGTAATCATTTCTTACATCTTTTACATGTGGAATATTTTCAACTATTTTTCCCAATTTTTCTGCAATCTTACCTAACACTTCAAAATTATTTCCAGAAATCTCAATATTAATAGGAGGGCCTGTGGGAGGACCTTCCTGCTGCTGATCCACCGTGATTTTCACACCGGCAATATTTTTAACCCGATTTCTTAATTCTTCCAGATCATCTTTGGTGGGAGATTTTCTGTTTTCAAAAGCAATAAACTGGATACCGATATGATTGGGCAGGTTAGAGTCAAAAACAGATCCGCTGGAATTTTGAACCACCCGGGTGTAGATATGTTCAATATTATTAATATTGCTGGGGGCCATAAATTTTGTACCGTCAGAATTTTCATGCTCCTGAAAATTTAATGCTTTTTTGTAATCAAGCGTTTGATTCCCTGTTATGGCAATCTCAACTTTTTTTACGATTCTGTCAATATAGTCAAGATCAGCTCCTTCCGGAGGATCAATATTAACATAGACGGATATCGGGTCAATGGACGGGAAAAATTCAAGTGGTTTTTCAATCCCTATTTTTAAAAACCAGATCTGGATAAGAAGGATCAATACTACAAAAGAACCTGTCAGCACGGTAATTTTGTGATTAAGGGCACTGTTTAACAGTTTTATATAAAATTTTAAAACGATACCCTTGATTTCAATGGGCTGTTCTCCCTGGTCTTCTATTTCTTTGGCAGTAAGTGGTTCTCCATTGATTTTTGTTTTTACCTGCATAAAAAATGCACACAGGGCAGGGTTTATAATCATTGCAACAAACAGAGATGAAGAAAGAGTAACAATGAGGGTGATGGGAAGATATTTCATGAACTCGCCCATAATACCCGGCCAGAAAATCATTGGGAAAAAGGCGGCAAGCGTTGTAAGAGTTGAACCGATCACGGGCCAGGCCACTTCACCTGTGGCTTTCATGGCCGCTTCCACCCTTGGAACTCCCTGCTGCATATAGCGATACGTATTTTCAATAATTACAATGGCATTGTCCACCAGCATCCCCAGTGCCAGGGTTAAAGAGAACAGGACAATCATATTCAGGGTATACCCCATGGCGTGGAGTACGGAAAAAGACAGAAACATTGAAAAGGGGATGGCAAGCCCTACCAATAAGGCATTCCTAAATCCCAGTGCAACAAACAATACAGCCACCACAAGGATAAGCCCTGAAATAATATTATTTTCAAGGTCGGCAACCATCATCCGGATATCTTTTGATTTATTCATCAACTTGGTGATACTTGTATTTTTCGGGAAGGTCTTTTCTGCCTCGGCTATGATTACGTCAACTTTGTCGGAAATAAAGATAATATTTTCGCCAACTCTTTTTTTCACCGAAATATTAACAGCGTCCACCCCATTTAAACGGGATCTTGACGCTTCTTCCTTGATGCCGTCAACAACGGTTGCAACGTCCTTTAAATAAATAGGATTGCCGCTATGGGTGGCAACAACAAGGGAAAGTATTTCTTCAGGCGTTTCAAATTCACCCGGTATTTTTAGCTGATACCTGCCGTCCCCAAGGGTGATGGCACCGCCGGATGTGTTCTGATTTTCGCTTGTAACTGCCTGCTGCAGGGATGTAATGGGTATCCTGTAATAGGCCAGTTTATCAGGATCAACCTCTATTCTGATTTCTCTTTCCTGGCCACCTGTTACATCCACTTCCAGAACGCCGGGAACCGCTTCAATGTCATCTTTTAAATCATCTGCGATTTCTTTGAGAACTCTGGGTCCGCTTGTCCCTGCCAGAGAATAGACAACAATGGGCATTTCCGAAATATTTACCTCAAATACTGAAGGATCATTTTCAAGATCAGACGGCAGATCGTTCTTTGCTTCATCCACCTTATCCTTAACCTTGGTTAACACCTCGTCAATATCTGTACCGGGTAAAAATTCAATGTTAATCTGGGACAATCCCTGGGAACTGACGGAACTGATATTTTTAACCTTATCCAGACCTTTGAGTTTTTTTTCGATTTTTATGGTGATACTGGTTTCAATATCAGTGGCAGAAACCCCTCGATAATCAGTTGATACAAATACAAAAGGAATGGTAATATCCGGGTCACTCTCCCTTGGAAGCACCATGTAGGAATAAATACCGATGCCGAGGATGATAAGGGCCAGCACCAGAACGCTGGTTCTGTTTTTTATGGCAATGTCAGAAATAATCATTACAGGATTTCTTCCATATCCTGGATGGTTTTTGTTACATTAACCCGTTCTCCATCTTCAATAATGCGGTGACCCACAACCACAACTTTTTCCCCGGGATCAAGTCCTTCAGGAATTTGAGTTTTCCAGCCATCCTGAAATCCAATTCTTACGGGCCTGAATCGGACAATGCCGTCTTTTTCCACATACACGCCAATATCTTTGTTAAGGTTTACAAGGGAATACATGGGGACAGCAAGTCCCTGGGGGTCCTGCTTTTTGACTATTTTCACCCTTGCAAACATGTCCGGAAGGATCTTGCCATCTGTATTATCCACCTTTATTTCAAGGTTATACAAACGGGCCATGGAATCAGAAGTTTTATGCAGATAATGGTATTCACCCGTATAGGTTTTCCCATCCAGGGCATCAATGGTCATATTAAAGGTCTTAAGCTTTCGAACGGCATCAACATCAGATTCCGGGATACCCACTTCAACTTTTAGTTTGTCAATTTGAAGAATCAGGGCAACTGGATCTCCGGAACTAAGAAAGCTGCCGGTTTCAATATGTATGCGGTCAACAATCCCCTGCATGGGCGATAATATAGTACAGCGGCTTAAGTTGAGCTTGGCATTGTCAAATTCTGCCTTGCTGGTTTTTACCCGGGCAACTGCATCATCAAGCTGGGACTGGGTAACAAAGTTCTTTTTTACCAGGGCTATTAATCTTTTTTCAGTTGCCAGGGCTGTTTCATAGGATGCCAGTGCTGAATCATAGGCATTTTGATAATCACTTTGATCAATGACTGCCAGAACATCACCAATGTTTACATGACGACCCGGGGTTACCTTTTTGCTGACCACTTTCCCTCTAATTTCAGAGACCACTTCCAGGGATATCCATGGCTTTGCAACACCGGGAAGACTTAATTTTTCCATGACCATGGCCGGTACAAGCTCCATGGTCATAACATTGGTCAATGCCTTTGTAACAGCTTTTTCATTGGATTGTTTTTGGGCAAGCTCTGCTTTTTCTGCTGATATTTTTTTTCCTAAAGGCAATATGATCAGCCCGATTACCAGCAGGACCAAGGCAAAGGGAATGCTTTTCCAGATAAGCTTTAAAAACTTTCTTATAATGGGTTTTTTGTTATCAGTGTTGGTTTTCATAAATACGCCTTGTGTTTATATAAAATTATTGCAGGAATATATAACAATCAGGCTTGATTTCAAGGGGTATCGTAAAAAAACAGCTGATAATTACACTCAACCGGGTACAGACCGGCCTGATGAAAAGGCCCTGCGAACACTTGCTTGAAATCGGCCTTAAGTTTGATGAAAGGGCATACAATATAATCGCACAGGGACTGGGCAGGGAAATTACCAGTGAAGAAGCCGGACAAATATATCAAACCAACTCGGGTTGGGTTCTTAAAACAACCTTGACTTTTATGACTTTATATCACTTTTAAACCTTGACTTTTATGACTTATTGGTTTATCAAGCACACATGAAACGAAAAATAAACTCAGTTTTAAACCAATGGAAAACCAGTCCCTTAAGGCAGCCCCTTCTGGTAAGGGGTGCACGGCAGGTTGGCAAGACCTATTCAGTAAGCGCTTTTGGAGATTCTAATTTTGAAAATATGGTCTCAGTCAACTTTGAAGAGCAGCCCGAGCTGGCAGATTGTTTTTCAGAATATGACACCAAGGCCATCATTGATCGTCTGTCGATTTTTACAAAGTCTGTCATTCAGCCGGGTCAGACCCTGTTATTTTTAGACGAAATTCAAGAATGCCCCAGAGCCATTACTTCCCTGCGGTATTTTTATGAAAAAATACCGGAACTTCATGTTATTGGAGCTGGATCTCTAATTGAATTTGCTTTACGTTCAAAGGATTTCAGAATGCCCGTGGGACGAATCCAAAGTGTATTTATGTTTCCGCTCTCTTTTGAAGAGTTCCTTAATGCCCTGGGTGAAGAAAAACTGTGCGGGCACATGAAGACTTTGAATCCGGAAAAACAATTAGAAAAAATATTCAAGGATCGTCTTGAAAATCTGATTCGCACTTACCTTCTGACAGGTGGCATGCCTGCTTCTGTCAAGGCATATTCCAGCAAGATTCCCATGGAAGAGATACAACGTCAGCAACAGGGACTTATACGGACCTATAGTGCTGATTTTTCAAAGTATGCCTCAACTGCAAAGCATAAATATCTAAGGCAGGTATATGACAGCGCACCCCGAATGGTGGGTCAGCGATACAAGTACTCCCATGTGAATCCTGATATTGAATCCAAATTCTTAAAAGATGCTCTGAACCTGCTTTGTGAAGCCAGGTGCCTGACAAAAATATGTCATTCTTCCGGTGCGGGTCTGCCAATGGCCGCAGACTTGAATGAAAAAAAATTCAAGGTCGCATGTCTTGACGTGGGACTGATGCAGAATGCCCTTGGCATACAGTCATCCATTGCCCTGAATGTTCCGGTCATGACAATCAATGCCGGTGGTGTTGCAGAACAATTTACAGCCCAGGAGCTGCTTGCCGCTGGAGACCCTTATGCTGAGCCGGGGCTCTTTTTCTGGGCAAGGGACGCAAGGGGGAGCAATGCTGAAGTAGATTATCTTATTCATATTCAAGGAAAGATTTTCCCTGTTGAAGTCAAAGCCGGAACCACTGGTTCCTTGAAAAGCATGAAGTTATTTCTGGAAAAATATCCTGATACTCCTTTTGGCATCAGATATTCCATGCATGAACTTTCATTTCACGATCGCATTTTGTCTATCCCTTTATATATGATCTGGAACACAGAATATCTTATTCAAAATCTGTTAGAATAGCCGGCAAAGGGGTAAAATCCGATTCAAGGGCTGAGAAAAACAATCATTGTCTTTTCAGGATAAAAGCTTATAGACAATAAGCTCATCTTTCTTGCCTTTGACTTTTACGGGTGCAAGCTGCACCATGTTATATGATCCTGTTAAAAGATTGTAAGTGGTCTGGCTCAAAATAATATCACACCCGTAATCTTTGGTAAGCCCTTCAATCCTTGATGCAGAGTTAACCGTATCTCCTACCAGACCATATGACATTCTCTCAGTGCTTCCTATATTACCTGCAAGCACGGCACCCGAATGGATACCGATACCATGGGCCAGGGGTTCAAATCCATCCTGCTCAAGTTTTTTATTTAAAAGAGCAAGCCTGGCCCTCATCTCGAGAGCTGCTTTTACAGCCATTTCCGGATGGTCATCAAATCCGATCGGTACACCAAAAGCCGCCTCTATTTCATCTCCCACATATTGAAGGACAAGACCTTTATGTTCTTCTACTGCTAAAGTCATTTCATTAAAATACTGATTTATAATTTTCACAACTTGTTCGGGATGATTTTTTTCCACAAGACCTGTAAAATTTCTTAAATCTGCAAACAGCAGGGTTGCTCTTTTCATTTCACCTTCAAGGGAAGGATTCCCGGCAAGTATTTCATCCCGGATTTCCTTGCTCACATATTTCCCAAAAGATTTTCTTAACTTCTGGCTTTCCTTTAAACTGTTAATCATCAAATTAAATCCTTCAGCCACATCTCCAAACTCATCATTGGATAATATTTTTACCCGGGTATCCAGGTTATTGTTTTCAACATCTTTAATAGCTCTCTTAATACCAAGAAGCGGAACCAGAATGCTTTTTGATAAAAAGTATGCCAGAATAAGGACAATGGCCAGCAAATACAAAGAAATGAATCCCAATTCCCAGACAAGTGAATCCATGATATGACTCCTTGTGATGGCATCTGACATACTCATTTCCCGGATACTGGCATAAATAGTCATGCCCATTATGGGCAAGGGTATAAGGATTATACTTAAGAATACGATTAGAAATCGTTTGCTCACACTTAACTTAAATACGTGTTTTACTCTGTTTAAATGACCTTCAGGGAAAAAATTAGGGATATATGATCGCCATTTATTTTCCATAACAAAATACAGAATCATCGAGGTAATACCACCCCCCAGAAGAGAGATCCCTAAAAATCGTCTTATGCAGAAAACAAGTTCAGGAGTCTGAACATTAAAAATCCTGGCTGCAATCAGAGGTTCTAAAAAACCGAAAATAAAACCCGCCAGTATCCAGATCATAAAGGAGATAACTGCAACAACCATTGGAAATTTGAGTGCTTCCCGCTGAAGGTGATAAATTTCTGATTCTTCAAGGGAATGAATCCGTATCTTATCAAACGCCACATCAAAGATGCTTCTTAAGGATCGCCGGAAACTTAAAATCCCTAATAAACACAGCACTGCAGTTCCGACTGCAGCAAAAGATGGAGAAAAATAACCCGGGATATCAGCCGCAATTTCATGGGCAGGCATGATGAATGAAAAATAAAAATAGATAGCCACTGCACCCACCATATTGACCAAAGGTATTAAAATAACAATTCTGTTCATCCGTCCCCCTGTCGTTGTTTTTCAATAATTTTGAACAGGATACAATAATCCATAATAAAACCAAAGCGTTTTTAAAGTAAAAATCAAGATGTGAATACTCAGCCTTAGGATAATTATTCTTAACTGCTGAAATACTTCCATATGATATAAAAATAGTTTAACTGGGTGTACTGTTTTTTAGGGAATGTGAAAAAAGTTGTTGTACGTATTATCGGTAAAGACCGTGTACTTTCACCAGTAGAAAATACATGGGATAGCTTTTTTCTTTCTGAAGATGGTGTGTCCGATGATTTTATGACGGAACGTGCTTCACAAGCACAAGCTGAAAGGGAACCTTTTTGATGTTAAAGTATATGTTGGACACGAATATTGTTATTTATGTGATTAAGCGTCGACCAATTGAAGTATTAGACATTTTTAACGCCCATGCAGGACTGATGTGTATTTATATGAAAGTAGTGAGATTTGAGTTTTGAGTAGTGAGAAAAAACCATCAGTCTATCCCCCCTCACATCTCATATCTCACATCTCATTACTCTTTCATTTTTTGTTGTGCCCGCAAGGGCATGGGTGTTAGTTCAATCACGTTGGCAGAATTATTAGATGGTGTTGAAAAAAGCTCTATGGTGTCCCACAACCTACGCAAAGTTGAGGATTTTGTATCCCGTTTGGAGGTCTTGCCCTATGACGATAATGCCGCTTGCCCACTATGGAAATATAAGAGCGGATTTAGAAAAGAAAGGCACTCCTATAGGGGTCAATGATTTGCACATTGCCGGGCATGCCCGAAGTAAATCTTTGATCCTGATCACCAACAACATGTGTGAGTTTGTGAGAGTCGAAGGTTTGCGGTTGAAAAATTGGATTGAAACAGATGATAAAAGCCACGATCAGAGTGCCGTTATGAAACACATCACTGCCATTATTGCAGATGATAAGTACGGCTGATCACAGGTTGAATTCTTCAGCCCACATTGAAAATCTTTTTGCATGATCTTTACTTATTTTTCCAAGTTCATCGATAATTTGAATTGTGGTTATGTTTTTGTCAGAGTATTTTGGGTTTTTGGAGTGATATTTGTCTGCCGCACAGATAATTTTTTCTTCAAGGCTTATGGGAACCATATCTCTCTGGGGCAAAGGGATATTGTTTAAAAGAATGTTTTCTTTTGTAATTCCAGCACCAGTATGTCGTTCACAGACAAGGCCGTATTCAGGGGGCAGGCCATGTTCATCCAAAAGCTTTTTCCCAAGGTATCCGTGACAGATATAAGGTTTTTCACCTGTACAGCCAATGGCCTGGGCCTGGGTCAGAAAAATGCCTATATCATGGAGCATGGCAGCCTTTTCAATAAATTCAAGATCAGGGTTTAAGTGCATCTGACTGCGGGCAATCTCAAGGCTTTTTTCAGTGACAATCCGGCTGTGCTCAACAAGGACCTGGTAAGGTTTTGTGCCCGCAGTATAAAATTTTTCAATAATGGCAAGGGGATTTATTTTTATGAGAGTAAAACTCCTTCAATAAACTGGTCCAGGTCTCCATCCAGGACTCTGTCCACATCCCCCATTTCAAAATCTGTTCTATGGTCTTTAACCATCCTGTAGGGATGAAGAACATAGGATCTGATCTGGCTACCCCAGGCTATATCATCTTTGCCGTCATGGAGATTCTGCATTTTTTTATCCTGCTTGTCTTTTTCAAGCTGATAAAGCCTTGATTTTAAAACCTTAAAGGCAATCTCTTTGTTGCGGTGCTGGGAGGATTCCTGCTGGCACTGGGCCACCACACCAGTGGGTAGATGGGTGATTCTGACGGCACTGCTGGTCTTGTTCACATGCTGGCCGCCGGCACCGCTGGCCCTATACACATCAATTCTCAGATCTGACTCTTCAATATCGATTGTAATTTCATCTTTTATTTCAGGATAGACAAATACTGATGCAAATGATGTATGGCGTTTCCCGCTTGCGCTATAGGGTGAAATCCTCACAAGGCGGTGGACTCCGGATTCAACCTTCATAAACCCATAACAATTAACTCCTGACACACGAAGGGTTGCGCCCTTAATCCCGGCTTCATCCCCTGGCTGATAGTCAATAATCTGACATTTATATCCTTTTTTATCAATCCATCTGGTGTACATGCGAAACAGCATTTCCGCCCAATCCTGGGAATCTGTCCCACCGGCACCGGCATTAATGGAAACAAGAGCATCTCTTGCATCATCTTCGTCGTTAAGGGTGATCTGGATTGAAAATTTTTTTATTTTTTTCTCAAGTATGGATAAAAGGGCGGCCACTTCATTTTCAATCTCCTTATCTGACTCTTCAAGGGCAAGTTCCAGAAGGACCTCTGCGTCTTCAATATCTTGGTAAATGTTTTTCCAGGTTTCCAGAAGATTTAAAAGCAAGGTTCTTTCTTTTAAGAGATCCGTTGCTTTGTCTGAATCGTTCCAGAAATCTTCCCGGGCAATAATTAGTTCAAGTTCACGGAACCGCTTTTGCTTTAAAGGAAGGTCAAAGATACTCCTTGAGTTTTTCAGCTTTGGTATATATGGTTTGAATATTTTGGTTTAATTCTACACTCATTTTAATTTCTCCTAGACTTTTTTCCAAAACTTTTTCCTGAAACCTTTTACCATAAAAACCATGCAGATTGCAACTATTGAACAAATGGCAAAAACATCCCCGTATTTTGTATAAAAACAGATCTGGTTCAGGACTGGAACCTGTCGTGTGACTGCCCGATCTGTGAATAAAGCCGTTGTTTCAAGAATTTTCCCCTTAGGATCAATAAAACCTGAAATCCCGGTATTTGCAGCTCTTGCTATGGTTCTGCGGGTTTCAACAGCCCTGAATACGGCAATGGAAAAATGCTGCGCTGCTGCCGATGTATGACCAAACCAGGCATCATTGGTAATGGTGGTGAGGATATCAGCCCCGTTTTTTACAAACCTGGATGCAATGGATGGAAACAAAATTTCAAAACAAATGAGCACCCCTGTTTTAGTTGTGACCTTCAGGTTACTTGTGACCTTCAGGTTACTTGTGACCTTCAGGTTACTTGTGACCTTCAGGTTATGATCATTGAATTCAAGGGGATTAAATGTTTTATCGCCAGTGGAAAAATCACCTGCCTGGGCAGTAAGCTTCCCTAAAAATGTCAGATACTTACCAAAAGGAACGTACTCTCCAAATGGCACAAGGTGAGTCTTGTCATAAGTTCCTGTAATAATCGAAAACCGGTTAAACATATACGCCCGGTTATAAAATTTTGTCTTGTGTTCATCTATTTTAAATGCCGGGCTTCCAATTAAAAAATTTGTTTTTGATGCCCTTACAAATTGATCCACCCGGTTTGACAGATTTTTATCATATCCGTAATAAAACGGCAAAGCTGTTTCCGGCCATATCACAAGGTCAGGCTTTTCCAGGTATCCAGCATTCTTAAATTCTTCCTGGGAAAGATGAATATATTTTTCCAGCGTCCGGGTCTTAAACTGGTCACTCCATTTTAAATCCTGCCTGATATTTCCCTGAACAATAGTAAGGATCGGTTTTTTTACTTTTTCAATTTGAGAATTTAAGGTATTGATTTTTTGATCCCCGTAAAAAACAGCGCCTGCGAACAGGATGATAGTATACATGATAGAAAAAACATGTTTTTTGTGCAGTCCTTTTTTAAGGGATAACCCCAGGGTTGCCAAAAGATAATTTATAAGAACGATGAGAAATGACACTCCATAAACCCCGGAAAAATCTGCAATCTGGATCAGCAGCAGGTTTTCATACTGACTGTAGCCCAGAGCCCCCCAGGAAAAGCCTGTGAAAGCATAGGTCCTGATATATTCAAGCCCAGTCCAGACACAGGCGGCAGCAATGGGTGCAACCCAATAATTTGCATCCATCTGTTTTAAAAGAAAGGCAAAAATAGCCGGATAAAGTGAAAGATAAAGGCATAAAAGGATGAGTGTGGAAACAGCAAGAACCGGGTGAAGTCCGCCATACACATTTAAGGTCGGGACAATCCAGTAAATAAGGGTGAGAAAATGAAAAAGCCCTGCGATAAAACCACTATAAAAAGATTCTTTTGATGTCATTGACCCCATGGACATAAACCAGGGGACCATGGCAAAAAAAACCAGGTACGATAAATTTGCTTTAGGAAAAGACAGGGTCAAAGCCAGGCCGCTTATCAAAGCTGGAATATATTTCAGCAAAACAATGTTTTTATTTTGATGGATCATTCATTTCTTATCTTATATTATTAAAAAAAGTCTGCTATACTTAACAATTAGTAGATAGGCAGTCAAATGATAGAATCTTTAACCGGTAATTTTTTATGAAACCTGAGCATAAAAGTGTTAAAAAATCTTCCAAAGGCCTTTCAATAAAAAAGGAGCCTTTCAATAAACAGGAATTGACCCCCCGGGAAATGAAGGCAGTGTTGGAATCTTCCCCTGCAGGGATTGGAATCATAAAAGACAGGGTTCTTGGCTGGACCAATAATGTTTTCTGTTCAATGCTCGGGTATGAACCTGATTCTCTCAAAGGGAAAAATACAAGATGTTTATATGCTGATCAAAAAGAATATGACAGAGTCGGGGTTGAATTGTATTCCAAATTGGATACACATGGCAAAGGCCTTGTTGAAACAACATTGAAAAAAAAAGATGGTAATTCCATTGACTGCATGATCAGGGTTTCAAGACTCAACGCAAATGATCCGTCAAAAGGCATTATCTTTGTTATTACTAATATCTCAGAACTCAAGCGGCTTCAGGTTCAGGCTCAGCAGGCCCAGAAAATGGAAGCCATCGGGTTATTGGCGGGTGGGGTATCCCATGATTTCAACAATATTCTAATGGGTATTCAAGGACACTTATCGTTATTACAGATTGATGTATCGGCCACGGAAAAAGTGACGACCCATGCCAAGCGTATTGGCCGGCTTGTGGAAACTGCATCTGAACTTACAAAGCGGTTGCTTGGATTTGCAAGGGGTGGGAAATATCAGATTTCAACATTGAATATAAACCAGCTATTTGCATCTATTTTGACTATTTTTAAGCCTGCCCGAAAAGATATTATCATTCATGAAAACTATGAAGAAAATCTCCAACCAGTGAATGCAGACTCTTCCCAGCTTGAGCAGGTCTTTTTGAACTTGTTGGACAATGCATCCCAGGCCATTATTGAATCAGGCGATATTTTCGTGACAACCCAAAATATTATTATTAATAAGGACAATGATTATCCCTTTGAGGTCAAGCCCGGGCCATATGTTAAATTGACGATCAAAGATACAGGCACTGGCATGGATCTGGAAACCCAGAAAAAAATTTTTGACCCGTTTTTTTCCACAAAAGAAATTGGCAATAACAAGGGTCGGGGCTTAGGACTGTCTACTGTTTATGGCATCATAAAAAATCATGGCGGTTTTATTCTGGTTGACAGTGAAAAAGGCAAAGGTGCAAGATTTCATATCTATTTGCCTGCATCCAAAAATATCCAGTTAAAAGAGATGAAAAAGGAATCTCTTCCCTTTGATCACATGCAAAAAGGATCTGAAACCGTGCTGCTGGTGGATGATGATGAAGCTGTTATAAATATAGGCAAAAAATTTCTGGAATACCTTGGTTATAAACCCATGATTGCAAAAAATGGGGTGGAGGCTATTGAGATATTCAGACGTTGCAAAGAGGAAATTTCTTTGGTTGTCCTTGACTTGATCATGCCGGAAATGGATGGGAAACAAGCTTTTTTAGAAATCAAAAATATCCAGAAAGATGCTAAAATACTAATATCCACGGGCCAGGCCGTTGATGATAAAATAGAAGGGTTTTTAAACCAGGGATGCCATGGATTTATTCAAAAACCATTTTCCTTGAGTACATTTGCTCAAACCCTGCGAAAAATACTGGATAAAACATAAAAAGGCTGTGGCATGAGCTAACTCTTCTAACTTGCCAGGGCTTTTACAGAATAGTGTTTTTTAATACCGCTTTACAATATCTGAGTCAAATGGTATTTTAATCAAATTATCAGATGATTGATTTACCAGTATCATCAGGAGTTAATATGAAACATATAGAAATACGGTTTGGAGATAATATTGAAACACAAACAACTGAAGAAAAATCTTTTGGAGGATTGTTTCAATCCGTTAATCCCATGTTTTGTTTTTCAAAACGGATATGGAAACCCCAGATGGATATACTTGAGACAAGAAGTGAAATCATTATCCAGGTTGAAATAGCAGGTGTAAAAAGAGAAAATATTGTTATTGAAGTCAGCAACAAAGCCGTTAAAATTTCAGGCAGTAGAAAAAGTAACCATCCTGACCAGACAGCCACATACAGACTTGCAGAAATACAATTCGGACAGTTTGAACGGGTTTTATACCTGCCAAGTATTATTGATGTTGAAAAAGTATCTGCTATTTTTTCCAATGGGTTTTTAGAGCTTACCCTTGGAAAATTTTTAAATAAAGAAATTAAGGGGAAACAAAATGTTTCCATAGATTTCATTTAAGCCATGGATTCCAAAAGGAACCCCTAGAATAATGGATGATCTTAAGGCTCCCTCACGCAATATAACTTCAGATAATATTCCCAATATTATACCAATTCTTCCCATCGTTGACACCAATCTTTTCCCCAAAATGGTATTGCCTCTGGTATTGGTTCAAAATGAAGCAGTGGAGCTGATTGATGAGGCCATGTCCGGGAACAGGATGCTGGGACTGCTTTTATCCAAACGATCTGATATTGATTCCAGACACACGGCAAATGATCTCCACATGATCGGTACCATAGCCATTATTTTAAAAATGTCCAAAATGGAAGATGATAAAGCCCAGCTTTTAATACAGGGTTTAGACCGTTTCAGGGTCAAAAAATTTCTTTCCGGCAAAAAATATATACAGGCGCAAATTGATGTCCTGGAAAATAGAAATGCTGACAGGAACAAAGAAAACCGGGCCTTGATGGTCAATATTGTTGAACAATATGAAAAAGTTGTAAACCTTTCCCCTGGGCTTCCGTCAGAAATGGGCCATATGATCAAATCATTGCAGGAACCCAATGTTCTTGCAGATATGGTTGCCTCCACCATTAATGCACCCGTCCTGGAAAAACAAAAGGTTATCGAGCTGCTGGATGTCACTAAACGTTTGAAAAAAGTGACCCGGCTTGTCAATGATCAATTGGAAATCCTGGAAATGGGCTCCAAGATCCAGACCCAGGTAAAAGAAGATATGGATAAGCGCCAGCGGGAATACTATCTTCGTCAACAGATGAAAGCCATTAAAGAAGAGCTGGGTGAAACGGAAGACGATAGAGTTGAAATAAAAGAATACCAGACTAAAATTGAAGAAAAAGGTTTGTCTGAAGAAGCACAAAAAGAAGGGAAAAGAGAGTTGCAGAGATTGTCTCGGATGCATCCTTCTTCTTCTGAATATGTGGTGGCATCCACCTATCTTGACTGGCTGACATCTTTGCCCTGGAATCAGCGGTCAAAGGATAAACTGGATATTAAAGAAGCAAGAAGAATACTGAACAATGACCATTATGGTCTTGAAAAACCCAAAAAAAGGATTCTTGAATATCTGGCCGTTCGTAAATTAAAAAACGATTCCAAAGGCCCGATTCTTTGTTTTACAGGCCCTCCAGGCACGGGTAAAACATCCCTTGGCAGATCTATTGCCAGAGCCCTGGGCCGGGAGTTTGTCAGAATTGCCCTGGGAGGGGTTCGGGATGAAGCTGAAATCAGGGGTCATAGAAGAACCTATGTGGGTGCGCTTCCAGGAAGAATTATCCAGTGTTTGAGAAAAGCCGGCACAAAAAATCCCGTGTTCATGCTGGATGAGATCGACAAGGTGAGCTCCTCCTATCATGGAGATCCTTCTTCCGCCCTTTTGGAAGTCCTTGACCCGGAACAGAATTTTTCTTTTTCAGATCATTACCTGGATGTGTCCTTTGATCTTTCCGATGTGATGTTTTTAACTACGGCAAATGTGCTCCATACAATCCCGGCACCCCTGAGAGACAGGATGGAAATTCTTGAACTGAACGGTTATACGGAAGAGGAAAAATTAAAAATCGCTACACGGTATCTGGTTCCCAGGCAAAGGGATGCAAACGGTCTAAATTCAACCCAGGTTAAAATTACCTTTGGTGCCGTGAAAAAAATTATTTCAGGATATACAAGGGAATCAGGTTTGCGAAACCTGGAACGGCATATCGGATCAGTTTGCCGGGGAGTTGCAAGCAAAATTGCAGAAAAAAAAGCTAAAAATCTTATTGTGGGTCAAAAAGATCTGCATGAATATCTGGGCCCTGTATCAAATATGCCGGATCTGGCGTTGAGGATAGAAAATCCCGGGGTTGTTGTGGGGCTTGCCTGGACTCCCTATGGGGGAGAGATCCTCTTTATAGAGGCCGTGGCCATGAAAGGGGGGAAAAACCTTACCTTAACAGGGCAGCTTGGGGATGTCATGAAAGAATCTGCCAGCACTGCCTTAAGCTTTATCCGGGCCAATGCAAAAAAATTAAACGTGGATGAAGCCTTTTTCAACAATCATGATCTTCATATTCATGTGCCAGAGGGATCAATACCAAAGGATGGTCCTTCGGCCGGTGTGGCAATGCTGACCTGTTTGACATCATTGATGACAGGACGGATTGTGAAAAAACGTCTGGCCATGAGTGGTGAAATTACCCTAAGAGGAGAAGTTCTGCCCGTGGGAGGGATCAAGGAAAAAGTGATTGCAGCTCATAGGGCAGGAATTAAAAAGATTATTCTGCCGCTATGGAATCAAAAAGATATGGAGGATGTGCCGGATTATATAAAAAATTTCATTGAATTTTACTTTGTTGATAAAATGGAAAGCGTATTGGAACTAGCCCTTGACTGATAATGCTATAGATTACGGAGTATTTTTTTGAAGTTCACATCCCAGATCCTGATATTGTTCTCATTGGCTTTTTTCGGATGTTCAATCCCCTTTGCCCCCCATGATTCAGACCATATACCACCGATAGAATCATCAAGCGATAAAACAAGTTCATCTCCAGGGCAAAAGAAGCCTGCAACCCAGAGACCTTATAAAATATATGGAATTCAGTACACACCGATTGCCAGCGCTGAAGGGTTTGTACAAACCGGGTTTGCCTCCTGGTACGGGAAAAAATTCCATGGAAGAAAAACATCCAATGGTGAAACTTACAACATGTATGCCATGACGGCTGCGCACAAAACCCTGCCCATGAATACCTGGGTCAGTGTTGATAACCTTAAAAACAACCGGAAAATTGTTGTAAGGATCAATGATCGCGGCCCTTTTGTCCCTGGCAGAATCATTGATCTGTCTTATACTGGGGCAAGCCGCATCGGAATACTGGGATCTGGAACTGAAAAAGTAAAGGTGACTGCCCTTGGAATGGCCACGTCATATTCAAAGGAAACAAAAGATCCCATTGCCTTTAAACCCATTGATTATTGGACAGGCAATTTTACAGTACAGGTTGGGGCATTCCAGGTCAATGCCAATGCCCTGGCATACCGGGATAAATTATCAAAGCACTATCAAAATGCACATGTTACACCGTTTACGGATGACCGCGGGACTTTTTACAGGGTAAGAATCGGCCAATTTACCAATTTAAAAGATGCCATAAGATTCAGTGAAAAAATCATTGCACAAGGTTTTGGCAGTGCCTTTGCCGTTGCTGAATAAAGAGAAAAATTATGGAACGGATAGTTTTTTTAGACCGGGATGGAGTCATTAATGTGGACTCTTCCGAATATATTAAAAATGAATCAGAGTTTGAGTTTATCCCAAATAGCCCTGAGGCCATTGCCCTTTTGACCCAAAATGGTTTTAACGTCATTGTGATCACCAACCAGTCTTTGGTCGGCAGAAAGATGGTCAGCCCAAAAACATTGGATGCTATTTTTAAAAAAATGAAAGACGGGGTTAAAAAGGCGGGCGGAGACATCAAGGACATTTTTTACTGCCCCCATACCCCGACAGACAATTGTTCCTGTAGAAAGCCAAGCCCTGGACTTATCCTTAAGGCCCAAAAAAAATACCAGATTGATCTTAATCAATCCTTTATGGTGGGGGACAGTGCCAAAGATATTGAATGCTCACGCAATGCAGGGTGCTCAAAAGCCTTGCTGGTCAAAACGGGAAATGGGCTTGCGGCACAACAGCAGCTTTTTCAAAAAGGCATCATCCCTGACTTTATTGGTACAGATCTTTATGAAGCCGCCCTTTGGATCATCAATAGCGTGAAAAGTTAAATGATCATCATCAAAGGCATTTTAGAAAGGCTCACCTATCAAAACCAGGATAACCATTATACCATAGCCAAGCTTCGGATTGCCAAAATCAATGACCCTGTCACCATTGTGGGACATCTTGCAGGAGTGTTTGAAGGTGAAAGCCTTGAAATCTCTGGAAAATGGATCACCCATCCTAAATATGGAGACCAGTTTAAAGTAGAAATTTATAAGGTTGTTTTGCCTGCAACGGTTTCAGGCATCCGTAATTATCTTGGTTCGGGTATGATTAAAGGAATCGGCAAATCCCTGGCTGATAAGATAGTGGATCATTTTGAAGAAAAAACCCTGGATATAATTGAAAACGAGCCGGATAAGCTGAAGCATATTCATGGAATCGGAGAAGCTAAAAAAACACTGATTGAGCAGACCTGGAACAAGCATCATGCTGTCAGAAGGGTCATGCAATTCCTCCAGGAAAATGGTGTGGGTGTATATCATGCTGCCACCATTCTCCAGATTTATGGTTCCCAGACCCTGAACATTTTACAGAAAAACCCCTATGCCATTGCAAAGGATCTTCCCGTGATCGGGTTCAGCCTGGCAGATATGATTGCCATGAACGGCGGTGTAAAAAAAGATGATGAAAACCGCCTTCAGGCATGTCTGATCCATTGTCTATTATCTTTTGAACAGGATGGGCATGTCTATGGACTTAAGAAAAAAATATTTCTGTTCTGTTCAAACCTGTCCGGCATAGACCCGGACAGGTTTGATAAGGCCCTGGAACAATTGATAGATTTGGATGAAGTAAAAATAGAAACCCATGAAGATGAAACAAAAATTTACCTTTCAAGGCTGTACAAGGCAGAATCTATTATTGCATCAAGGATAAAAGCCATTTTATCTATGCCTGTCATACCCCATCAAATCAGCAAGGATAAAATACTTGAAGAGGTTCTCTCAAAACTGGCCATAAAATTATCCAAAGAGCAATTAAGTGTTGTAAATAAAGTGTTGCTTGAAAAAATTGTTGTGATCACAGGGGGGCCCGGAACGGGTAAAACAACACTGATAAGAGCATTATGTGAAGTCTTTAAACTGCAAAATCTAAAGGTTACCTTAAGTGCCCCAACGGGAAGAGCAGCCAGACGTCTTTCAGAAGTAACGGGGGAAAAGGCCTTTACCCTGCACAAGCTTTTGGGCTTTGACTTTGAAAACCAGACCTTTGAAAGAAATTTTGCCAATCCCCTTGAGCTGGATGTGTTTATCGTTGATGAAGCCTCCATGGTGGATACCATTCTCATGTACCGGCTGATTGAAGCCATGCCTGTAACTGCTGTCCTGATACTTGTGGGGGATACATTCCAGCTTCCTTCTGTGGGGCCTGGCAATATATTGTCTGATATTATTGAATCTGAGCGCATAAAGGTCTTTTCTTTAACAAATATATTCAGGCAGGCAAAGCAAAGCCCTATTATCATGTATGCCCACAGTATCCGGAACGGAGAGATGCCGGATTTTCAAAAGGCCGGGGCCGGCGAATTGTCAGAGTTTTATTTTATTGAGAACCAGACATCTGAAAAAGTGGTGAAAACCATCCTTGAACTGTGTTCAAAACGAATACCCGATGCATTCCCTCATATTGACGAAATACAGGTCTTAACACCCATGCATCGGGGAGAAGCCGGTACCATAAATTTGAACCAGCAACTTCAAAAGGTGTTAAATCGGTCCAGGGGCGGCATAGAGAACCGGGGCATCATGTTTAAACCCAATGACAAGGTCATGCATCTGAAAAATAATTATGAAAAAGATGTGTTTAACGGTGATATCGGTATCGTTGCCGAGGTGATTAAAACGGAAAACAAAGTTCTGGTGAATTACGATGGCCGCATTGTAGAATATGATATTCTGGAACTGGATGAACTTACCCTGGCATATACCATATCTGTTCATAAATCCCAGGGCAGTGAGTATGGCGCCGTCATTATCGCACTGACCACGGCCCATTTCCCGCTCTTGCAGAGAAACCTTTTATATACTGCCATGACCCGGGGTAAACACCTGGTAATCATTGTCGGGTCTTCAAAAGCCCTTAAGATGGCTTTAAACAATAATAAAACCGCCTTGCGCCTCTCAGGCCTTAAAGAAAAATTAATGTTGCCCTGATATTCATCAATTTTTTCAGATTGATGTCCACATTGAGTTCATTGCCGGAAGCGTCAACTCTTTCATGGGATTTTTCTAAAAAAAATCGATTATCCCTTGTTCAGTGTTTCCAGAATTTCCCTAATGGCTTGTTCTGCCTTTTCCACTGAAACCTGACAGGTTCCCACTCGATGATGACCTCCGCCGCCGTGCTTTAACATCAATGATCCAACATCCACCGTGGCAGTTCTGTTAATGATGCTGTAGCCACAGGTGATTACAATGTTCTGACGTTGAAAACCCCACATAACAGTCATGGAAATGTTCTGTTCAGGAAAAAGGCTGTATAACAGAAACCTGTTCCCTGTATAAATTTCTTCCTGATCACGCAGGTCAAGCAGTACCACTGAATCATGGGCCGTGCTGTTCTGCAGCAGCATCTCACGGAACAGCTTGTCCTGCTCAAAATAGCGAATGGTTCGCTCTTTTATATCAGGAAGCTCAAGAATCTGTTTGTCTGTCTTTTCACGGCAATAGTCGATCATGTCCATCATAAGGGCATAGTTGCTGATCCTATAGTCTCTGTACCGGCCAAGGCCCGTTCTTGGGTCCATGACAAAGGATAACAGGACCCAGCCATCAGGATCAAGTATCTCCTCTTTAGTGAATAGTGCTGAATCAGACCTGTCCACTGCATCAACCAGATCATCCAGATGGTCATTTTTAAACCCGTCATATCCGCCATAAAAATTGTAAACCACCCGTGCGGCACTGGAAGCTGTGGGATCACACTTTCCTTTAAATTCACCAAAGGCCTTTCGTTCCTGTTCACTTGAGTGATGGTCATACCATACGCCGCAACCCTTTACATAGGGTATATTGGCCAGTATATCATTGGATGTAACTTCTATTTTTCCATCCTGAACATCCTTGGGATGAACAAACTTGATGTCATCAATCTTTCCCACCTCTTTTAGAATGGCCGCACAACCAAGGCCGTCAAAGTCTGATCTGGTTACCAGTCGCATATTTTTTACCTCCGTTATGAATTGCAGTGTTTAAAAAACTTGTAGCATAAAGAGTAAGAGAATCACAAGAAAGATTTCATCTGGTCTGTTCTCAGAGTGCTGTGGTTGTTCTAAAAAAAGAAAATCTAGCCACAGCCTTCTATTTGGCCAAAATGCCAGGATTGGCAAAATGGCCGAATAGCGATTTATCCAATGGATTTTAAGTCCCCCAGATTGCGCAAAAGCACGACTGGGCTCTCACACATATCGTCTAGGCGCTCTGCCATTATTTTCAAAACCATAAAACTTTTTAATATATTTAACAAATATAGGTATTTATACCTATTGCTTAATTCAACCTTCTTTTATATAAGGAAAGTGTCATAAAAATAATTTTCACACCTGCGATTTAGAGCTGACAAGGCGGAATAGTACCTGAAACATGCCCTGTATGTATTTTTTGTATGGTATATCCCTTTCAAAGACCACCCGCCATGAATGATATGCGGTTAGAAAAAAGACATTAACCAAATTGCGGAGATATGCGGACAACCGCTAAATTACTCGTTCGCTATCAAAGCCGGAGTGCTAAGAATTATGAAAAATGAAATAGAAAATTCAAAAGGACAGTTTTTAGTCTATAAAGCAGAAGATGGGACTGTCAAAATAGATGTGAAATTGTCCGATGAAACAGTCTGGCTGACACAGCAGCTTATGGCAGATCTTTTTCAAACCACAAAACAAAATATAAGTCTAAATATAAACAATATTTATAAAGAACAGGAGTTGTTTCCAAAAATAACTGTCAAGGAATACTTGACAGTTCGAAAAGAAGGAAGCAGTGAAGTAATAAAGATGTCTTGATTATTATAATGCACGCCTACCGTGCCGAAGGGGTCAGTCAGTTTAACTGCTTTCAGGGGAAAAAGCAAAGGCATTGACCTTGCCATGAAATATATCCCCCGCGAAGTCTTTGACAAACGGGCAATTGAAAAAAATCAGGTGGTGTTCCATGATGTCAGCCGTGAAGTGTTGACCAAAAAATGGACGGACTGGATTGATTACTGGTCCGTGGATTTTGATTTTGAATCCAAACGGGAAATTCTTCGGATAAAAAATCCGGAAAGTGGAGAAATTGAGGAAGTCTGGACGGGGGATTACGTGTTTGAGAATGAATGGCAATCCTTTCGCACCAAAAAAGACCGGTCTCTGGAGCTGAAAAGTGCTTTTGTGGAACGTGTTCCCGGACGGTGCAAGGTTGCTGTGAAAGTGGTTGATATTTTTGGCAATGATACCATGAAGATTATTGAAGTGACGGTGTGATAAGAACACAAAGTAAAGAGGGGCTTAACTCCATCGAATTCGATGGGATTAAAGTTAGGCATCAGGGGGGAAAGTCATGGTAAAGATCAACGTGTTGGACAAAGAAATAACACTCTACACCCGCGACGACGAAGATTATATATGCATTACCGACATTGCAAAGTATAAAAATGCCCAAACAACAGGATTAATTATTTCTCACTGGCTCAGCACCCGGTTTACAGTTGAATTCATGGGGGTCTGGGAAAAAATACATAATCCTGATTTTAATGTTACTGAATTCAGTAACATTAAAAATGAAAGCGGTTCAAACGGCTTTGTCCTTACAGTAAAACAATGGGTTCAAAAAACCAAAGCTATCGGTATTATTTCAAAACCGGGCAGGTATGGTGGAACCTATGCCCATAAGGATATAGCTTTTGAGTTTGCTTCCTGGATTTCCGTGGAATTTAAGCTCTATCTGATTAAAGAATTTCAGCGGTTGAAAGATGAAGAACTAAAACAGCTGGGCTGGGATATAAAGCGCAATCTGGCAAAGATCAACTACCGCATTCACACCGATGCCATTAAAAACAATCTGATCCCCCCGGAACTGTCCAAAAGCCAGATTAATTTTGTGTACGCACTGGAAGCGGATGTGTTGAATGTTGCTCTGTTCGGCAAAACGGCAAAACAATGGCAAGATGAAAACCCTGCCCTGAAAGGTAATATTCGTGATTATGCCAATATCTCACAACTGGTATGTCTTTCTAATCTTGAAAACATCAATGCCCTTTTTATCGATGAGGGGATGGCGCAAAAAGAGCGGCTGAAAAAATTGAATAGTATTGCTATTCATCAGATGAAACTTCTGATTGCCGATCATGGCGTAGAAAAATTGGGAGGAAGCAAATAATGGCGCTACATCCGGATTTTCCCGATTCCCCACATGATATTCTTGAGCCGGATGTTCGCTTGAAATTCCGGGGACAGCATACTTAATTCCAACAAGCCCAATGAACCTGGTGTGATCGGTTATTTGGGTGTTCAGTGCACTTGGCTCCGCGTCTTCGACCCATCTCCATCTGGCTGGGATTGGGACTTGCCTATGACTTTCATATACGAAAATCATATTACGTCTCCCAAATCATTGAACATTTTTTAAGGTGTCATCAAAAGGTATGTCATTCCTTTGGATCAGTTCCTGCCTCTTTTTTGTTTCTCTTGGCCGTGGTTTATGGAATCTCTTTGTCGTGGTAACTGTGCTTGCCGAATTTTCCTGGGTTGTGCTGACTGTGCTTTCCGGCTTTTTTTTTGGTTGCCTGACCTTTTTTCTCTGCTGGTCCATCCGTGGAGAAATAATCGGCCTTGAAATATGCCGCCGTTTTACCAGTGGCCTTTTTCTTAAATCTCTTATTTTAGCAACGGGAATCAATTTTTGCTGTCGCAGAATTTTCTCCAACAATAAGGGAAATGTCATAAAAATGATTTTTACACCTGCGATTTAGAACTGACAAGGCGGAATAGTACCGGAAACATGCCCTGTATGTATTTTTTGTATGGTATATCCCACTCAAAGACCACCCCGTCATGAATGATATGCGGACAACAGTGGCACCGGCATAGATTCTATTTTACGGGGGTTGCGTCCCGCCCCCTAATCTGATATTGAGATCCTCCATGGAACCATGTGCTTATCATACAACAGCCTGAACAAAGGAAAAGCTGTGGCTGCCAAAAATTATCAGGAACTGGTTGTTGAAATTCTTCCCCCCCAAGACCTGTGCCTCACATGGGAAAGCAGCAGTGAAAGGGTCAGTCAGAAACAGCATCTTTTGGACCAGAGCATCCATGACCACTATGTCAAGACCCCGGACACCTGGCTGCTGTACCTGGGAGGTTCCCAGGACCGTATTGCCTTATCTGCGTCCCTTGACTTTTTCCGGTCCCTTTCGCGGACCTTTTTAGACACCGTGGCCCGGTATCCGGAAATCGAGGCGGTCCGCCATCGTGCCGACCTTGTCTGTGACCCTGAAACTATAAACCGTTTTGTTGATGCAGCCCCCCTCATGATCGGCAGGGAGTATCTGACCCGGGACCTGCTCGTTCATATCTGGGAACAGTTAACCCAGGCCTTTGTCCAGGGCATACAGGCGTATCCCGGAAGTGTCACAGACTTTTTCAAAAACTTATGCCCCCATATTCACCTGGCCGGCAGGGTCTATTTCCATCTGGTGGAAAACAAAGAGAACGACTACCCGTTCCAGTTTCTGGCCACCTATGCGGCCGGGGACAAAGACGGCAGCCCCAAAAAGCACCGCCCCCTGCACCATGCCCTTGAAGAATATGCCGGAGAATCCCTGCTGGAACTTTTGACCACGGTCACACTGGCAGCAAAACAAAGCCCCATGATAAAAGATCTCATGGATACAGGCGATCTGTTTCATCACCTGGCCTGGGACAGCCAGGAGGCCTATGAGTTTCTCCGGCAGGTGCCGCATTTTGAAACCTGCGGCATCATCTGCCGCATCCCGGACTGGTGGAAAAATCAGCGGCCGGCCGTGCGGCTGTCCATCAGCATGGGAAATCTTGCACCCTCCCATGTGGGCATGGACGCGCTCCTGGATTTCAACGCCCTGCTCATGATCGGGGATGATCCAATCACCCCGGAAGAAGCCACTGCCATTTTGTCCCAGAGTGCGGGCCTGGCCTGGATCAAAAACCGATGGGTGGAAGTGGACACCCAGCGGCTGGAACAGGTCCTTGCCGCCTATGAACAGGCCATGGAAATGGTTGAGGAAGGTGCCTTAACCCTAAAGGAAGCCCTGCTGCTTCAGCTTCACCCGGAACGGTTTCAATTGACGGAAAACCTGACCGACCTGTCCTTTGCCCATGGCGACCGGCTCAACACCGTGGTCAAGCAGCTGTCAAACCCGGAACAGGTCAGGACCGCCACTGCACCCAAAGCCTTAAGGGCAACCCTGCGGCCCTACCAGCAGGTGGGGCTCAACTGGCTGTCATTCCTGGATTCCATGAAATTCGGGGCCTGTCTGGCCGACGACATGGGCCTGGGCAAAACCCTGCAGGTGCTGGGCATGCTAAGTCTTTTCCAGAAACGGGAACCCGACAGCATGTCCCTGCTCATTGTCCCGGCATCCCTGATCGCCAACTGGGAACAGGAGATCCAACGATTCCTGCCCGGCCTTGCCTATGCCGTGGCCCATCCCGGAAGCGCAGACACAGGGTTAAAAAAAGGGTCCCGCCCGCCCGATCCCGGCAGATTTGATCTCATCATCACCACCTATGCCATGGCGCAGCGGGTCCCATGGATGGAAAAAATTCACTGGCGAAGCATCATCCTGGACGAAGCCCAGGCCATAAAAAACCCGTCAACCAAACAAACCAGATGCGTCAAAAAGCTTATGGCCGACACCCGGATCATCATGACGGGCACGCCCATTGAAAACAGTCTCTCAGATCTGTGGTCCCTGTTCGATTTTCTCAATCCCGGATTCCTGGGCAGTGCCAAGGCATTTAAAACCTTTGCCGCAGGACTGAAAAAAGATCCTTCCGGGTACCTTCGCCTGAAAAAGATCATCTCCCCCTATATCCTGAGACGTATGAAAACCGATCCTGCCATTGCACCGGATCTGCCGGCCAAGGTGGAGATGAAAACCTTTCCTGAACTCAGTCGGCACCAGATAGTGCTGTATACAGATTTTGTCGGGCAGCTAAAAAAACGCCTGGCCCGGGCCGACAAGGGGATAGAGCGCAAGGGGCTGATCCTGACATCGCTGATCAAGTTCAAGCAGATCTGCAACCATCCGGACCAGTACCTGGGAACCGGCGGGTTTGACCCCGAGGAAAGCGGTAAATTCATCCGGCTCAGGGAATTGTGCGAAACCATTTATGCCAAGCGGGAACGGGTGCTGGTCTTTACCCAGTTCAAGGAGATGATCCCGCCCCTGGTGGCGTTCATGGCAGAGATTTTTCACCGGCAGGGCTGCTTTCTCCATGGCAGCATGAACGTAAAAAAAAGAAAGGCAGCGGTTGAGCAATTCCAGGGATCAGACTATACTCCCTTTATGGTGCTTTCCATCAAGGCAGGGGGCGTGGGACTCAACCTGACCCGGGCAAACCACGTGATCCATTTTGACAGGTGGTGGAATCCTGCAGTGGAAAACCAGGCCACGGACAGGGCCTTTCTCATCGGCCAGAAAAAAGGGGTCCTGGTGCACAAATTTATCACAAAGGGAACCATTGAGGACCATATTGACGACATGATTGAGAGCAAAAAAGAAATGGCACAAGCCGTGATACCAGACACCACCGGGGGATGGATCACAGAGTTTGACGATAAAAAACTGCTGGAGATGTTCAGCCTCAGGCTGTAAAAAATCCAGGGTTAACCAAAGAGGGAAACCATGCGCAATCGCTACGGATATCCAAAATATGTCAGTGTTGCTGAAAAAAGGGCCAAAGCAGAAAAGAAAATCAAACAGCTCAGGAAAAAAAATCCAGACCTGGCGCCGGTAACCATTTCCGGCAGCAAACTGGCAGCGTCCTGGTGGGGCAGGGCATGGAATTCAAACTTGGAAGGATACGCAGACTTCAGCAACCGTATCGGAAGAGGACGGTCCTATGTCCGGCACGGGGCGGTTCTGGACCTGAAAATCGACTCCGGAAAAATTGCAGCCCTTGTCCAGGGAAACTATGCCGCTCCCTACAAGGTCAACATCACCATCAAACCCTTGAAAAAATCCGCAATTTCACTAATTTTAAAAATCGCAGTCTTTAGCTCATCAAGTTTTTTTCTGATACGAACAAACCCGGTCCCATATTTCTCGATATCACCTGTCAGATAAAACGCTTCTACTAACACCCATGCCCTTGCGGGCACAACAAAAAATGAAAGAGTAATGAGATGTGAGATATGAGATGTGAGGGGGGATAGACTGATGGTTTTTTCTCACTACTCAAAACTCAAATCTCACTACTTTCATATAAAGCTTGTTCCGGATATCAGAGCAAATCTAAACATCTTTTCACGCATAATTTTATGAAGGATTGTTGCAAGAATCTTTGACTTTTGAAATTCGAAAAAAACTCTATTTTTGGTTTGAATAATTTTAAATGACTGTTGAATAATAGAAAAGTCTGGGGTGTTGATTCTGCTAAAAATCGTGCTTGCCGTGCAAGTAGTTCTCTCCTCAATTTACCTTGGTTTTCCGCCTAACAATTGATAAAATACAATAATGACATAGGGGCTGACAACCGGCCGACATTCTGGACACCAGCAAAAAATCGGATAGAGAGAGCCTTATCATTTTTCCTGCTATTTACAGTCCACGCATGTATTCAGGGCGCCTGACCTTAGGGTCTTTGATACCGGCTTCAATTCTGTATAAAAAGTCTTTTTTATCTTTCCCCAGCTCACCTTTCAAACTCAGATAATTGGAAGCATGATTCGTGTTGAATATGCAATCGGTCAGGTCGTCGGCTGTATTTTCTATCAGGGTATACAATTCCTCTAAAACCTGGGTTGAAGTACATGGTTGGAATTTATTTTCTATATTCTGTGCGAGTATCTCTGACCCTGGGGTCATCTCCAATGTGAGAGGGGAAATATACCACTTCCTTGGCATGGGGGGGACCATACGATTTATCAATTTTGCTGACTCAACAGCATGCCTGTGACTTTTTTCCGGGTCATTCCCGGCAAGACCCAGCAGGAAGATCCCGGACCAGTCAATTCCTGCCTGATGGCATTTCTGAGCAGCCAAAGCATAATCGTCTTGGGTTGCCCCTTTGTTGCAGTCTTTTAGGACCTGGTCATCCCCGCTTTCAATACCCACATAAACCATTGTAAACCCAGCGTCGGCAAGCCGTTTCAAATCATCATCAGACTTCTTGAGGATATCCTTGACATGGGCATAGGAACTGACCTTTCTTAAATTCGGATGCTGCTGATGACAGTATTTTGTCAATTCAATGAGGATATTGGATTTCACAACAAATGCATTACCGTCTTCCAAAAATATTTTTTCAACCCGGCTTCCGAACATTTTCCCAGCCTTGTGGATATCGCTCTTGATATCTTCGATATCCTTACGCACTGAAAATTTTTTTGTTCGATACATGGAGCAAAACGTACATCTGTGAGTGCATCCATTTGTGACACTTATTAATAATGAATCCCACTCCGAAGGAGGTCTGAAAATTGGTGCTTCTAAATTGCCAACATCCATATTCATAGTCTTATTTATCCTTTCAACGGTCTTATCGATTAAAACTACCTTTAAAACGAATTCCGTTTTAATTTCAAAAAGGTTACATTATACAATAATATGAAATCCATATATCCGCAACCCAATCAGGATGTCAAAGTAATTTTTCTTTCCCAATACCAAAAGTTAATGATAATTGTATGCTTAAAGCCATTTTTCAGCTAATTTTCGGTTGTGTATATTTTGAATATCCTATAAATTTTTCAACAAGTTTAACAGGAAAAGTCTTGGGTTCTCATCCTCCTAAAAAATGGACGCTGTCCTGCAAGTAGTCCTCTCTATAAAAATATTTTCAATTTGGAAAAATCAGATCAAGGGGAAATACCAGCGATGCCTGTTTTGAAATCACCACCAATCACTTTTGACGTTTGGAATGTATCATTCCCAAAAAATAACATTTTTTCAGATAGTTGTAATCAGTAGTTGATTTTAATGTGTACGGTGTGTATAAAATAAATATGAACAGCAGGCAGATTATAAAAGAGCTTAAAAAAGCGGGATTTGTATTGGTTAAAGTATCTG
>JACNHV010000307.1:2807-6984 GCA_014383445.1 Candidatus Desulfobacula maris | reverse complement strand
TAAAAACCACGGCCACAACACTTCTGTCCAGGGAAGCATTTTCAAATCCGGCAATCACACCCTTTACCATGTCTGTGGTATAAGAGTTAAACTGTCTGGGGTTATTCAATGTGATCCATGCAACAAACAATTTTTCAGTCACATTTCCTGCAGGATCTGTTAATGGTCTTTTTTCATATATTACGCATGGTGCTTCTGTTCCCCAATGGGGGTTTCTGTGCAAGGCATGATCCTTAACTTCGTTTTCTCTTGGCATCCACTCTAAAGCCATATTTTTTCTCCTTATAATAGTTGTTTTATCCGATATATCCGCCATCAACACCCAGCACCTGGCCTGTGATATAACTTGCATCATCAGAAGCAAGAAATACAAAGGCAGGTGCAATCTCTTCTGGTTCTGCAAATCTGCCAAGCTGAATTCTGCCTTCATAGATTTTTCTTAATTTTTCATCAGTCTGAAGCTTGCCTGTCATATCTGTCTTTGTAATACCGGGACAGATGACGTTTACATTGATGCCATACCTGCCAAGTTCCCGGGAGGCTGATTTTGTAAATCCTATGATCCCGGCTTTTGCAGAGGCATAGTTGATCTGGCCGACGGTTCCGAAAATACCGGCCGTTGAGATCACATTAATGATTTTGCCGGATTTTTGTTCTTTCATGTGGCGGCCGGCTGCCTGGGTGGTATTAAAGGCTGCCTTTAAATGGATATCAATAATGGCATCCCAGTCTTCTTCCGTCATTTTAAGCAGCATGGAGGGTTTGGAAACCCCGGCATTGTTGACAACAATATCAACACCACCCAGCTGTTTTACACATTCTTCAACCATATCCTGGGCGCTTTTATAATCTGCAACATCAGCTGCAACGGCAACACCTTTACAACCCAGTTTTTCAATCTCGGCCACAGTATCTTTTGCTGCTGCATCATTGGAATGGTAGTTGACCAGTACATCTGCACCTTCTTTTGCATACATCAGGGCAATGGCTCTTCCAATACCGCGGCTGCCACCTGTGACAATGGCTTTTTTCCCTTTAAGTTTCATTTGTTTTTTTCCTTTTTATTTAAAAATCAGGTACAAGTACGATTCTCTGGTCTGGTGATTGTTTATGGGCCTCGTCAAAACTTTCAACAATGGTGCTCATGGGCCTTGTCTGGACAAATTCCTCAAAATTGATTTTTCCGGAGGTGATCATGCTTAAGACTGATGGATAGTATTCAGGCAGACATCCCCAGGAACCAATGAGCTCGGCATCAAATGCCATGAGTCTTGAAATGGAATATTCAACCTTGTGGGGACCAAAACCCACAACAACCATTTTGCCTGTAAAGCTTAAAAGAGCAAGTCCAAGTTCCTGGCCTGGTTTTGAACCTGAGACTTCAAATATTTTCCAGCCAGTTGAGGGTAGACTATTCTCTTTTCTGAATGCTTTGAGCTCCCCGGAAATTTCTCTTGGGGTTTTGCCCATTGAATTAACAACAAAATCCGCACCATTTTTCAACATGACATCAAGACGTTCCTGGTTGATATCAATGGCAACAACATTTGCACAACCAAGGGCTTTAAGCACCTGGACCATGTATTGTCCCACACCGCCGACACCAATAACAATGGTATTATCTCCCACCTGAACATCCGCTCTTTTAGCCGCCTGGAAAGGCGTGGTTGCGGCATCTGCCACAACAGCCAGTTTTTCCAGGGGGATGTTTCCGCGGTTTTTGACTTCGCACAGATCAATGGCAGGAACGGGAATATGGCTTGAAAAGCCGCCATAAATCCCCATGCTGTTACCCGGCATTTTCTGGGCAAGGCATCTGTTTCCCCTGCCTGTTTTACACAGATAGCATTTTCTGCAGGGCATGACAGCAGGAACGATTACTTCTTTTCCATTCCAGGATGCAACATCATCTGCCGTGGCCACAATGGTTCCGGAAATTTCATGGCCCAGTGTTAAAGGGGGTTTGTTCACCGTTGGCACGCCATAATAAAAATATCCAAGATCCGTATGACAGACACCGCAGCCGGCGACTTCAACAAGGACTTCTCCGGGTTGAAGTTCCGGAACATCGATTTGTGTTTTTTCAAGTTTGCCCGGTGTGACTTCCCCGGTTTCCCTGTCTTTTTTAAAGGGGTTGACCATTTGCCAGGTCCAGATTTTATCAGGTATATTTCCCATTTTTCTCTCCTTAAATATTTAAAAAGTTTAAGTGTTTATTAATTGATCACGCCATATTCTTTGCCACAAGTTCACAAATATCCTGTGTCTTGATTTCCTCATCTTTATTCAGTTCTTTCATGCCGTCTTCAATCATGGTCAGGCAGAACGGGCAGGCCACGGCCACATTTGCAACTTCTTGGCCTGCAATTTCTTCTGCCCGCTCCACATTGATTCTTTTACCAATGGTTTCCTCCATCCACATTCTTCCGCCGCCTGCGCCGCAGCAAAAACTTTCTTCGCCATTGCGGTCCAGTTCTTTGAGTCCCTGTTTTGAAAGGCCCTGCAAAATGGATCTGGGTTGATCATAGATTGAATTGTACCGCCCCAGAAAGCAGGGGTCGTGATAGGTTAAAGATCCTTCAAAGGACTTGTTCAGGGTGATCTTCCCGGATTTTATGAGCTGGTGGATAAAATCCGTATGATGGATCACTTCGTAATTGCCGCCCATTTGGGGGTATTCATGCTGGAGCGTATTATAACAATGGGGACAGGCTGCAATAATTTTTTTAACCTTGTAATTGTTCAAGGTTTCAATGTTTTCCTGGGCCATCATCTGGTACATCATCTCATTGCCCGTACGGCGGGCAAAATCTCCCGTGCATTTTTCTTCCTTGCCCAGGATGGCAAAGCTTATGCCGGCTTTCTGCAGGATCTTGACCATGCTTACAGATACTTTTTTGCTTCGATCATCAAATGAACCGGCACAGCCGACCCAGAGCAGATAGTCGACATCTGCATTCTCCGCCATGATTTTAACGTCCAGTCCATCGGCCCAGTCAGCGCGTTTGTCATAACCGATGCCCCAGGGATTACCATTGCGCTCAAGGCCTTTAAATGCCACATTCAATTCCTGGGGGTAGACTCCTGCCATCAGGGCCTGGCCCTGTCTCATGGCTATTATGCGGGGGACCTGTTCAATGGTCACTGGACAGACTTGTTCACAGGCCCGGCATGTGGTACAGGCCCAGAGAGTGTCTTCGGAAATCACCTCGCCTATAAGCGGTTTCTTGCTGTTGAGTTCAGCCATTTGTTCTAATATCTGGGCTTTGATTTCTTCATTTTTTTCAGGGTCCCCGTCCTTTTTGATGGAGGCGGCCAGTTTTGCTCTTTTAATAATATTGTCTGCATTATCAAGGAGCTCAAATTTCAGGCTGTCATTAAAATCATGCAGGTTTAAAGGCTTGTCCGTGGTGTGAGCAGGACATACTTCTTTGCACCTGCCGCACTCAGTACAGGTGTAAAGATCCAGTCCCTGTTTCCAATTGAGCTGGTGGATATGATTAATCCCCAAGGATTCATCTTCCCAAACGGATTCATCTTCCAGATCTAAAAGCTTGGTCTTTTCATGGGGATATCCCAGGGATTTTAAAAACACATTGGGTAAAGCCGTGATGACATGAAAGTGTTTTCCTAAGGGTAGAAAATTAAGAAAGGTCAATTGGGTGATGATATGCAGCCAGAACATACCAGCCAATAGATAGCCCAAGGCATCAACGCCCATCCAGGAGACAAGGGATGCTGCCCCCACAGAAACAGGGGTCCAGACAAACTCGGACCCATATAGTGGATTATTGAAAAAATGAAGGCCGGAAGGGTTGCCGTGCAGCATGATTAAATTATACCGGGCACCATCCAGCAAAAGATCGGAAATCATCAAAACCCCGATCATACCCAGAACAAAATATGCTTCCCAGGTATTGTGCAGCCGCTCCGGCTTAAGAACTGCCCTGCGAAATATGGCATAGGAAGCCATCAATAAAACAATGCCTTCCATGATGTCTTTTAAGGCTATATACAGATACCCAAGTATGGACCCGTCTCCAAATAAAGGCAGCTGGAAGCCTTTTACAAAACCCTCTCCATATAAATTCAGGCTTCGGATGAGAAGGATGCAGAATCCCCAGAAGATAAAGGCGTGCATGATGCCTGATACCCACTCTTTTTTTCTTCCCACCAG
>JACNHV010000307.1:0-2457 GCA_014383445.1 Candidatus Desulfobacula maris | reverse complement strand
TAAGTATCGGGACCACTTCAAAAAGATCTCCTACAATACCATAATCTGCCACGTTAAAGATAGGTGCTTCAGGATCTTTATTCACTGCCAGGATGGTTTTTGAGCCGTTCATTCCAGCAAGGTGCTGAATGGCACCGGAGATACCGATTGCCATATAAAGGGTTGGGGCAACTATTTTACCCGTCTGACCCACCTGTTTATTGTGCGCCATAAAACCACCATCCACCATGGCTCGGGAAGATCCAAAGCCTGCACCAAGATCATGGGCCAGGTCTTTTACAAGATCAATACCAGCCTGATCCTTGGCGCCTCGCCCCACGGAGATGACAATGTCGGCATCGGCAAGATCAATTTCACCGCTGGCATCTGATATAAGCTCCTTGATCACGGTTTTTAAATCAGGTGCGGGCGGGGAAAGTTTGACAAGGTTTTGGGTTCCTGTGACGTCCGGGCTTGCTTCAAAGGCACCTGCTCTGACAACTGCTACAAGTCGTTCAGTATTAATTTTGACTTTTTGCATTACCTTATTTGCAATGGCAGGCCGCATGACCTGGATTTGATCTGCCTCCAGCACAACATCAATAATTTCTGTTGCGCAGGCAGCCTCCAGCTGGGCTGCTACTCTCGGTGCCATGGCCTTGCCGCTTTCGGAAAAACCAAACCAGATCAGGTTGGCTTCAAATTGATTGGCTGCGTCTACAACACATGATGCATAAGGTCCTGCTGAAAAAAGCTCAAGACTTGCATCATCTGCAATATACTGGGTATCTGATCCGGCATTTGCCAGATCATCTGCCAATGATTCAATATTTCTACCAATCGCTACGACAGCAGTCTGGGCGCCAATGGCACGGGCTTTTGATAAAAGTTCAGCCGTGCTGCCTTTTAGTACACCTTGTTTGATATCTGCTATTACAAGTACTTTAGCCATAATATTATTTTCCTTATATGAAATCGGATATGAATCCGGTTAGTTTTAAATTTCGTTAAAACACCTTTGCTTCATTAGCCAGAAGAGCAACGACCGTGGCTGTAATTTCTGCCGCATCACCTTCAAATTTCTGTCCACCCTGTCGTTTTTTCGATTCCATAAACTCTATAACTTCTGATTTTAGAGAGCCGCCGCCGACTTCTTCATAGGAAGTTCCAAGAGCCCCAAGATCCATGACCTGGATTTTCTTTTTCTTTGCCATCATGATACCGCGCATGGCTGGCAGCCGGGGTTCATTAATACTGTCACTCACCGTTATTACGGCGGGTAATGCAACTTCTACAATTTCAGTTCCCATATCACCCAATCGGGAAACTTTAATATTGCCGTCATCTATTACTTCTATGGCAATCACGTTACTGACGCAGGCTATTTCCAAAATTTCTGCCAATATAATCCCGGTCTGGCCGCTGTCCGTATCCTGGGCCTGTTTTCCCGTGATAACCAGATCATAGTCCCCAGCCTCATAAACCTTTTGCAGTACTTTGGCATAGACAAAGGAATCAGCTTTGGCCAAAGCGGGATCATCAATATGAATTGAATTATCAATTCCCATGGCATAGCATTTTCGAATCATATCAGTATTATCACCGATTCCGATGCTCACCAGGGTTGTCTCTGCCCCATTATTTTCCTTTAACTGGACCGTGGCTTCCACTGCATTTTCATCCCAGGCATTAATAACATATTGCAACCCGTCTTCGACAATGGCGCCGTTCTCCACGTGGATGGTCAATTCCACATCTACTACTTTTTTTGCCGTCGTGAGAATTTTCAAATTATCCTCCTGTTGATTTTTTTTGACTGTTTAATATTTTTCTGGTTCTGTTATTTTCAGGTAAATTCATTATATCCTTTGCCTCTTTATCCTCTAATAATACGCTTTTCACCGCAGACTATTATTAATTCATTTTCCTCAGCAGGAAAGGCAAGTGTCATGTTAAGGGCCTGCCCCATTTCTGCGGCAAGGGCTGTGGGTCTTGAGTTAGAGATCATCATCGGCAGATGCGCCCTGGCAGCTTTTTGAACCAGTTCATAACTGATTCTTGAAGATAGAACCAGAATTCTGGCGCAAGACAGGGTCCCGTCCATAAAGATTTTTCCGATTGCCTTGTCAAGGGCATTATGCCGCCCTACATCTTCAGAAAAAGAGATCGCTTTAAGCTGGTCGTCAAATATGATTGCAGCGTGTGATCCTCGGGTTCTCTGATAATATTTCTGGTTTTTGGAAAGTTTGCCAATGCAATCAAAAACGTGATTAATTTCAACCTCAAAACCGTTTTCTGCCGGTGTTAATATCTGATTGAGCTCCTTCATCATCTCCTTGCCGCAAATACCGCAACTGGTCTGGCTGACAAAACCCCTCCTTTTAAGAAGATGGGGAATTTTTTCACGGCGCTCGGGTTTGAGCCAGATGTCAATGATATTGGGATCTGAATCATTATCATATCCAATGGTCTTGAAAT
>JACNHV010000178.1 GCA_014383445.1 Candidatus Desulfobacula maris | reverse complement strand
AGACGAACAGAACAAGGCCAAAAGATTCTGATCTGGGTTTTGGCCAGGTATTTACGGATCATATGTTTGTCATGGATTATTCTGAGGATAAAGGGTGGCACGATTCACGAATAGAGCCCTATGCTGATTTTTCTGTTTCCCCTGCTGCTATGGTTTTTCATTATGGGCAGGCCATTTTTGAGGGATTAAAAGCCTTTAAGACACCGGATAAGAAGATTTGTCTTTTCAGGCCCAGGGATAATTTTAAAAGAATGAACCGGAGTGCAACAGGAATGTGCATCCCGAATATTGATATTGATTTTGTTATGGATGCCTTAAAACAATTGATCAGGCTGGAAGAAAAATGGATTCCGGAAACCCTTGGGACTTCGCTATATATCAGACCCACGATTATTGCAACAGACCCATTCTTAGGGGTTCGGGCTTCTCTTACCTACAGGTTTTTTATTATGCTTTCTTCAGTTGGAGCATATTATGCCGAAGGATTGAATCCTGTGAAAATCTGGGTTTCAAAGGACCATGTCAGGGCTGCCAAAGGCGGTGTGGGTGAATTTAAGACTGCAGGTAATTATGCAGCAAGTTTGATTGCATCTGAAAAAGCAAAAAAGGAAGGATATGCACAGGTTTTATGGCTTGATGCCATTGAAAGAAAGTATATAGAAGAAGTGGGTGCCATGAATATCTTTTTTCTTATTGATGATGAGTTAATAACCCCCAACCTTACCGGGACTATTCTGCCCGGTATCACAAGGTATTCGGTTATCAACCTTGCAAAAAAATGGGGAATGAACATATCTGAGAGAAAGATCAGTATTGATGAAGTTTTTTTGGCCCATGAAAATGGAAAATTAAAAGAGGTATTTGGCTCTGGAACGGCCGCAGTAATTTCTCCTGTGGGTGAAATAAGGTATGGTGATAAGGTGATTTCAATTGGAGATGGTAAGCCTGGTGAAACAGCAATGAAGTTTTATACGGGGTTAACTGATATCCAGTATGGAAAAGCTGAAGACAGTGAAAATTGGATCGAAGTGGTCGATTAGTCTTTTGTAGATGTTAATGTTGATCAGTTCTTTAGTAACATTTTTATGAATGTGCTTTTAATTAACATGGGATTTGCACATAAAATCAAATAAATGGAGACAGCATGGCTAAAAAGAAAGGACTCACACCCATTGGAAAAAGGATAAAACGTGTAAGGCTTGATAAAAAAATCAGTCTGGATACCATAGCCAATGAAACAGGGTTATCAAAAGAATTTATCAAGAAAATTGAGGCAGGTGATCACAGGCCGTCTGTTGGTACCCTTTTGCAAATTTCCAGAACACTTCATATTGATTCAAATTTTTTGCTGAAAGAGCAGGATGATACCCTTCAAGAAAGATCCAATGCCTATACCAAAAGGACGGATAACTATGCCTATACTCCTTTGTCACCAACAGCTGAAAATAAACACCTTAAGGCATTCAGGATAGTGGTTGAAGCCCAAAAAAGCCATGGTGGAGTGGGATTTCAGCATGAAGGAGAAGAGTTTGCCTATGTTCTTAAGGGCAAAGTGGAAATTCAGGTCGGGGATAATGTTAATAGTTTGAAAAAAGGAGATTCACTCCATTTTAATTCAGGTATTAAACATGACCTTCGAAATACCGGTAAAACCGATGCAGAACTTATTGTTGTGGTATATGCACCATAGCGTTTAAGTAAAATAAAGGAGCCCATCATGTTATTCAAATTTACCCCTGAACAATTGATGATTCAGAATATGGTCAGGGAATTTTCTCGAAAAGTGGTTGCAGCCACGGCATCAGAAAGGGATAAAACAAAGGAATTTCCTGCTGAAAATTTCAGGCAGATGGGTGAATTGGGTTTAATGGGGATGATGATACCACAAAAATATGGTGGTGAGTCTGCAGATGCTATTTCCTATGTTCTGGCATTGTCTGAAATTGCCTATTCATGTGCGTCAACATCTGTTGTGATGTCCGTCCAAAATTCAATTGTGTGTGAAACTCTTTATAAATTCGGGACAGAGGAACAAAAACAAGAGTTCCTTGTACCCCTTGCCTCCGGTGAAATGATTGGCGCATTTGGACTGACAGAGCCTGAAGCAGGATCTGACCCCGTCAGCCAGCAGACAACAGCCATAAGGGATGGGGATCAGTATATTATAAATGGAACCAAGCGGTTCATTACCTCGGGTGAAAACTCAAAACTGGTTCTGGTCACTGCAAAAACAGATGAAGGCAAAGGGCATAGGGGGATCAGCTGTTTTGTAATTCCCAAAGGAACCCCCGGCCTGATTGTCGGCAGACTGGAAGATAAAATGGGACTGCGTGCATCTGATACAACGGATTTGATAATGGAAAACTGTGCTGTCCCGGTTTCCAACAGGGTTGGCAAGGAAGGGGATGGCTTTAAGATTGCCATGTCCGGTCTGGACAGCGGACGAATCGGAATTGCTGCTCAATCATATGGTGTTGCAATGGCTGCCTTTGATGCTGCAGTAAAATACGCAAAAAAGAGAAAACAATTCGGGTCAGCCGTATCTAAACACCAGGCCATTCGTTTTCAGATTGCAGATATGGCAACCCAGATTGAGGCTGCAAAACAATTGATTTTCTCAGCAGCATCCATGAAAGACAGGGGAGAAACCTATACAAAGGAAGCATCTATTGCCAAGCTGTTTGCATCTGAAATGGTGAATGAGGTAACTGCAAGAGCAATTCAAATACATGGCGGGTATGGGTTTACCAAAGATTATAATGTTGAAAGATTCTACAGGGATGCAAGGGTGTTTACAATTTATGAAGGAACCAGCGAGATTCAGAGAATTGTTATTTCAAATCAGGTGCTCAAGGATAAGAGAAAACCTTGATAATTATCTGTTTGCTGTTATCAAATTAAAACATTCCATTATCTGTTAATTGACGTCCTTTTGAAGTGGCCTATTATTTTTGCGTTGGACTTTTAGGCGAGTCAGACTATTCAGCGGAAATGCCAGGATTGGCATTTCCGCTGAATAGAGCAACGTTTATTGGGGTTGAAGGAGAAGTAGGAAAGGATTAGTAACCATCCTTAAAAATATCTGCAGCTGCTTTTACATCCTCTGGGCAGAATACAAATAGACATTTGCTCCCAGAGTCAGACACAGACCCGTAAACATAATTAATATTAATTTTTTCTTCTCCAAATCTTTTGGTAATTTTTGTAAATTCTCCTGGTTTGTTTGTAATATCAATGGTTACAACATCTTTTGAATCAAACAGGTAATCATTTTCTTTTAAAAGATCAATGGCTTTTTCCGGGTTGTCAACAATGAGCCGTATCAGGGCAAATTCTGCAGAGTCTCTTCGCATGGAGCTGTAGCTTGCATAGGATGCAAGCCTTTTCAAGGATTTGCCCCTGGCCTCAAAAAGGTTCTGGACATAGGCAGATGCATCCTGGATGGTTATGGCATCAATATTAATATTGGTCCCGGCTAAAAGTTCAGTTAATTTTCCAAGTTCACCAGGTGCATTTTTAAGAAAAAGAGATATTTCTATTCTGATCATGCTGCCCCCCTTATTAATTTATTAAAATAGTGAGATTTTAGTAATGAGAAATACATTTGCTTTGGTTTTTTCATCTCACATCTTAAATATTATTGTTTGCGAAATTCACACCTTCATCAAATGCTTTCATATTCAGCGGAATAATTTTAGCCTTGGCGGCAAATTCTTCTTTTATACAGTCTTTTAACAGGTCCAGGTCAACCAGTTTGCTTTTTGCGGCAAAGGCGGCCAGGGCAACAATATTGGAAGCCCTGATATTGCCGGCTTTTATGGCAATATCATTGATGGGCACCACAAGTTGTTCAATATCCGTTCGATTGCTGGTAATGGGAATCAGGGAACTGTTGATAAATACAATGCCCCCGGGCTTGACGTCATTCACAAATTTTTCCAGGGAGGGCAGGTTCATTGCCACAAGGTGGGTGGGATTTTTAATGATGGGAGAGCCTATGAGCTTGTCGCTTATAACCACTGTGCAATAGGCCGTCCCCCCGCGCATCTCCGGCCCATAGGAAGGTACCCAGGCAACAAAGGAACCCTGTTTCATTGCCGCATAGGCCATAAGCTTGGCGCTTAATAAGATTCCCTGGCCTCCAAATCCTGCAAATTTTATTTCTGTTTGCATTGGTTTCTCCAAAAACAACTATAGTGTTAAAATTCAGTAGTGTTAAAATTTTGTATTCTATTCAGGGATTTTATAATCACCCAGTTCATAATAGGGCAAAAGTTTTTCTTCAGCCCATTTCAACGAATCAAGAGGGGTAAGCCCCCAATTGGTCGGGCAGGTGGAAATCACTTCCACAAGACTGAAACATTTTCCTTCCACCTGGTATTCAAAAGCTTTTTTAATAGCTTTTTTGGTTTTGTTGACCTGCTGGGGTTTAAGAACTGCCTGCCGGGTTATATAACTCGGTGTTATCAGCTGACTTAACAGGTTTGCCATTCTGATGGGCATTCCCGTCAGGTCTGTATTTCTTCCCGTGGGTGCTGTAGATGCACGCTGACCCGGCATGGTGGTTGGAGCCATCTGTCCGCCCGTCATGCCGTAGATGGCATTGTTGATAAAGATGGTGGTGAATTTTTCACCCCGGTTGGCTGCATGGATGATTTCTCCCATACCGATACTGGCAAGATCTCCATCTCCCTGGTATGTAAATACAATCAGATCCGGACGAACCCTTTTTATGCCGGTTGCCATTGCAGGTGCCCTGCCATGGGCTGCTTCCTGAAAATCAAAATTAAAATAATTATATGCCAGAACAGCACACCCCACAGGGGCGATACCAACGGTTCTTCCCTGGATACCCAGCTCGTCTATGACTTCTGCAACAAGCCTGTGTACAATGCCGTGGGTGCAGCCCGGGCAGTAATGCGTCATGGTGTCGCTGAGGGCGTTTGGCTTTGAAAATGCTTTTCCCATTATATACTCCTATATCATTGCTTTGATGATTTCGATGATCTTTTCCGGTGATGGAATGTCTCCGCCGCATTCGCCGTAAAAGGTAACGGGCCGCTGGCCTTTGACGCACCGTTCGACATCTTCCACCATTTGTCCCATGTTCATTTCAATGCTGATGACGGCTTTACAGCTTTCCTTGGTGGCAGCATCAAAGACGGCCTTTTCCGGGAAGGGGAAAACGGTTTTGGGTCTTAACATGGCAACTTCAATGCCCTCTTCCTTTAAAAGGTCAATTGCGGTTCGGCATACGCGGCTCATGGTGCCGAAGCTTGTGATAAGCACCTTGTAATCCCCATCTGTGTTGTAGGCTTCAAACTGGATTTCTTCCCGTTTCATCTGGTCATATTTGGCTTTTAAGGCCAGGTTGTTGTTGTTGAGTTCTGTAGGATTCAGAAACAAAGATTTGACCAGGTTTCTTTTTTTGCTCTTCCGTGTATCCATTCCGTTTGTGGCCCAGTCGTCTTTGTTGGAGGGCTCGGTTTTAAGATTATCGGGAAATTCTACAGGTTCCATCATCTGACCGATGAGGCCGTCTCCCAGAATCATGACAGGTCCCCTGTATTTTTCAGCCAGGGTGAATGCCTGCATGGTCATTTCAACGGCTTCCTGAACCCCGTCCGGTGCCAGGACTAAAAGATGGTAATCCCCGTGGCCCCCGCCTTTGGTGGCCTGAAAATAATCCCCCTGTGAGGGCAGAATTCCGCCTAAACCTGGACCGCCCCGGACGATATTGACAAAAACAGCTGGACAATTGGCCGCGGCAATATAGGAGATGGACTCGCTCATAAGGCTGATACCAGGGGAAGAAGAGGTTGTCATGACGCGTTCCCCTGCTGCTGCCGCACCAAAGATCATATACCCTACTGCAACTTCGCTTTCTCCCTGGAGGAAAACCCCGCCCTCTTCAGGCAGTCTTTTTACCAGGTATTCGGCAACTTCAGACTGGGGGGTGATAGGATATGCAAAATAATTTACACAGCCTGCTCGAATGGCTGCTTCAGCGATAGCTTCATTTCCTTTCATTAATACTTTTGCCATTATATTTATCCTTTAATTTTGATCTGCTGTCTTGGTTTCAACAATACTGATGGCTACATCCGGGCACATGATACAGCACATTGTGCAGTGAATACAATCTTCAGGTCTTGCCTGAAACACTGGAAAATGTCCTTTTGCATTTACATTATCCGTGATCTCAAGGACTTTTTTGGGGCAGAAATTGACACAAAGCCCGCATCCCTTGCACCGATCAGAATCAATAATATGTTCGTACGCCATTTAAAATACTCCTTAAATTATCAAAGGCTTTTTCCAGGGTGGTACCAAGGTCCTGTCAATGGTCAATACCGGACAATGAAACCGGTCCATATCAAGCTTTGGTATCATCTGGGATGAAGCCGTTATAAATTCAATTTTAAGACCTGTGGCTTTTGCAACTGCCTTGACAAGATCATATCCCTTGTAAATGTGTTCGGGTGTGGTTTCATCAATGAGGTTGGCATTGGACACAAGTCCTGTGATTTTCATTTTTGAAGATGCTTCAATCTCCTGCTTTATTTTAAGACAGCCCTCAACGGTTCCCGTATTTGGCCTGAAAAGGTTTATCACCTGGAGCATATGGACTGTTTTTTGTTTCAAATAATTTCCAAGGGCTGCCAGTACAGTCACACCCACATCATCGCCACCAACATCCAGAATGGTCAGTTCAGCCGGCTGCTGGATCATGCCTGCCACGGCAGGGGCGAGAATGGGCAGGTCAGCATGCATGTATTGCCGGTCTGGAAGCACCACCTGAACACCGATTCTTTCAAGGGCAACCCTGGCTTCCCTGGATCTGAAATAGGGATTGACAAGATCAAGGTCCGTGATTTTAACTTCCATCCCTTTTAATCTGGATTGTGCTGCAAAGTTTACCGCAATTTCGGATTTGCCGCTGCCATAGTTGCCGCAAATGATCACAATCCCTTTAATATCAATGTCCAAACATTTTTCCTT
>JACNHV010000339.1 GCA_014383445.1 Candidatus Desulfobacula maris | reverse complement strand
AAATGTGCTGAATGTATTTTTTATAAGTTTACTACACGTTCACCGAGAATCGCTGCTGTATATACCATCTACAAACGCTAGTATTTCTATCTAAGCTATAATTTTCCAATGGCTAAATTATCAATAATTTCTGCAGCAATTCTTCCGAGTTCAATAAATAATAGAACAGCATTCTTTTTTTATTGTAGCATTATCATTACATCAGAAGATTCCATCACTTCAAGAATCGTAAAATATTCAGCCTGGACAATATCATCAAAAATCAGATCTGCTTCTTTTACCCCGAAATGATCCATGGAGCCACCGCAGATATAAAAGATGGCACCAAGTTCTTTTAACTGACGGATTTTTTTTTCTGCCGGTAAATGCCCTGCCTTTTCAAGACCGCTTTTGGCAAACCCAGTAAAAGGCTTGGATATCCCTTCCAGGCTGGCAGTATAACCGTTTTTAAGAAGACGGGTTCCCGGCCCCTGAAAATACAGGTGTACCTGTCTGCCACTGATGGCCGCACTTAGTGCCAGTCCCAGTGGGGACAATAATTCTTCAAGAGAGGTACTGGATATAATCATGGCCAACGATTTTTGATTTGGATCAGGTTTACCTTTTCGAATATAGTAGAGTTGAGATTTTTCTTTTATCTCTGTCTTTTCCAATAGATGCCCGGTCATTCTGCACCATGCGTTGATATCACTTTCAATAGCTTTGAAAATATCGGTTTCAATCATTAGTACTTCATCTGGTTCAATGGATTGAAGGTGCTTTGCCGCATGAAAAAGAATATAGGGGGTAATGGTTTTACCTGTCATATCCAATGGTGTGCTTGCATCAAATGGTGTCATATTCATCTCCTTTTCTCTGGGATTGGTGCTGGCGCATCCGATGGCTGTCAAGAGTAGAAAAATTACAATCAGACTGCGAATCATTTTTTATCTCCTTTCTGTTCGTTTAAATTTAATAAGTATGTCGAACAAGGAGATGGAAAAGATTCAAAAAACTGATTTCCAGGTCAATTTCTATGGTTGTTTTATAATCCGTGAGTAATTGTCAGTGCAATTGATATCAGATATAGATCCATCTGCGCTGTATTGAACGTTACAGCAGGTCTTTAGTTTTTCATTCAGCATGGCTTTGCCACGAAGGAGCCTTGATTTGACAGCAGAAAGGGAAAGTCCGGTTTCTGATGCGATTTCTCTGGCAGTTAACTCTTTCAGTTTAAATAATTTTAACACTCGGGCATATTTGTCCGGAAGAGTATCAATGATGGCGTTGATGGCATCAATTCCCTGGGCCACGGCCATGTTTTTTTCTATCTGAGCATCGCTTTTAACCAAATCGGGTAGGGGTTCAGATTTTTTAGAACGATAGAAATCAATAACAGTGAATTTGGCAATTTTAAAAATCCAGGTTTCCAGCTTTGTTTCATCATTGAGCTTATCCAGATTACTTTGAATTTTTAAAAATACATCCTGACAGATATCTTCAGTTAGATGCGGATCATTGATCTTGCCACGAATGTAGCTGATCATCCGATCATAATAGGTGTCATAGATGGTTTGTAAGTCCATTGATGTCATAATGAATTACTATACAATACAACTGAAGTTCAGAGCAATGGTATTGATAGAAAAGAGTTGTTAGATGTTGTACAACCAAGGACAGGAATATTCAACTCCAATATAAAAAGTTGATTCGAAACTAACATCTGATACTGTTTACTTTGTCTATAAGCGCTTGGTGATCCTCCCCCAAAAACTGGAAGCTGAGTTAAGCTATTTTTAGAAATGTTAAACAAAAAAAATGTTGCGGGTTTCACCGCAAATTTTAGTGTTATTCCCCATACCACCAAATCAAAAAAACCACATAATATGATGTGAAGAACCTCCGGTTTAAACCTGCAGTCTTTTTCATTTTTTTCTTGCATTAAATATATGCTTTCGATATATTGAGCACGCTCAATTAATGAGCATGTTCATAAATCCCGACTATTGAAGGTAAAAATGGAAAATAAAAAAACCAGTATCGGAAACCGGAGACAAGCTCAAAAAGAAGATACTCGCAAAATTATACTGGAGAGCTCTCGGGATCTTTTTAACGACCTCGGCTTTGATAAAACATCCACGCGGGCAATCGCATTGCGGGCAGGAGTGGGCGTCGGTACGGTTTTCAGCCATTTCCCGGACAAATTGTCCCTGTTGATTGCCGTGTTACTGGATGATCTAACTGCAACCCAGGCGGACGTCATGAAAAGCATGCCCGAAGAAGTCCCTGTATGTGACCGGTTTCTTCATCTTGCCCGTTTTTTTTACATCTATTATACAAAGCGCCCCGACCTGTCCCGGACATTGTTAAAAGAACTCTGGTTTGTAAAAGGAGAATGGGGAGAAAAATTGACCACCCAGGCCTTTGAATTCGTTTTCCTGATCAGCGATATGCTGGAACAGGCCAAAGAGAGAGATGAGATCCGGCCCGAGGCAGACACTCTGCTGTGCGCCAGGGCTTTTTTCTCCCACTATCTGATTGTTCTTTATGAAGGGCTGAACAGCCCCAACATCGATGTGAAAACCATGCTCAGCACGCTGGAAGGACTGCTCGAACAGCTTCTTACAGGTGTCGGGCAACCCCAATAATGACAAAGGAGTAATGCTATGCAATTTAAATATTTCTATTCGTTTTTCAAAACTTTTAAAATACCCGGGCTTTTTTCCGTGTTTTCAGACTTTAAAGGGATGGTCAGATATCATTTTCTGTATGCTGCAGTTGAATCCGGCCTTCTTGATGCACTGAAAATTCCTTGTTCGAGGGATGACCTGATTAACAAGCTGGGGGTTAAAAACCTGGACATTCTGGATGCCTTGCTTAAAGTTGGCATTTCTATAAAAGAGCTGAATTGCAAAAACGACCTTTATGGTATCAAGGGGAAAAGATCGCAAGCCATGGTCGGAGCACATGGGGATACCCTGTCGGCAGTGATTCAGGCCAATGTCACCTATTACAACAATTCATACCGCTATGCCGCCGCTCGAATGAAAGGCGCCGACCTGGGTGATGACCTGAAACGAGCCGGGGATATTATTGCCAGGTTTTCCAAACTGTCAGATCCTTTGATCAAAACCTTTCTGCAGAACATTGTGCCCCAGGGCCCGGGATTACGGGTCTTAGACATCGGATGTGGATCAGGCCTTCTGTTGAAAAGCATGATGCATATCAACCCGGATCTGTCCGGCCTGGGGATTGACATCGATGACGCCGCGGCCGGACAGGCCATGCAGAATATAGAAAAGTGGGGGTTGACCGAGAGGTTCGAGATAATCAAAGGGGATATCCGGGACCTGCCGGATGATATCCCCCGTTTTGACCTGATCACCCTGGTTAACCTGATCTATTATTTTCCGGTTGATCAGCGCCCGGAACTTTTCAGAACACTTCGGTCCAGGCTGGCTCCCGGTGGAACCCTTGCCATCGTCATGACAATGCAGGGGAAAATGGCTGATTTTGCAGCGGCAAATCTGAACATGGCCAATGCCTCAATGCAGGGAGTCACGCCGCTGCCGGATTCTGCGACACTTCAGGAGCAGCTTAAGGAAAGTGGTTTTTCAACCGTCAGGATTTCAGACCTGATGCCGGGCAGTTCGTTCGTCGGCATGCAGGCAATTTAGGACTCTGGAATGCGGTGTCCGGTCCAGCCACAAAAAGATGTGACAACATTTAATCTTATTCGGTATAATAAAAATGCAAAAAAAAACACTAATTGACAAGTATCTGCCCCAATACACATTCAATGAATACCATGAAACAGTGGTAAATTACCCAATTGAAAATGTGTATCAAATTGCAAAAGACGTTGACCTATCTAAATCAAAAAGTATTAAATTTTTATTTAAACTCCGCAGGCTACCAACAAAAAGACTAAATTTACAAAACTTTATAAACGATATCGGTTTTTCAAACCTTGAAGAGAATTTTCCACATGAGAATTTAATTGGTTTTTGGGCAAGGGTTAAAATTGCAAAAATTCCAAGTTATGAAGAATTTATTAATAACTCCATTTCTCCATGGATAAAAGTCGTATGGAACTTTCAATTCGAAGAAATGGAAGGAAATAGAACAAAAGTAAGTACTGAAACCAGAGTGCTGTGTGTTGCGCCAATTACCAAGTTTACATTTGGATTATACTGGTCAGTGATAAAACCATTTAGTGGATTGACTCGAAAAAAAATGCTAAAAATAATTAAAGATGAATCTGAATCACTTAAAATAATGGCTAACAAAGCAAATTAACTCGGACTGGTGCACAGCGACGCTTTTTGAAACACCTCAATGTTACGATTATTTTTAACGTATCAATTGTTTTTGCAAACAGCCACCAGCCGCTAATTTAAGTGTTGGCAGGGATAAAGGGTAAAAAAAGGAATTTTTAAATGTCACATAAAGATAATAACCAAAAATCATCTAAAACAGCCATGCTTGCAGCATTTCACAGAGCTTTGGCAAACCATGAATTTAACAACAATGAGATTCATGGACCGGATCATCTGTCACGGTTTTTCCTGCCCTCATTCAAGCGGTTTATACTCAACTTCACTTTCATCAGGTCCCTGGTAAAAGCAAAGCTGAAAAAAATAATTCCGGGAATGGATGAACTGATGATTGCAAGAACGGCGTTTTATGACGGGCTGTTTAAAGATGCACTGAACAATAATTTCCCCCAGATAGTGTTGCTGGGAGCAGGTTATGATACAAGGATTCTCCGCTTTGCTGATTTAAACAATGCGACCAGAATTATTGAGTTGGATGTCCTCTCAACCCAGAACAATAAAAAAAAATGTCTTGAGAAAGCGAATATAAGGATACCTGAACATGTCACGCTTACGTCTGTAGATTTTAACAAAGAATCAATACCGGATGTTCTTGAAAAAGCCGGGTATGATCGCCATCTGAAAACGCTTTTTATATGGGAAGGGGTGACCATGTATCTTGAGCCGGCATCCGTAGACAGAACCCTTGAAGTGGTTACACGGTTTTCAAATTCTGACAGCATCATCGCGTTCGACTATCTTGTTACAATTCCGTCAGGGGAGATAAATAACTGGTATGGTGTAAAAGAGATACTTCAAATCATGAAAAAGCAATATGGAGATGAAAAGTTTATATTTTCCATTGATGAAGGCAAAATCGGGATATTTTTGGATGAACGGGGTTTGAAGATGACGGAACATTTTGATAGTAGAACACTTGAGAAAAAATTTTTAACACGTAAAGATGGTTCGCTAATTGGTAACATGATGGCCGCGTATGGTATTGTTACGGCCATGATGAAATAAAAAAAAGAGGTCTAAGAGGTCTCCCAAGCTAACGGATTAAAACTAATTTAAAAGGGGCCGGACCACGACAACCAGATGAAATTAGGGTATATTATCTCGAAAAACACCTCGATTTTCGAGTTATTTTCCACTTTTCGGGGCCTAAAAGAAAGATATAAAAAAATAGAACGAATATTCAACAAACAAAATGCACACGGTCGAGCCGGTTATTTAGAAACGATCCATGAGAAACCGTTTAGGTAGTATGGATTGTTGGATATACCATATCATTTTTGAAATAGTAAAAAGGTGTTTAATGTGTCTATCAACAGTCGCTGTATGCATTTAATCAAAAGGCGTTGACTTCTTTTTCCAGTGCTGACCGCAATCAAAATTTGACCGGAGGAGACTTGTCATAGTATGGGGTTTTAAAAAAATATCGGCAATACTACATATGGTATTTGAGATTTTTCAGAAACGAAATTTCAATTCCATTATATAGGCCGAGAGAATCATTTCCAGGCATTCTTCCAGATTACAGTTGATAATATAAAAAGTTGAAGCGGGCCTACTGGCTATAATCCGGATTAAAAATTTTACCGAAAAATACCGGACGTATGGCTATTAGTCATCATTTTCGTATACATTTGCTATGCAACAAAGGAAAGTAACAGGTCCTTTTCCAATATTCTTCATCCCATGGGTTTCTATGCTTGGAATATAAACAAAATCTCCTGGTCCGGTTACACAGGTTTTAAGTTTTTTTTCAGTCTTGTTATCATAAAGGTAACATTCGCATTCACCGCTTAAAAAATACATGGTCTGATGATAAAAATGATTATGGATAGGGATCTCACCACCTGGTTGAATGGTAAAATATCTCAGGCCGTATTCCGGGTTTCCTGTACCATCATCACCAGAACGGGATAACCATCTTATGCTCGTGCCCACAACATCCCTTTGTTCTCCTTTAAAGGGGAACTTCTCAATTTTTACGTCTTCACAATCTTTGAAATTTAAAACTTCCAAAGTTTCCTCCTTGTTCCATGGATTTTACTATCGTTGTAAAAAAATATGATTATTGCCATTTGCATTAGCCTCAATCTATTTTAAATGTATCTTAAATTCAACTTGAATATATATGAGCCTGTTAATTTTATATAATTTTGGGAATTGGCTATTAGGACGATTTTTGTTAAAAGCAGGGTATTTCAAAAACATTTTATGACTTGAGCAGCTTTTCTCACGAGCGCTGTGGAATTTGACCCAGGGGCATTGCAGCCCAAGCCAGGCAAGACTTTGATCGATTTAGAAGATTGAAAATATTTTGATAAGTCGCTATTTGTGCGGAAATGCCAATCCTGGCATTTCCGCACAAATAGCGAACCAGAGATGAATGACCTGATTTTATTAACCGACATTCCCTTCCTCTTCCGGCAACGCTTGAGTTAAATGAATTCAGCAAAGTACTTTTAACGAATTGTCAACCAGATGCCTAGGAGCATAATACTGATGCCAGATAAACGGGAAAGGTTTATGTGGCGTATATCTGCGCCTAAAAGACCAAAATGATCAATGACTGCGGCGATGATAAACTGGGATGCAACAAGAATTGTGAATGCAGTCACAAGACCCAGGCGAGGAACACTATACCCGATGGTTGCAATTATCACCAGGCCTAAAGGACCGGTTAAAAAAACATAATTGGGAATGCTTTGCAGGGAGGATAAATTTCCGCCCCTCAAGAGCAGCATGACAATCCCGATAATAAGTCCACCCCCTCCGTAAGTTATGAACACGCTTTCAACTGTCCCTACATTTTTATCTATAATGCCGATGAGTTGTCCTTGAAAAGTAACGGCAACCCCTCCAATTGCAGCAACCAGAACCAAATACAATAGATTCAATATATGTCTCCCTCAAAAGATAAATTAAAAGAAAATTGTCTATCTTATAATACATAAAAAAAATTTGAAATTGATATTAAAATTTCCGTTTGAAAATAAAAAAGACAGGCTTCAGTTGATTAAAGGAGAATGAAGACTCAGAGCCTTTAAAAAATACACGGATATAAAGGTAAGGTTAAATAAGGACCCCGGACCATCTTCTATCAGTCCTCTTTTTATTCAAAAACAACCAACCACAATATATAGCACCTTGTATTTTTTTATCCCCAAGTGTAACTGTAGCCGAGATGACAAAATCCCATTAGAGTTTTTTACGTCATGGTAGACATTTTTTGTATGAATTGATAAAAAACAATTGTGGGGAAGATTCAAAATATTGTATGCTTCATATAAAAAGGTTGAATCATGAACACAAATGAAAAAATAGATTGCATCAGGCAATTGATGAGAGACAGCAATATTTCTGCTGTTATTATTCCAAGCAATGACCCCCACCAGAGTGAATATGTTGCCGAACACTGGCAGGCAAGAAAGTGGATCACCGGGTTTTCAGGCTCTGCCGGAACATCTGTTATTACCAGTGAACACGCCATCTTATGGACCGATTTCAGATACTATCTTCAGGCTGAAAAGCAGATCTCAGGTTCACTGTTTGAACTATTTAAAATGGGGGAACCTGATGTTCCCACCGTTGAGAAATGGCTGGCAGATACTTTGAAGTCCGGCGATACCATCGGTATTGATGGAAATATGTTTAGCATGGCTGATGTAAAAAAGGTGACAGCAGAGATTGAGGCCAAAGGGCTTTGTCTTAATACGGGAATTGATTTTATCACTGAATTATGGAAAGACCGGCCGGTCAGGCCTAATTCACAAGCTTTTTCCCTGTCGGAAAAATATACCGGAAAAAGCCGTGGTGATAAATTCAGGGAAATCCGCAGGCAGATGGATGCTTTAGGTGCATCATATCATTTAATGGCAACCCTTGACGATATCGCCTGGACCTTGAATCTTCGGGGAAAGGATGTTCATACTAACCCTGTTAATATTGCCTTTGTATTAATAGCCCCTGAAAAGGTGTTTTTGTTTGTCAGCAAAGAAAAAGTGAATGATGCGCTTGTAGGAGAGTTGAATCGGGATGGCATAGATATTCTTGACTACCAGGACATATATGCTTCATTATTGAAAATCCAGGATGATGGAATCATTCTGGTTGATCCTGGAAATACAAACTATCGGCTCTACCAGTCTATTAATAAAAAATGTAAAATTATTGAAAACTCCAATCCGGCCATTGCACTGAAAACCATAAAAAATGATATTGAAATCAACCATTTGAGGCAGACTGTAATAAAAGATGGCGTGGCTGTTGTAAGTTTTCTTTTCTGGCTTGAGCATCTGCCGGATGATGAGCGAATTACTGAAATTTCTGCTGCTGATAAACTTTATGGGTTTCGAAAAAAACAGGATTTGTTTGTTGATAACAGCTTTGATCCCATCATGGCCTTTCAGGATCATTCAGCCATGTGTCACTATTCAGCTACTCTTGAAACAAATGTGGCCATTAGTGATACAGGGATGTTTTTAACAGATTCCGGGGGAAATTATCTTACCGGTACCACAGATATTACCCGAACCATTTTTCAAGGAGAGCCTTCAAAACAGCAGATAACAGATTATACCCTGGTGCTGAAAGGCCATATTGCAGTGGCAACAACTTTGTTTCCCAAAGGTACCAAGGGCTTTCAGATTGACACGCTCTCAAGGCAGTATTTATGGAAACAGGGAATGGATTTTGGTCATGGTACAGGACATGGGGTTGGATTTTTTTTGTGTGTTCACGAAGGCCCGGCAAGGATAAGCCCCCATCCTGTTGATGTAAAACTTGAAAAAGGCATGGTGCTGACCAATGAGCCGGGCCTTTACAGAGAGGGCGCATATGGCATAAGGCTTGAAAACATGATTCTTGTGGATCAGGCTTTTGAAAATGAGTTTGGGATTTTTATGAAATTTGAGACCCTGACCAATTGTCATTTTGAACGCAATCTGATTGACCCAAATTTGTTGTCCAAAGATGAAAAAGACTGGATCAATACCTACCATGCCAAAGTATATGAAAAATTGTCCCCAAGTCTGGATAAGGATGTGGCATCCTGGTTTAAGGAAAAAACAAGGCCGATATAAAGGTGAGTTCGTCTGTATTTGATTGCCAATTGTAATTTGTTGGTAAGGTATAAAATAACTTGATAAAAACAATTTAGACAAATATGGCATGTTTTTTGAATTAAATTTTGATAAATTAATGAATCAGATAAATAGTGCCTGGCCGAAAACAGGAAAACTTTGAGGTAGCAATTATAAAAAGAGGAGAAAAATTATGGTTAGCTGGTTATGTGATAAATGCGGGTATACCTTTGAAGCCGATACCCCGCCTGAAGAGTGTCCATCTTGCAAGAGCGATTGTTCCTTTGTTGATAATTCCTGCTATACGCCTGATTGCGCAGGCAAACCAAATGATCCTCAAATCAAGTAATAAAGTCAACAAGGCTTAATTATTTCAAACACCCGGAGGTTATTATGACAAAAAAATACAGGATAAAAACGTCTTGTCCACAGTGTGGGTGTTCCGGTGTTTCTCATCTGTCTGAACAGGAAATTATAAAACGATATGGGGATGTCCCCAATATTGAGCTTGAGTGCCATGAGTGCATGATGATAATGGATGCAGATGTTGAAGAAGACATGGACGTTGATGAATGAAAATATTTTTATTGGGTTCCGTTTAAAAAAAATATTGTATCATTTTTCTTCTTGGCCTCAGGTGTATGTATGGGCGTGAGACAGATTTGCAGTGCAAATGAAACAGAAATATGGGAGTGAATTTCAAAATGGACGTATTGGTTTAAAAGAAAGGAATTAAAATGGCCGAACCAAAGGATATGTATCAGTGTCAAACTACGAATTGCGGTTATATTTATAACCCTGATAAAGGAGACAGAAAAGGAAAAATTGAAAAGGGAACAAAATTTGAAGATCTGCCCGACGATTGGAAGTGCCCTGTCTGTGGAGCTAGTACCAAGGCGTTTAAGACGCTTGGATAGGCTTGATCGTTAGAGAATAAACTCTTTTAGCCAACGCATAAAACCAAACCAGGAGGAGTATGTATGAAATGGATGCAGTTTTTAACGCCTGCTAAATCAATAGATTTTAATGAAACTGAAAGCTATATTTCTCAGCATCCAGGTGAAGAAATAACCATCCTGGATGTCAGGCAGCCCTCGGAATATCAGGAGAGCCATATTCCCGGAGCCACGCTTATTCCTCTACCCCAGCTTTCTGACAGACTTGAAGAACTTGATCCTGAAAAACCCACTTTGGTCTACTGAGCTGTTGGCGGGCGCAGCCGTGTTGCTGCGCAAATGCTTGCAGGAAAAGGGTTTAAACGAGTGTTTAATGTCGCCGGCGGGATAAAGGCATGGCATGCCAAAACTGCCATCGGCCCCCAGGATCTTGGAATGGATCTTTTCACCGGCAAAGAAGAGCCCCAGGATATATTAAAGGTAGCCTATTCCCTTGAACAGGGGTTGTGCGATTTCTATATTTCCATGGAAATAGAAGCAAAAAATGAACGAGTAAGAGATCTTTTTGCCAAATTATCTGAAATTGAAGTAAAACATCAGATGTCTATTTATAAAGCATACAATGAAATCAGCAATGGGGAAACAAGCAGGGATGAATTTGAAAAAATGGTTGAAAACAAGGCATTGGAAGGTGGCCTTTCCACAAGAGAATATCTTGATCTTTTTAATCCCGACTTGAATTCTGAAATTGATGTAATTTCTCTTGCCATGTCAATAGAAGCACAGGCCCTGGATCTTTATCAAAGAGTGTCTGCAAAAATTGAGAATGCGAAATCAAAGGATATTATCAATAAGATTGCCAATGAGGAAAAAGTGCATCTGGCAAGTCTGGGCAAACTTATGGACAGTCTTTAACCCAAAAGGTCACAAGTAACCTGCGCGTGACCTTCAGGTTAAAGGTCACAAGTAACCTAAAGGTCACAAGTAAAAGGAGAGGGTAAAATGAGAAAACATCTTGTACTCATTGGGGGCGGCCATGCCCACATGATGACCCTTGAAAATATCGGTTCTTTTGTTGAAAAAGGGTTTAAAGTTACAGTGATCGGCCCTTCTTTTTTTCACTTTTATTCCGGAATGGGTCCCGGGATGCTGGGCGGGACTTACAGTTCTGACGATATCAGATTCGCCACAAGGGATGTGGTTCAAAAACAGGGTGGTATCTTTGTAAAGGATAAAGTCGTTCGGATTGATCCGGATAAAAAAGAGATTTATACCAGGACAGGGCATACATTTTCCTATGATGTTGTTTCCTTTAATGCGGGCAGTTATGTCCCCATGCAGGCAGGCCTTGAAGACTCTGATAATATTTACACGGTCAAACCCATTGAAAAACTAATGGAGGCTGCAGATAAATTAAAAAAATTGTTTTTACATAAAAAAATTATCGTCAGTATTGTAGGAGGCGGGCCTTCATCTGCGGAAGTGGCTGGAAATGTCTGGCAGCTGGCAAAAAAAGTAAACCAGCATATGCCGGATATTAATATTTTTGCCGGTAAAAAATTTATGGCAAGATTTCCCGAAAGTATCAGATCAAGGGTGATATCAACCCTTGGCAAAAGAGGTATTCAAATTTTTGAGACAGGTTATGTAAAACAGATCAAGTCCGATGAAATCAGCCTTGAAACGGGGGATAAATTTTCCACAGATTTTATTTTCATGGCTCTGGGTGTAAAGCCTTCCACCATCTTTGAGGAATCTGGTCTGCCTGTTGGGCCGGATAAAGGGCTTTTAGTTAATAAATACCTGCAAAGTGAAAAATATCCTGAAATATTCGGCGGCGGTGATTGTATCTATTTTAAGGATCAGCCTCTGGATAAGGTTGGTGTATATGCAGTCAGGCAAAATCCTGTCCTGCTTCATAACTTGATGGCAAGCCTTGAACAAGGAGAGCTTGAAGTATTTAATCCTGGGCCTGACTATCTTTTGATTTTCAATGTTGGCGGCAAAGTTGGCATATTCAAGAAAAAATGGCTGGTGTTTGGCGGGAGAATTGCATTTATGATTAAAGATTATATTGACCGCAAATTTATGAAGAAATTTCAAGCCATTGAAAAAGTATTATAGTCTTATGGGCAAAAATATAAATGAATAAAAAATTGGGATTTAAAATTGTACTTCTGCTTTCCTTAGCAGGGTTGATTTTAACATTTTTTTTGTTTGACCTGGATCATTATTTTTCTTTTACAAGGATGAAAAATGAACTTGATGCCTTTAATGAGTATTATGTTAATCATAAATCGCAGACCATGGCAATTTATATGGCCGTCTATATTCTTGTGACAGCATTATCCCTTCCCGGGGCTGCTATTATGACACTTGCGGGTGGTGCCTTGTTCGGAGTTTTATACGGTACAATCCTTGTCTCCTTTGCCAGCACCCTGGGCGCAACTTCAGCCTTTTTAGTTTCCAGGTACATGTTTAAAGACTGGGTCCAGCATAAATTTTCATCCAAACTTGCTGCTATTAATAAGGGAATAGAAAAAGAGGGTGGATTTTATCTGTTTACCTTAAGGCTTGTGCCTGTGTTTCCATTTTTTATGATCAACCTTGTAATGGGTATTACCACCATTCGCACCTCTGTTTTTTATATTGTCTCGCAACTGGGAATGCTTCCTGTCACCATTGTATTTATCAATGCCGGAACCCAGCTTGCAAAAATAGAAACTATCAGCCAGATTTTATCGTTGAACATTATTCTCTCCTTTGCTTTATTAGGTATTTTCCCGATTATCGCAAAACGGCTCACAACAATGGTAAAACAGCAAAAAGTATTTTCTAAATTTTCAAAGCCGAAAGTTTATGATTATAACCTTGTAGTGATTGGCGCAGGTGCGGCTGGGCTTGTGGCTTCCTATATTGCCTCGGCTGTCAAGGCAAAGGTTGCTTTGATTGAAGAACATAAAATGGGGGGAGACTGCCTTAATACTGGTTGCGTACCCAGCAAGGCTTTGATTGCCAGTGCCAGACTTTTATCCTATACCAGAAGAGCAAAAGAATTCGGGTTTGACAGGGTTTCTATTGATTTTAATTTTGCCGCTATAATGGAACGGATTCAATCCATTATTAAAAAAGTTGCGCCCCATGATTCAATTGAACGGTATACAACGTTGGGTGTGGATTGTATCCAGGGCAGAGCAAAGATTGTATCTCCTTTTGAAGTAAAGGTGAATGATAAAATTTTAACCACAAAAAATATCATTGTTGCCACGGGTGCAAAACCAATGGTTCCTGATCTGCCAGGACTGGATCAGATACGCTATCTTACCTCGGACAATATCTGGGATATTAGAACTTTGCCAAAAAACCTGTTGGTATTAGGTGCAGGGCCGATAGGGTGTGAGCTTGCCCAGGGATTTTCAAGACTGGGATCAAAGGTAACCCTTGTCCAGAGGGGTTCGATGATAATGAAAAAAGAAGATCCTGATGCTGCCCAAATCGTTTTAGACAGATTCCGGGCAGAAGGTATTGAGGTCCTTTTGAATCATTCGGCCAAAGCCATTGAAGTTTTCAAGGATGAAAAACCAGACGAAAAACAAGGGGATCAAAAACAATTGGTTTGTGATCATGACGGAAAACAAATTATGATCCCATTTGATAGGATCCTGATTGCCCTTGGAAGAACCCCCAATGTTAAAGGGTTTGGCCTTGAGGAGCTTGGCATTGAACTTACCAGAACTAAGCATATTGAAACCAATGAATTTTTACAGACCAATTTTCCCAATATCTATTGCAGTGGTGATGTTCATGGCCGATATCTATTTACCCATACTGCCGCCCACGAATCCTGGTATTCTTCTGTAAACGCCCTGTTTGGCAGGTTTAAAAAATTCAGAGTAGATTATAGCACCATCCCATGGGCCACTTACACTGATCCTGAAGTGGCAAGGGTTGGAATAAATGAGACAGATGCCAAATTTGCCGGGATTGATTATGAAATGGTCAAATATGGGATTGATGACCTTGACCGGGCCATTGCAGACTCTGAAAATCATGGATTTGTAAAGGTTTTGACCGTGCCGGGAAAGGATAAGATATTGGGTGTCACCATTGTGGGAAATCATGCTGCTGATGTGATTGCAGAATTTGTTCTTGCAATGAAGCATGGAATAGGATTGAATAAGATTTTAGGGACAATTCATATTTACCCTACAATGGCCGAGGCTAATAAGTATGCGGCCGGGTTGTGGAAAAAAAAACATGCGCCCCAAAAATTACTGGCATGGATCAGAAAATATCATGCCTGGATGCGGAAATAGGCTATGCAAGTTGTAAGATGGTAAATAAATTATTTTAAAAAAGGAGTGTATAAAATGAAAGTAACGATCAGCAAAATGTGCATGGGAGACAGGAACTGCAATGATCTTTGTCCTGAAATTTTTGAGTATGATGAAGATCAGTTAAAATCCACCATTAAACTGGATGAGATTCCTGAAAATCTGAAAGACATCGTTCGTCAGGCAGCTTTTGAATGTGGTGCAGAGGCCATTATTATTGAAGAATAAAAAAGAAGGTGCTTATGGTTAAGTTCAGGGAAAGCAGGACAGCTATTAATCTTCATACCTCTTTTGCGGCTGAAACCCAGGCCAGAACACGGTATGATTTTTTTGCAGATAAAGCTATGGAAGAAGGATTTATCCAGATTGGAAAAATATTTAATGAAACTGCGGATCAGGAATTTGAACATGCGTTGCGGTTTTTTAAATTTTTTAACGCAGGAGAGCTTGAAATAAAATGGATCTTTCCCACTGGTGTGATCAAGGATACCCATGCCAATCTTCTTTCAGCAGCAGCCCTGGAAAAATATGTCAGTGAGGATATGTATGCCAAATTTGCAATAGTAGCCAAAGAAGAAGGATTTGAGAGGGCACAAGATACATTTAACAATATTATTGTAGCTGAAAAGCATCATGAAAAACTGTATCTTGAGCTGGCCCGGAATATTGCAACAGACAGGGTCTTTCAAAAAGAGGAAGAAATGGTATGGCGATGTCTGAGCTGCGGATATATCCATACTGGAAAGGCTGCACCGAAAAAGTGCCCGGCCTGTGTGAAACCGGCAGGGTTTTTTGAACTGCTTTGTGAAAACTGGTAAAATTTATTTGGTGCTTGACCGAAAGCGGGAAAATTGGCGGTTTTCGGTCAAGCACTATCTGGCAAATAGGCGATACACATATGACTCGCTTATTATGTCTCATATCTGTACCATAACATAAAGGTCACACGTAAAATTATTTTATCCTTCTAAGTTTTCCTTGCTTCCATCGTTTAAATTCCTTTATTTAAAGTGTTTTCTTTGAAGAAGCTAATATCGGCACGCAATTTGCTGTATTAAAGATTCAGGTATTTTTAAGATTTGGCTAAATACAAAGAAACCCTGGAGGCGCATATGAATCTTCATGAGATAAAAGACAATTACAATCTGGTGAATTCAGTGGACTGGGAAATGACACCCGAAGAGGCCATTGCACTTCATCTTGAGTGGGGGCCGCTAAGATCACAGGCCTATTATAATTCAAGGGATAATAATAACGAAACCGTGTATTTTGTGATTAATACATGGAAAAAGCCGCCCACCTTAATACTGGTCAGGAGAAGAGGATTTGATTCCGAGGATCTTGGAAATTTCAGACTTCCAAAAAACCTTGAAACAGAGTTTATGAAGGGAATCGGACAGTATAAGGGTGTATATGCCGTTGAAGGTAATATAAGAGATTGGCTCAAAAGGGAACTTGAAGTTTAAGCCTTAACTTATCACTCCACCTTGAAGTTTCTTTGCCAATTGTTCGGGGCAGAAATACAATTCTATGTTAAATTTCTGCCCTGAACTTTTTTAGTCTTTCTTGTTATTGTTTTTTATAAAATCTTTAACCATCATCTCTCCCAGTTCTTTTGACCGTTTGGTAGCGGCTTCAATCGCATTGATCATGGTTGTTCTAAGCCCTCCCTGCTCAAGAGTATGGATGCCGGCAATGGCAGTCCCGCCAGGGGATGCTACCCTGTCTTTTAGCTGCCCCGGGTGTTCTTTTGATTCAAGCAAAAGCTTTGCCGCCCCAAGAACCGTCTGGGTGGATAAAAAAAGCGAATCTTTTCTTGACAGCCCCATTTTTACACCGGCGTCTGCCATGGCATCAACAATGATAAAGATATAGGCAGGACCACTGCCGCTTAATCCTGTGAATGCGTCCATGAGTACATTTTCCTGGATAAAGACGGTTCTTCCAACAGAATCAAAAATAGCTCGTGCCAGGGCTACATCATCCTTTGAAGCGAATTCACCGGCTGCAATTGCTGTGGCACTTTCTTTTACAAATGCACAGATATTGGGCATGACCCTGATGAGCCGAAGTTCTTTTTGAAGTCCTAAGGCAATGGCAGCCAAAGGAACACCGGCAGCAATGGAAATGATCAGCTTTGATTGGTCAAGTGCCACGGCTGTTTCTTTTAGGACGGATCCTAAAATTTGGGGTTTTGTTGCATAGATAACGATTTCAGATTTTCTGGCCACTTCAATATTGTCTGTTGTTGTTGAGACTTTGTATTTGTTTTGAATTGCTTCTAAAGTATCTTCTGAAATATCTGAACAGATAATATTCTCAGGCTTTGCTGCCTTGGAAAGAACCAAACCGCTTATCAATGCTTCACCCATATTTCCGCTTCCAATAAATCCTATCTTTTTTTCCTGCAGCATATTGATGTTACTCCTTAAATATATTGATAAAAATGAAGTGGTCATATTAAGATGCAAAAATAAATATAGTCAAGATAAATTATCGGTTCAAAGGAATTTTATTATTGAATATACCGGCAGCAAGCGAAATAGAAAATACATTTTCCAGCGATATCTCAAATTGTTTTATTGATACATTTGTTGCATATCTTTCTTGATCAATGAGATTTATTAAAATTTGTACCCAGGGTATTGCTAATGAATGGGTATAGGTTGAAAATATCTTAGAAGCGATTTCCAGTGTTGATTAAAATAATTTTTTAAGATCTTCTTTTAAGATTTTTCCCATAGTATTTCTGGGCAGCTTTTTAATGAAGATGATTTGTTTGGGGCATTTCCAGTCATGGAGATGTTCTTTGCAAGTGTCCTTGATTTGTCGGTTGATATCACCCGATGCCGGGGTTTTAACCACAGCCGCCACAATTTTTTCACCCCATTTTTCATCAAAAATACCTAGAACGGATGATTCAATAACCCCATCAACTCGGTTGATTACGCCCTCAATTTCATTGGGGGATACATTTTCCCCTCCTGTGATGATAATGTTTTTTAGCCGGTCCGTCAGATAATAATATCCGTCTGAATCTTTTTTTCCCAGATCGCCTGTTTTAAACCATCCGTTTTCAAAGGTCATAGCCGTTTCTTCGGGTTTTTTCCAGTACCTGGATATGATGGAGTCTGATTTGAGCCAGAATTCACCCGTCTGTCCGGGTTCTGCATCCAGTAATGTCTTGTGATCAACAATTCTTACTGTAACGCCGGGAAGCGGAATTCCGATGGAGCCCGGCTTTTTTTCCCCTTTCAGGGGATTGGAAAAATTCATGCCCGTTTCTGACATGCCTTCCCTTTCCACAGGTTCTTTTCCAAAGGCCTGGGTTATCCGCTGAAATTCTTTGACCGGCAAAGGAGCTGATCCTGACGTCCACAATCTCATATGATCAAAACAAGGGGTTTGCCCCTGAAGCGCATCCATTAGTTTTGAATACATGGCCGGAACGGCCATGAAAATTGTGCAGGCAAGCCCTGGCCGGGTCTCTTTTAAAATGTCAAGAACAACGTCTGGATCAAACCGATCCAGCAGCATCACATGCGATCCTGAAATCAATGCCGTGTGAAGGGCGAAACATAAGCCGTGGACATGGAAAAGGGGCAAACTATGGCATAAGGTATCAGATTCTGAAATCTCCCATATGCGAATAATATCGCTGGCATCATTCACAAGGTTTTTCTGGGTCAAAACAGCGCCTTTTGGATTGCCCGTTGTTCCTGACGTATAAATGATGAGGCCTGGATCATCAGGCACTATGCATATTTTTTCCAGTTCACGGGAACAGGAATTTAAGATATCCAGTGCCTGGAAAGCAATTTTTGTGTCTATTTCCATACAGGTTACGGTTGGGTCAATCTGTCTGATCATCCCTGCCAACTCCGGGCTGACGATAACCAGAGACGGTGCTGCATCATTTAGCAGATAGGTTAATTCAGATTTTTTAAATCCAGGATTCAGCGGCACACTCACTGCCCCTATTTTTTGAAGGGCAATGTGGGCAACAACAAAAACAAGTGATTTATCAAGGAGCAGAACAACATTGTCAGATTTTTTCACCCCCTGTTTTATAAACAGGCTGGCCATTTTTGTTGAATTCACATCCAGATCCTGAAACGAAATCCGGGTCTCAATCCTATTGCCCCTGAAAAAGGACAGGGCTGTTTTTTTGCTGTGCTTTTGAAAACAATCTGTTAACAATTCTGCCACAGAGCGCATTTTAACTTATTCTCCTTTGAAAAGGGTATGCATGTTTTCCGTTAAATCCCAAAAAAGACCGGTCATCAGCTGCAGGCCCTGCCGTGTGATTTTTTCTGAAATATGTTCATTGGGGGCATGCTGACTGCAGCCGCCATATGAATGGGGAACCCAGATTGTGGGCAGGCCCAGAACATGGCTGAACGCATCATTGGGCAATGTTCCCCCAAGATTGGGTAAAAATGCAACGTCCTTATCCAGGTTTCCTGATTTTTCAAGGGTGGTTTTAAAGGACGCCGTGGTAAACTTAACCCAGGGGTTTTCCGGGTCCATGCGGGTGGCAAGTCCATAGTTGTTGGAAACCGGTTCAATTTTTACCATGGAAAAGCCATGGTCGTCTAAATGTTTTCTGATTGCCGGAAGAAAGGTATCAGGATCTGAATCTGCAAGAAACCGGATATGACATCTTGCCCATGCCTTTGGCGGAATGGCATTGACAGGCTCTGATGGATCTCCGCACTCAAAGGCAAGCACATCCAGTGTGCTCCAGCCATATACCTTCTGGGCAGAGCTCAAGCCCGGCTCTCCCCATTGGGGATCTATTTTGGGGCCCCCTTCTCCTTTTATGGTAAGTTTATCAATGGCCTTTTTAATACCAGGAGGAATGCTTTCAGGTCGAAGTGCTTGAATTAAAATTTTTCCTTTGGCATCCACCATGCAGGCAATGGCATGGGAAAGGATGATGCCGGGGTTGGCAAGAAGACCGCCCCAGTTTCCCGAATGGTGTCCGCCTTCCCTCAGATTAATACTCAGGTCAAAATTATAAACGGCCCTGCTGCCGCCGAAAATGGTGGGTGTATCAGGATCTATCCTTGGCCCGTCTGAGGCGATGAGAACATCTGCCTTTAAAGCTTTTTTTTCCCTTTCACAGATGGCATGCAGTCCTGGAGAACCGGCTTCTTCACCCATCTCAATGAGCACCTTGACATTAAACCCAAGTTTTTTTTTCTCTTTTATAACGCATTCAAGTGCTGCTATATTTATGGCATGCTGTCCTTTATTGTCAGCAGCTCCTCGGCCATACCAAAGGTCCCCGTCTTTTGTCAGTTTAAAGGGAGAAAGACCTTTTTTCCATTTATCATCCATACCAGGGACTGTATCACCATGGCCGTAAATTAAAATACAGGGAAAGGTTTCATCCTCAATTCGATGGGCAATGAGAAAGGGTGCACAGGGCTCTTCAGGGTTTTCGACAACCCGGCATTTGAAATCAATAGTTTCAAGGGATGGTATCATCTCTTGTTCAAGATATTCCAGCATGCCGGGTTTTCTGTCATCGGCACGGCTTCCCGTATTGATGGCCACCCTTTGGGACAGGAGTGAAAAAAATGATCCATCATCGAAAAATAGTTCTGCTCGGCTTATTGCCCCTTTTCTGCTCATTTTTTAAAATTCCTTGTTTTTTAAAAAAAATTTTATTGATTACAAAAGTTTAAATCCAGATATTCAAACAGGTTTTTGTCCCAACACTATTTAGAATGGGTTCCATATTTTGAATTTTATAATTTATTTTAAGTTAAGAAAAATCGGATGGATAATGACACTCCACAAGCCGGCCGGATTTAAAAACAGGTTCAGGTACAATTTGAGAACATTTTTCCTTGCGTTTAACACATCGCGGGTGAAAGGTACATCCTGACGGCGGATCAATGGGGTTGGGATATTCTATTCCCAGATGAACTTCAGGTAATCCCATGGATGGATCAGGTGTCAGTACAGATGCTAAAAGGGCCTGGGTATAGGGGTGGCAGGGATTGCTGAACAAATCCTCAGTGCTTGCCTGTTCCACAATCCTGCCCAGATACATTACTGCCACATGGGTGGCAATGTGTTCCACCACAGCCAAATCGTGGCTTATGAACAGATAGGTCAGGTTTAATTTTGATCTAAGATCCAGGAGCATATTCAGAATCTGGGCCTGGACGGAAACATCCAGTGCAGAAGTGGGTTCATCGCAAAGCACCACCTCAGGCCGCATGATCAACGCCCTTGCCACGGCAACCCGCTGGCGCTGGCCCCCGGACAATTGATTGGGATAATTATGTTTTAATCTGGTTGCCAGTCCCACAATCTCCATGATTTCATCCACCTTTTGTTCAATGTCCAAAGCCCCTTTGGAAAGGCCTTGTGCCCGCAAGGGCAGGGAGATAATCTTGGATACGGATTTGCGTGGATTTAAAGATGAATAAGGGTCCTGAAAAACCGGCTGAATGATTCTGGCAATCTGCTTGCGGCTCATGGATGAAATGTTCTTTCCGCCAATATACAGTTCGCCGCTGGTTTTTTTTTCAAGCCCCAGTATCATTTTGGCAATTGTGGTTTTACCGCATCCTGACTCCCCCACAAGTCCGAGAATGGATCCCTTGGGAATTGACAGGTTGACCCCGTTGACGGCCGTGAGTTTTTTTTTGCCAAGAAACATCCCGGCACTGATCTGATAGGTTTTTGTGATATCTGTCGTCTTTAAAGCATATTCGGCCATCAGATCCTCTCCTCTTTTTTTATAGCCATTGGATCTGCCTTGCCCATTTTTTTATCTGGTTTTTCGTCTGGTGTACCAATTGGCATATCATTCGGGGGTTTTATACATCGAAATGATCGTGTGTCTGATATGTGGTTCAGTGCCAGACCCCTGTCTGCACATTCAGCCGTGGCAAGGCTGCACCGGTTTCTGAAAGAACAGCCCCATAACTCACCAATAGGAGCGGGCACAATCCCGGGTATGGAACCCAGTTTCTCTCCGGGTTTTGTTTTGCCCGGAATGGGTATGCACTCTATTAACCCTCTGGTATAAGGATGGATCGGATGATTAAAAATCTGGGTAATATTCCCTGTTTCAACCACTTCTCCGCAATACATGACAGCCACATCATCGGCAATTCTGGCCACTACTCCAAGATCATGGGTGATCAAGATCATACCCATGTTGAATTCTTTTTGTATGGATGCAAGAAGCCGCAGAATCTGGGCCTGGATGGTCACATCAAGGGCTGTGGTGGGTTCGTCGGCAATGATCAGAGACGGCCCGCACATAAGGCCCATGGCAATCATGATCCTTTGTCGAAGACCTCCTGAAAGCTGGTGGGGATATTGTTTGAGCCGGGAGGCTGCGCCTGTTATTCCTACCTTATCCAGCAGGAAGACGGCCCGGTTCAGAGCCTCTTTGGCGCTGACCTGTTTATGTTCTGTCAGGGCTTCTGTGAGCTGATCCCCGATGGTATAGCAGGGATCCAGAGAGGTCATGGGTTCCTGAAAAATCATGGCGATTTTTGCGCCCCTGAACCTGGACATTTTTTTTTCATTCAATTTTAAAAGATCATGGCCCTCAAACTCCATTTTTTTTGCGTTATAGCTGGCTGATGGGGGAAGTAGATTCATGATTGCCAGGGCTGTAATGGATTTTCCACACCCGGATTCACCTACAAGGCTGAGGGTTTTTCCTTTTTGTACGCTGAAGCTGACATTCCTGACCGCATGGAGGGCTCCAGCAGGAAGGTTTAGATCTACATTTAGATTTTTTACTTCAAGCAGGGCATTCATGATCTTCCCTCCGGGGATGTTACATCCCTTAAACCATCTCCAAAAAGATTCATTCCAAGTACAAGGAAGAAAAGAGCTACACCCGGTATGGTGACAAGGTATGGATCAAACAGCATTAAATCCTTTCCTTCCGAGATCATAAGTCCCCAGGAAGGTATTGGAGGCTGAACTCCCATTCCCAGAAAAGACAGGGCAGCTTCCAGAAGAATGGCCCTGCCGATTTCAAGGGTGGCAACAATGACAATTGAGTTAAACAGATTGGGCATGATTTCGCGGATCATGAGCCAGAGAACGGAACACCCTGCTGCCTGTGCTGCCTGGACATAATCCATGGCGCGTATCTGCTGGGTTGTGGCCCGTAAAATAACAGCAAATCGATCCCAGATCAGGCAGCCCAGCACCATAATGACAACCTTTGTGGATCCGCCGATGAGGGCCACCACGGCAACCGCCACCAGCACGGCAGGCAAAGCAAGCCGTACCGTTATGATAAAACTGACGATATAATCGGCAAGGCCTCCGAAATACCCTGCTGTAAGCCCGAGAGAGATACCAATGACTGCTGCAATGGCCATGCACGAGAATCCGATCAAAAGGGATATGCGGGACCCGTACACCAGCCTTGCAAAATAATCACGGCCCATATTGTCCGTTCCCAGAGGATGATCCCATGTTCCTTTTTCACTCCATATTGGGGATATCATCCGCTTGGAAAGATCCTGTTGATAGGGATCATGGCCGGCAATATAAGGGGCAAAAATTGCCATCATAAAAACGATTAAAACCATAAGACCGCCAAGAATAAATCCTTTATGGGTCTTCATTCTCTGACCCATGATCTGGCCGGGTGTGGGAAACACCACATCCAGGCCCAGGCCGGAATCAAATTGTTGTTGCTGTGTGGGTGTCATGGATCAAGAACTCCTGATTCTTGGGTCAAGAAACGCATTGAAAATATCTGCCATAAAGGTTAGAAAAATATAGATGATGGACAGAAACAAAACAATTGCCTGTACAACGGGCAGATCTGATCTTGAGATGGAAACCCATGCCAGATTCCCAAGACCGTTCAGGGCAAATATGGCTTCAATCACAATGGATCCTCCCAGCATAAACCCCAGCTGGACCGCGGCAACGGCAACAACGGGGATGATTGCATTTCTAAGGGTGTGTTTAAATAATATCTTAGGCCATCTCAATCCCTTTGCCCTGGCTGTTCTGATATGATCCGAAGCCAGAACCTCAAGCATTCCTGAACGCACCAGGCGCATGATGGCAGGGGTGGCATAATATCCCAGAGCAATGGTAGGCATGACAAAATGTTTCCAGGTATCAGAGCCTGAAATGGGAAGCCATCTTAAATACACCCCGAAAAAGATAATCAGAATCAGGCCAAACCAGAAGGAAGGCATGGCCTGGCCCATTACGGAGATTGACAGGGCAAGCCTGTCAATCCAGGTATTGGGCCTTATGGCAGCCAGCATCCCCAGGGGGATGGCCAGGAGCATGGCAAAGGTGAGAGAACAGATGCCCAGGGTCATGGTCACTCCCATACGTTCCCTGAGCATCTGTGCCACGGATTGCTTTACATAGGCTGAGTTTCCAAGGTCCCCCTGGATTGCCCTGCCGGCCCACTCAAAATACTGAATGATCAGGGGGCGGTCAAATCCATATTGCTCCCTGACAAATTCAATCTCTGCACTGCTTGCACCTTCTCCTGCCAGGGAGATGGCCGGGTCGCCCGAGACCCTTAACAGCATAAAGCTGATCATGGATACAGTAATCATGACAATTATGGCGAGTCCCAGGCGTTTTAACGTATATATCAACATGAGTTTATCCGTTTATTTCCATTTGGATTGAAAAAATCTGGGTACTGCATCAGGATAGGGTGTAAAATCCAGATCTTTTGAATAACAATTGTTGGATACATAGGTAAACATGGGGCACCAATATGCCTGATCTGCAATCAATTTCAAGGCCTGGGAATATAATTTTTTGCGTTTGGCCGTATCAATTGATGTATCTGCTTCCACGAGCAGATCCCTTACCATGGGATCTCTTGAAAAATCATCTGCTTCAAATTCAAAGAAATGGCTGACAATGGCAGATACATCATTAATGGAATAGGAACCCCAGGTTAAAAACTGCATCTGGGTCTTGCCGGCCCGGGCTTTTTCCCTGAGTGCGGAATATTTCATTATCATCAGATTTGCCTTTATGCCCACTGCAGCAAGATCGCCAATCATGGCTTCGGCAAAGTCTCGGTTCCTGTATCCGTAAAGGGTGGTTTCAAACCCGTTAGGATAGCCTGCTTCTGCCAGAAGTTTTTTAGCCTTTTCAGGATTATACTCATATTGTTTTACATCCTGCTCACACCCGAACTGGGATGGGAAACATGCAGAATAGACGGAACGCGATTGCCCACCTACCAGGTTTTTGGCAATGGAATCTCTGTTAATGGCATGGTTGATGGCCTGTCTGACTTTCAGGTTCACATAGGGATTGTCCATGCCATGTTCTGTACCGGAACGGTTTGCCGCATCAAACACTATGTAACCGATTCGCATGGTTTCAGCCGGTGTAACGGTGAGTGTCGGTATCTCGGCAAGCTTGACAGCCTGATCCGGTGGAACCAGCCAGATCCAGTCAAGGGATCCTGTCATGAGTTCTGCCATCTGGGTATTGACTTCGGGAAGGGTCCTCCAGACTATTTTACCAATGTTAGGCTGGCCCTTGGGGCTGTCCTTAAAATAGTTTTCATTTTTTTCCAATACAACTTTCTGACCAGGGATGACCTCAACCACTTTGTAAGGGCCTGTTCCAATGGGTTTAACCCCAAAGCCATCCGGGCCCACGGATGAATAATATTCTTTGGGATAAATGGGGTTAGCGCCGGACAAAAATTCCAGAGCCGCAGGAAATGGTTTTTTCAACATGATTTTTACGCTGTAAGTCCCTGTTTTTTCAACCTTGTCAATCCAGTCTGAATATCGCTGGGTTTTGACTTTATTGTCCGGGTTTGCAGCAAAATTAAGGGTATATGCCACATCATCAGCCGTTAATTCCTGGCCATTGTGAAATTTAACCCCTTCTCTTAAAACAATTTCCATTTCCGTGTCTGTATTCCATTTAAAGGATTTTGCCAGAAGCCCTTTGTATTCATAGGTAACTGGATCACGGTATAAAAGGTTGTCATATGCATGCCTGGCAATAACAATTCCTTCCCGGGCCGTATTAAAATACCGGTCCAGGGTTTCAAGCTCTTTACTGAATGCGATATTCAGGGTGTCATCTTTTTTGCCGGCAAAGGCCGGCTGTAAAAAACATGACAAACACATAAGAATGAACAGCGAGATGGACAATAAATTGATACTTTTTTTCTTCATTTCACTTCCCTCCTGATATTAATTGTTTTGTTTCAAACTATCTTTGTTAACACTTTGTTAAACTTTTAATGCCCTAAAATACATACATTTTTTAAAAAAAATTTTCAACAGCTTTGAATAATATGTCAACCCCAATTTCAAGCACATCTTCATGGAGATCAAAACAGGGGGAATGCAAAGGCTGGGTGATGCCATTTTCCTGGCTTGCACACCCGAATCGCATTATGGCGCCAGGGCATTTCTGGGCAAAATAGTAAAAATCTTCGCTGCCCATGATAAAAGGCAGGATTTTTACCTTGTCCGCTCCCAATACGTCAACGGCTGCCGTATAAAGGGACTCGCATACCTCTTTGTCGTTAACCCCTAAGGGAGCACCCGGTTTAAAGACAAGTTCACATCTGGTTCCAAACATGTTGTCAATCCCCTGAACCAATTGTTCCATTGCCTTGAAAATCCTGCTTCTTACCGCCTCATCGTGGGTGCGGACAGAGCCTTTTATAATGGCCTGTTCCGGTATCACATTTCCTGCCTCTCCGGCATGAAATGTGCCCACACTGATCACTGCCGGCTGGTCCGGACTGATATACCTTGGAATAATCGAATCCAGGCTTGCCGCAAAAACGGCGCCGGCTGTAATGGGATTAATTCCTTGATGGGGGCGGGCACCATGGGTTCCTTTCCCATTTATCACAAGTTCAAATGGATCTGAAGCAGCATGGCCGATGCAGGTGAATACTCCCACAGTTCCAACTTGCAGATTTGGGTCCATATGCCCTGCAATAATTTGATCCACCCGGGGGTTTTCAAGGACTCCCCTTTCAATCATGGCATTGGCACCACCTAATTTTTCTTCTGAAGGTTGAAAAATAAGTTTTATTGATCCATTGATTTTTTTAAGCAGACCCGTATCCTTGATTTTTTTTGCCACACCCAGAACAATGGCTGTGTTGGCATCATGTCCACAGGCGTGCATGACTCCTGCATGTATTGATTTATTGTTTTTATTAACCATTTCCTGGATAGGTAATGCATCAATATCTGCTCTCAAGGCAATGGTTCTGCCTTTCTGGGAATCTTGTGCTTCACCCTTGAAAACAGCCACAGCACCAGTCATATCTGAAAATGTAAGAACTTGTGCATCCAGTGGTTTTAGCACCTCACAAATTTTCCGCGTGGTTATGGTTTCACTGCCAGATAGTTCAGGGTGTTTATGGAAATCATTTCTGAGATCTGCAATCCATTGTTTAAATTCATTTTGACAGGCTGGCATAGCATCCCTTTTCCCATATTAAACATGCGCTGGTATGTTGATGTCTTTTATCTGTCTTTAAATTCATGACGTTAATGGGATCTCCTTAATTTGGCGGCGGATCAACGGCTGCAATTTCCGACATGATGATACTGGCTATTTCCCGGCATCTTTGCCTGGACATCCTGATGGTAATACCTGCCATGCTGATGGCTGCCACAACTTGTCCCTTTTTATTAAAAATGGGAGCGCCTACACCTATGGAATCAGTACTGACAACATGGATACTGTTTGCGTATTTCAGTTCTCGGGTCTGTTTGATCCATAATCTAACGTCTTTGTCTTCAATTCCATAATATTTCAGATATCCGGGGGCATTGGCCGCAATAATATCTTCCCTTTGTTTTTCAGGCAAAAAAGAGAGCAATGCCAGGCAAGCCGCTCCAATACCGAGAAGCCGTCGTTCACCAATATCAAATCCCAGCACCTGAATGCGGTATTTGCCTGGTTTCTGATCAATGCACAAACCATCATGACCGGAAGGAATAACCAGGCAAGTACCATCTTCGGTCTGCTCGCTGATCCGTTGCAATGTTGTACGGTAGCGGTCTCGGAGGGAAATTTGCTGGGTTGCAGCCCCTAAAGAATATAATTCAGCCCCCAGATGATATATTTTACCGGCAGAATCAAAGGATAAGAATTCTTCTTCCAGTAAAACAGTCAGAATACGATGAACCGTGGGCGGCGGAAGATCAACTGCTTTCGCAATTTGATGCAGTCTTGCTCCTGTTTCATTGAATCTGGAGACAGAGCGCAGAATGTCAATGGTACGGCGAATGCTTTGTGCTCCACCCTGGCGGGAGGGAATTTTTTTCACAGATTTTTGGATCTGTCCAGTTATCATATTTTCTCTATCATTTTATTACCGGGCTTTTGGTTTAAAGATATAGAGTATAATATAAAATTCCATATTATGGAATAAAATATTCCATAATTTAGAATAACTTTATTAGAACATTTTTACCTTGTCAAGGACTTTTTTCACAGCTTTTTAAAAAAATCACAGACTGGATTTTCTGGGAGTCTGAAGTAATTTTTTCAAAAAATGTAAATATATTTTTTTTTGAAAAAATGATATAGCCTGGACTTGAATTTGCATTTATTTGTCATGGGAGACAAAAAGTTTATCATTATACATATGGTTTGAAACAAAGAGATGATTTTTTTAAAAGACAAACTGGAACGAATCTATTCACAATATAATAAAAGAGAGTATATAAATCCTGATCCGCTTTTGTTCCTGTATGATTATCCTGAGAAAAAAAATCGTGAAATTGCAGGATTTATCGCTGCCTGCCTTGCCTATGGACGGGTTGAGTTGATTATGGAAACGGTTGCGACTGTTCTTGCTAAACTTGACCCCAACCCCTTTGATTATCTCATTGGCCAGACAAAAAAAGATATGGCAAATGATTTTAAAAATTTTCAATACAGGTTTGCAAAGGGTACCCACCTGGTCAACCTCTTATGGGGAATCAGGGAAGTTTTAAAAAGGTTTTCATCCCTTGAAAACTGCTTTTATGAGGGAATGTCACCTGAAGATGAAACTATAATACCTGGGCTTGTCTTTTTTTTTGAACAGATGAATAGAAATAAAGATATAGGGCATCTTCTGGCAGACCCTCAAAAGAAGAGCGCCTGCAAAAGAAGTCTTCTTTTTTTGCGGTGGATGGTAAGAAAAGATCAGGTGGATCCAGGAGGATGGGAAAAGATAAGCCCTTCACTATTGATTGTGCCTCTGGATACACATATGCATAAGATAGGGATTATGCTTGAATTTACCAAAAGAAAAAGTCTGGATATGAAAACAGCCCTTGAAATTACCCAGGGCTTTAAACAGGTTGTAAGACAAGATCCAGTAAAATATGATTTTTGCCTGACCCGGTTTGGTATCAGGAGAGGGTTGAGCATGGATGATTTGAGTCATGTTATCCATGGTTACAAATAAAGGAGCTTTAAAAAAATAGGGAACGATTATATGCCATATAAAGGGTTTGAGCTGCCATCCTGGATACTGTCATTAATACCCAATTGATCAGGATAGCAAATGCCCTGCCTGTGGATTTGAATTAAGGGACTAATTTTGTCAGAAAAAATGCCAAGAAAAAGGCATTGTCTTTATTGACATTCTACCACGCTGTAGTATTTTTATAATAAATTTAAATAACAACTCAAATTTATTAGAAATTTGATTAAGGAGAAAATTTATGTGGGATTATACAGATCAAGTAAAAGACCATTTTTTAAAACCCAGGAACGTGGGAGAACTTAAAGGAGCCAATGCCATTGGTGAAACAGGTTCCTTAAATTGCGGTGATGCATTGAGACTATATTTAAAGGTCAATAAGAATGAAAGAATTATGGATGCATCCTTTATGACATTTGGATGTGCAAGCGCTGTAGCATCTTCGTCAGCTTTGACTGAGATTATTAAGGGAATGACCCTTGATGAGGCTGCAAAAATAACCAATGATGATATCTCAGATTATCTGGGAGGGCTGCCAAAAGAAAAAATGCATTGTTCTGTCATGGGGCAGTCTGCTTTGAAAAAAGCTATTGCCAATTTTCGAGGTGTCCAGATTCTGTCAAAACCAGGCCAGATAGTTTGTGAATGCTTTGATGTGACCGATCTTGAGATAATTGATGCTGTAAAAGCAAACGGCCTTGAAACCACGGAGGATGTGACAAATTATTTAAAAGCCGGCGGCGGATGCGGCCAGTGCCTGGACAGGATTGAAGAGGTTCTTGAATCCGTTAAAGCTAAAGGATAATTTTAAAAAATGAAAATAGTATATACGGATAACAATGCAACAACAAAAGTTGCAGATGAAGTCATAGAAGAAATGCTTCCTTATTTTGGGGAATTATATGGCAACCCATCTTCCATGCATACCTTTGGAGATCAGGTGGGCAAAAAGGTAAAAGAGGCAAGACAGCGTGTGGCCGATTTCATCAATGCTGATCCAGATGAAATTGTTTTCACAAGCTGTGGAACAGAGAGTGATAATGCAGCCATTAATGCAGCCCTTATAGCCTTTCCTGAAAAAAAACATATCATTACTTCCAATGTTGAGCACCCTGCCATTAATAACCTTTATCAGCATCTTAAAAAGACAAAGGGGTATGAGGTCACATTTGTTCCAGTGGATAAAAAAGGACTTTTAGACCTGGACCTATTGTATAAAAGCATGTCTGATAACACTGCCATTGTTTCATTAATGTGGGCGAACAATGAAACAGGTGTTTTGTTTCCCATAGAAGAAATTGCAAAAAAAACCAGGGAAAAGGGAATCCTTTTCCATACTGATGCAGTTCAGGCAGCCGGTAAAATTCCCATTGATGTTAAAAAGGCTGGGGTGGACATGTTATCTCTTTCCGGGCATAAAATACATGCCCCCAAAGGGATTGGTGTGCTTTATGTGAAAAAGGGATTCAAGTTTTCGCCCCTCCTGATTGGTGGTCACCAGGAAAAAGGACGTCGTGGCGGAACGGAAAACACAGTATCCATTATCGGGCTTGGAAAGGCCTGCGAGCTTGCCAAAGAGAATCTGCCCATTATGAATACCGAGGTCAGGGGACTTCGGGATTATCTTCAAACAGGGCTTCTGGAGAAAATTCCCGGTTCATCAGTTAATGGAGATCTTGAGCAAAGGCTTCCAAACACATTATATATTGGGTTTGATGCTGTGGAAGGAGAATCCATCCTTCTTTTATTAGACCGTGAAGGAATCTGTGCATCTTCAGGATCTGCCTGCACATCAGGATCTCTTGATCCCTCCCATGTACTCATGGCAATGAAAGTACCCTTTAAGTCAGCCCATGGTTCTATCCGGTTTTCCCTGTCCCATTATAATACAAAGGAAGAGATGGATATAATCATCACCACCCTTGTTCCTGTGATTCAAAAGCTCAGAGACATGTCGCCCTTCTGGAAGGATGGAAAAATGGTATGATAAATCAGGATGGAGGGAGTCAAACCCTTGTTGATGAAATCAAGGCAAGTTCAGGGATTGATTTTAATTCCTGTCTGCATTGTAAAACCTGTGCAAATGGCTGCCCATTTATAGAGGGCATGGATTATGCCCCCAATGCTGTTATCCGCCTTATCCAGTTTGGAATGGAAGAGGAGGCATTAAAATGTTCCACCATCTGGGTGTGTGTGGGGTGCAATACCTGCAGCAGCTGCTGTCCTATGGCAATAGACATACCTGCTGTAATGGACGGCCTTCGCCATAAGGCTATTGAACAGGGTGTTAAAATTGCGGAACCTGATATTATGAATTTTCATACCGAAGTATTGAACACGGTCAAAAAATATGGGAGGACCCATAAGCTTGAGATTATGATGCGGTATAAGTTCAAGAAAATGGATCTTTTCAGCGATATGGGGGTTGGTCTTAAAATGCTGAAAAAACGAAAATTGGATTTAACACCGTCAAAAATTCAGGATAAAAAAGCTATTGAAAAAATCTTCAGAAAAAAATGAAAACAGCCAACAGTCAGAAAGATTAAAATTTTCTTTTTTTCCAGGATGTTCACTCAAAGCATCAGGGCATGAAAACACCATGTCCCTTTTGAAATTTTGTGATCGCGTAAATATTGAGCTCGTAGAACTTGAAGACTGGAACTGCTGCGGGTCATCATCTGCCCACAGTATTGACCATGATGCGGCAAAAAATCTTCCCATGAGAAACATTTCCCTGGTGCCAAAGGGAATCCCATTAATGATTGCCTGCCCAAGCTGCCTGATCAGGATAAAATCCATGTATTTAAAGATTAAAAGAGATAAGGCCTTAAAGCAGGAGTATGAAGAGTTATGGGGAAAACCGTTTGACGAAGATCTTGAAATTGTCCATTTTTTTGAGATTATTAATAAAATTCGACTTGAAGATTATATTGACCAACCCAAAGATAAATTAAAAAACCTCAAGGTTGCTCCCTATTACGGCTGCATGCTTTCCATGCCCCCTGATTTAAGATTTGAAAAAAATTATTACGGGATTATGGAGCAAACCCTTAAACGACTGGGTGCTGACCCCATCTCTTTTGGATATGGATCACGATGCTGCGGAACATATCTTTCCGTTGCAAAACCTCAGGTTGCCCAGAAGGTTGTAAATGAAATTATATCCAAGGCCATGGAAGCCGGGGCAGAATGTATGGTAACGGCCTGTTCCATGTGTCACCTTAATCTTGAAATCCGGTGCAGCCTTGAAAACCCCATACCAGTTCTTCATTTTTCCGAATTGCTTTCAATGGCTTTGGGAGCCCAGGATCAGAAAAAATGGTTTCCGCGGCATATAGTAGATCCTGTGCCCCTTCTGAAAAAAAGAGGCTTGATCTCCTCCTGAAGTTTGGGTTCAGGTCGTTTTAAACAGATCCGTACTCAGATATCTTTCCCCTGTGTCCGGGATGATAAACACAATGGTTTTTCCTTTATTCTCTGAACGAGATGCAATGGTCTTTGCCGCATGAAAGGCCGCGCCCGATGAAATACCACAGAGGATGCCTTCTTGTTTGGCAAGATCTTTTGCCCCTTGAAAGGCTTGTTCATTTTCAACCGAAATGATTTCATCGAGAATATCCACATTCAGATTTTCAGGGATGAAACCCGCGCCAATACCTTGAATTTTGTGAGGCCCCGGGGTTCCGCCGGATATAACTGGCGAATCAGCAGGCTCCACAGCTACGGATTTTATATCTGGATTCTTCTGTTTCAATACTTCTGACACCCCTGTAATCGTTCCGCCCGTACCCACGCCGGCAACAAAGATATCAATCTTACCATTTGTATCATTCCAGATTTCCAGTGCTGTTGTTTTCCGATGGATCTCAGGATTGGCTGGGTTGGAAAACTGGTCAGGCATAAACGAATTGGGTGTTTCCCGGACAATTTTTTCTGCCTCTTCAATGGCCCCTTTCATCCCTTTTGGGCCTGGGGTAAGAACAAGGGTGGCTCCCAGATGTTTTAACAGCTGCCGCCTTTCAATGCTCATGGTTTCAGGCATGGTTAAAATCAGTTTCAATCCTTTTACCCGGGCAACAAAGGCAAGTGCAATACCCGTATTGCCGCTGGTGGGTTCGACAATGGTGGATTCAGAATTGATTTTTCCTGTTTTAAAGGCATCTTCAATCATGGCAAGGCCAATTCTGTCTTTTACACTGGAAGCAGGATTGAAAAACTCAGGCTTCCCATATATGTCAGCCCCGGTTTCCAGGCTTGCTGATCGGATATATACCAACGGGGTATTGCCACATGTTTTTGTGATATCAGGCTTGGTATTCATGGTTTAGCTCCTTTTGGGTTTCCTGGTGTTTGAAAATAAGGCTGGGAGACTCCATAAATACTTTTGTGTCCGGCGGAACGGAATGGGTAAGCCAGACATTTCCCCCCACAACGGACCGGGCACCAATGGTGGTTTCTCCTCCCAGGATGGTAGCTCCAGAATAGATAATGACATCGTCTTCAATGGTGGGATGCCGTTTGGATCCCCTGAGTTTTTCTCCAGCATTCCGGGGGAGCGACAAAGCGCCGATAGTAACATTCTGATACACCCTGACATTATTGCCCACAACACTGGTTTCACCCACAACAACGCCTGTTCCGTGATCAATGACAAATCGTTCTCCTATTTTTGCACCCGGGTGGATATCAATCCCGGTAAGGCTATGGGCATGTTCCGTCATTATTCTAGGCAGTTGGGGAACATCTAATTTGAATAGGATGTTGGCAATCCTGTAAACCGTGATGGCGAATAAGCCAGGATAAGAAAAAATGACTTCATCATGACTTTTTGCAGCTGGATCTCCATCGTAGGCACCTTTTACATCTTCAGCCAGGGATACGCGAAGATTGGGAATAGCCTGGATAACTTTCAGCGCAACTTTATTGCCGCTGCCTTCACATTCTGAGCATGCATGACCATACCGCAGGCAATCGTGTCTCAGCACGTGAATAATTTGTTCTGACAGAATATCATAAAGCTGGGATATGCCCTGTCCTAAATTGTACACAAGATTTGCCCCGTCAATTTTTTCACTTGAAAAATAGCCGGGGAAAAGAATTTCCCTGAATTTATCAATCATTTCTTTTACGCTTGTTGAAAAATGAATGGGTTCATCCC